>JADYYN010000181.1 GCA_020853635.1 Gemmatimonadaceae bacterium
CTTCGGCAATCCCAGGAGCTTGAACTTCGAGCGACCGCATTCGAGCGTGATCCGCTGATCGCCGGTCGCCGAGATCTTCACCGGTGCTGGCGGGAGTTCGCGTGCGATCTCGCTCAACTTGCGCGCAGGGATGGTGATCGCGCCGACCGCTTCGACATCGGCCGTCACTTCGGTGCTCACGGCGATGTCGAGATCCGTACCCGAGATCCGGATCCCCTTATCGGTCGTCTGCACGAGGAGGTTCGCCAACACCGGCAAGGTCGTCTTGCTCGGCACGGCGGGCGTGACGGCTGCGAGTCCTTCCTGGAGCTTCTCGCGCGTGATGGTGAAACGCATTCGGATCAGGGCCGAGGGATGGTCATGTGGAACACGGGGACTGCCTGTTGTTTCTAAAGCTTAATTCTTAATTCGTAGCAGTAGTAGTAAGGTGTGGATTGTGGATGAACGCGGCAACCCGTTGCTGCGTCTCGCCATTCCGCACCGATCTCATGTGCGACCACCGTGGGGCGCCGGGGAGAACCTGTTGGCGAACGTACCCGGAACCCACACCCACGTGGGAAGTTGTGGGTTCACGTGGAATGTCGGACCGTTTCCCGCACCTTCTCCACACGCAGCCTGAACTCCGCATTCTCCTTCATCATCTCCCCCACGCGCTCGAGGGAATGGATGACCGTGGAGTGGTCGCGGCCGCCAAAGGCCTGGCCGATCTCCACCAACTGCAGGCCGAGCACTTCACGGGCCAGGTACATCGCGACCTGGCGCGGGACGGTGAGGTTCTTGGTGCGGGTCTTCGACTGCAGTCCTTCCACCGTGGTGCTCCATTCGGCGGCAACACGCTGCTGAATGAGGCCCATCCGATCCTGTCGCTCGGGTCGTGATTCTGCGGCATCATTCGCCCGCAACTTGTCGCGCAACGCCTCGCGCGCGAGGTCCACGGTGATGACGCGGTGTTTCAGCGAGGCGAACGCGAGGAGCTTGATGATCGATCCCTCGAGCTCGCGGACGTTCGACTGCACGTGATCGGCGATGAAATGCAGCACATCATCGGGGATCGTGTGCTCGAGGTGGTCCATCTCGGCCTTGCGGCGGAGGATGGCGATGCGGTGTTCGAGATCGGGCTGCCCGACATCGGCGACCATGCCCCAGGCGAAGCGGGAGGCGAGGCGGGCTTCGAGCTTGGGGATCTCCGACGGCGGGCGGTCGGAGGTGAGTACGATCTGCCGGCCGGCTTCATAGAGGGCGTTGAACGTATGGAAGAACTCTTCTTGGGTGGAGTTCTTGCCCCCGATGAAGTGCACGTCGTCAACGAGGAAGAGGTCCGTCTCGCGATAGCGGCGCCGGAAGTCCTGCATGGCGCCTTTGCCGATGGACGTGATGACGTCGTTGGTGAACTGCTCGGTGGTGATATATGTGACGCGGGTGTTCGGCGCGCGGCGGAGGATCTCCTGCGCGATGGCCTGCATCAGATGGGTTTTGCCGAGTCCGGTGGGTCCGTAGAAGAAGAGGGGATTGTAGGTCTTCCCCGGGGCCTGGGCGACGGCCATGGCGGCCGCGGCGGCGAGGTCGTTGGACTTGCCGATGACGAAGGTATCGAAGGAATACCGTTCGTTGAGGGAGCTCAGTGTGACATTCGCCGGCTGCTTCTCTGGCTCCATGATGGCTCTTTCCTGCCCCTTAACTGGCACGAAAAGATCCATCTGCGAGCGCTGAAGGCGCTCGGCCTGAACGCGCAACTCGATCTTCAGCGGGTGCCCGACGGCGACCGGCGCGAGCGATTCTAGGATGGCGGTATGGCGACGCTCGTTCCACTCGACCGAGAACTGGTCGGGTGCGTTCAGCATCAGCGAATCGCCGGTGAGCTCCGCTGCAGTGAGCGGGGCGAGCCAGGTGTCAACTATGTGATCCGAAAGCTGAATGCGCGCTCTGTCGAGGAGGCGCGTCCAAACTTCGGTGGCGGTGAGGGACATTCCTGGCCGTGCGGATGTGGATATCTTCAGGGGGGTCGAAGCTATCCCTCCCGTGTGGACAAGTCAACGCTCGTGTATGCAAACCACCGGACATGCCGCATGCCTTGGGTTGACCTAAGCCATGAGCCCAGCTACGTTTAGCGGTCTGTCCAGCCGTGCATTTTCTCGCCTTTTGGAGCAACGATGGGGAAGCCGACTTACCGCCCGCGCAACAAGCGTCGCATCAAGACGCACGGATTCCGCGCGCGCATGGAAACCAAGTGGGGGCGCGAAGTGCTGAGCCGCCGCCGCAAGAAGGGCCGCAAGCGCCTCACGGTGAAGCTGCCGTCGAAGTACGCTGGCGCCTGAGATCGCGCTCCGCTTCCCGCCGACTCGGCGGTTGACGCGGTCGGCGGACCTCGAAGCGGTACGCCGTGAAGGGAAGCGATTCCGAACCGCCACGCTCGAGGTTCGGTACATCGCTTCCCTTTCGCATCAGACCCGACTCGGTGTGATCGTCCCGCGACACAAGCGGAGTGCGGTCGACCGGAATCGCGTGAAGCGGAGACTCCGCGATCTGCTGCGGACGCGTGTAGCACCAGCGCTCGTCTCACGTGCGTCGCTCGACGTGGTGGTCCGGGCATTCCCTGAGGCGTACGCGATGGATCATGCCGCACTGGCGGTCGAAGTGGAGCGCATACTGCGACGACTCGTCGAGGCATCGACGCCGTCGTGAAATGGGTGCTGATCTTCTTCGTCCGCGGATATCAGGTGCTGCTCTCTCCGCTGCTGCCGCCGGCATGTCGTTACACGCCGAGCTGCTCGCACTACGCCATCGACGCCCTCGCGAAGCATGGGGCGATTCGTGGCAGTTGGCTCGCGGCGCGGCGCATCGCGCGGTGTCATCCGTTCCATCCGGGCGGTCACGATCCTGTCCCGGACCCTCAGCCCAAGTCCTCTCGTGATGGATAAGCGTTTCTTCCTCGCGTTGCTGCTCACGGTCGGCGTCATCCTCGTGACGCCACGTCTGTTCCCCGGGCCGCCGATCCCGGTGACGAGCACCACAGGTGATTCTCTGGTGGGGCCGACGGTCGGCACGATGGACTCGACCGGCACTGCCGCACGACAGAACGCCGTGAGCACGGCGACCGCCACCGGAACGCCGGCCACCATGCAGGCCGCGAGTGCGGACACCACCGCCCGCTTCACGCCCGAGACACTGCGACTCGAGAACACGGTCGCCGCGTACTACTTCAGCACGCTGGGCGCCTCGTTGATGTCGGCCGAGCTGCCGAACTATCAGCGCCTCAACGGCGACAGCGGCGTCGTGCGTCTGCAGCACGGCGCCGAACCGCTCATCCGGTATCGTCTGATCAGCGGTCGCGATACCATCGCGCTCGACCGCCTGCCCTTCACGGCCACCGAAGAACGCCTCGGCGCCGAACAGCGGCTGACGTTCACCGCGGCGGTGAACGGCGGCACGGTGCGGATCGCGTACACGCTCTCGGTCGACAACTATCTCGCCGGCATCACGGTGCGCGCCGAGGGGATCCCGGCGCCGGCGTTCCTGCTCACGTCGCTGCCGACGGGGTTCGATTCACAGGAGCGGAACATCAAGGAGGACGTCCGCAGCCTCGGATACGCGGTGCGGACCGTCGCCGGGAGCGAGGAGCTCATCCACTTCTCGAGCCCGGATCCCGGCGAGCGCCTCGTGCGCCCAGGGCCGTTCAGTTGGGCGGTGGCGAAGAGCAAGTACTTCGTGGTGGGACTCATCACACGCGATACGACGGCCGCCGGTGCGATCGCCGAGGTGCAGGTGCGCGGTGCGGAGCGTGTGAACAAGGAAGCGGTGCGCGCGGAGGCGACCGCCATCACACCGCTAGGCCCCTCGGGCGTTGCGTACGATCTCTACGCCGGTCCGCAGGAATGGAAGCGCCTCATCGCGCTCGGCCAGGAGTTCGAGAACGCGAACCCGGTCGGCGGGTGGTTGAGCGGCATCGTGCAGCCGTTCGCGACCATCGTGATGCGCATGCTGCTGTGGATGAAGTCGACGCTGGGGATCGGCTACGGATGGATCCTGGTGATCTTCGGCGTCGCGCTGCGCCTGTTGCTGTGGCCGCTCAACAGCAAGATGATGCGCACACAGATCAAGATGTCGAAGCTCGCACCTGAACTACAGGAAGTGCAGAAGAAGTACGCGACCGATCGCGCGAAGCAGCAGGAAGCGATGATGAAGGTCTATGCCGATCACGGCATGAACCCTTTCTCGCAGCTCACGGGCTGTCTGCCCGCCTTGCTGCCGATGCCGATCTTCATGGCGCTCTTCTTCGTGTTCGGCAGCACGATCGAGTTCCGCGGCGTGCCGTTCCTGTGGTTCCCGGACATCTCGGTGGCCGATCCGCTCTATCTGATCCCGATCCTGATGGGTGCGACGATGTACCTGCAGACGTGGATCTCGCAGCGCAACGTGCCGCCGAATCCACAGATGCAGATGATGACGTGGATGATGCCGTTGATGATGACGGGCTTCGGGTTCTTCTGGGCGGCAGGCCTGAACCTCTACTGGTTCGTGCAGAACTTGGCGGCGATCCCGCAGACGTGGCTGATCGCGAACGAGCGCGCGAAGGCGCAGGGCACGGTCGTGGCGGTGGTGTCGGATGGGGGCGGGAAGTCCAAGCGCTGATGTCCGCGGCGATACCATCGCCGCGGTGGCGACGGCGGCCGGCACGGGCGCTCTCGCCGTCCTCCGAGTGAGTGGGCCCGCCGCGGCGACGATCGCGGCGGGCCTCGTCACACCTTGGCCGCTCATCGCGCGGCGTGCCACGCGCGTGCGACTGGCCGACCCGGACACGGGCGCGGTGCTGGACGACGCGGTCGCCACGTGGTTCTCGGCGCCGCACTCCTTCACCGGCGAAGACGTGCTCGAACTCTCCGTGCACGGTGGTGGGTATGTGAGCGCGCTGGTGCTCACAGCGCTCGTCGCCCGCGGCGCTCGCCCGGCGTTGCCTGGCGAGTTCACCGAACGCGCGGTGCGTGCGGGGAAGCTCGACGTGTTGCAGGCCGAAGCGATCGGCGACCTGATCGCGGCGCGTTCGCGTGCGACCCACCGCGCCGCACTGCGTCAGCTCTCCGGCGCACTCACGCGACAGCTCGCCGAGTTGCGCGAGGCGCTGCTGCACATCGAGGCCCTGCTCGCGTACGAGATTGATTTCCCCGAGGAGGACGACGGCCCGCAGCCTCGGTCTCGTGCAACCGAGGCCGGTGTGGCGGTCCTCGGGGTGCTCGATCGTCTGCTCGCCACATTGCCACAGGCAGTGCGGGCACGCGAGGGGATGCAGGTCGTGCTCGCGGGTGCACCCAACGCGGGCAAGTCGTCGTTGTTCAATGCGCTCCTGGGCGACCCGCGGGCGATCGTGAGTGATGTGCCGGGGACGACGCGCGATGCCATCGAAGCGATGCTCGATGCCGACCCGTGGCCGTGGCGGTTGATCGACACCGCGGGGCTGCGCGACGCGAGCGAACCGGTGGAACGGCTTGGTGTGGAGGTAAGCGAGCGTCGTCTCGCCGGTGCCGATGTGGTCTTGGTCTGTGCGGACGATGATGACCGCCTTGCCCACACCCTCGCGCAGATCGCGGCACTCTCACCGGCGCGCCGCGTCGCGGTGCGTACGAAGGTCGACGACGCGCGTGCGGCGGCGATGTGGACGCCCTCGCCGGCGCTAGACGCGGTGTTGCGGGAACCTGGTGCTGCGGGCGCCGTCGCGGTGAGCGCGATTCACGGTATCGGTCTCGACGCACTCCGCGCCGCGTTGACGGCGGTCGCGCAGGCCGTGGAGCCCGAGCCCCCGGAGTCACAGCCCATGATCCTGCGCGCGCGTCACGCCGCCGCGCTCCGCAGCGCACGCGAGGAAGTCACGGCATTCCTCGACGCGTGGGAATCGCAGTCACTTCCGGCGCCGGTCGTAGCGACGCATCTCCGCGCCGCGGTGCACGCGATGGACGAACTGATGGGCACGATCGACATGGACGACATCCTCGGCCGTGTCTTCCGGGATTTCTGCGTGGGCAAGTAATCCACCATCCCATATCCGCTATCCACCATCCAGCATAACGACAACGCGCGGCCGGCCCCGGAGCCGGTCGCGCGTGTCCACCTAGCGGTACACCGATTGAGTTTATGCTGTTCGGCTGGCCGCGTCGGCGAGGTGCATGAGTTCCTGCGCTTCGGCGCGGAGCGCCCAAGCGATCCCACGTTCGGCGATGGCATCCTCCACCATCTTGGCGCCGATCCAATATCCCGCGCGCTCCGGCAGGATGTAGCGTTGCACGGTGCGCGCTTCATCGCTCATGCCACCGGAGAGCCAGCGCAGACGCAGGCCGAGGCCGGCGCGGTCGAGGTCGTCGGTGACGACGCGCGAGAGCACGGACTCGAGTTCGCGCACGCGAGCATACTGACGGCGCTGGAATCCGTAGTACTCCCAAGGCGCGTGGCCCGGGCTCAGCAGTCGCGAGGCGTGGACGGCAAGTCCTTCATTGACGAGATGCTCGCGGAGTGTTGCGGCACGCCCCGTCTCCCAATACGAATAGAAACCACCGCCGGCGCCGATCACGCGGCGCATCTCGGCGCGGCTGACGGGCGAGGTGTAGCGCACACAATGCGCGATCTCGTGCGCGAGCCACATGGGGATGAGCTCGGGGTCGAGCCCGAGCCCGCGCGTGGACGGATTGGCGACGCTGGTGAAATGCTCGAGACAGACAAACGCGACGCCACGGCCACCGACGACGAGCTCGCCGGCGTTCGCGGCGCCGACGCCGGCCATGAGGACGACGTCGATCGTGGAGTCGATCTCGAAGAGTTCGTGACAGGCGGCTTCGGCCTGGCGCGCGAGGGCGACGACGTCGGTGCGCTCGAGCATGGTGCGCAGGTCGCTGCGGTCGGCGCGGACGGTCTCGCGCACGACGTCATTGAAGTGCGGCCCGGTGGGCTCGATGACGTAGTTGTGCCAATACGCCCCGAGAACCGCGCGGTGCGTCTCGAAGTAGCGGTGGTACGCTGCGACAGGATCGCTGCTTTGGAGCACAGCGAAGAAGTCGGGCAGCAGGTTGATCAGCATTCGGTGGGGTCGAGGCGTGCTGCGATCAACGGAGTCGCGCGGGATCAATCACCGGGCGAACAATACCAGTCCACGTGATTCCAGACAAGAGGACGTGAAAGGGAACAACATTAGATGGTGGAGGATGGAGGGTGGATGGCGGGGGTGTGACGGACGTCACAATCAGCGGGCGCACGTCCGTGCTCGCGACGGCGCGAGTGGCACCGGGAACTGCGCGAGCGACTCCGCTACCGAGTGCCGAACAAGCGATCGCCCGCGTCGCCGAGTCCGGGGAGGATGTAGCCGTTCGCGTTCAGCTCGCGGTCGAGCGAGGCGGTGAAGATGTGCACATCGGGATGCGCGGCGTGCAGTCGCTTCACGCCTTCCGGTGCGGCGACGAGGCAGAGGAACTTGATGCGCTGGGCGCCGGCCCGCTTGAGTGAGGTGACTGCGCTCGCCGCACTGCCGCCGGTGGCGAGCATGGGATCGAGCAGGAAGAAATCACGTTCCGCGGCGTCGCCCGGGACCTTGAAGTAGTAGTCGACCGGCTCGAGCGTGTCGTGGTCGCGGTAGAGCCCGATGTGTCCGACACGCGCCGACGGCACGAGCTTGAGCACTCCTTCCACCATGCCGAGTCCGGCGCGCAGGATCGGCACGAGCGTGAGCTTCTTGCCGGCGACGCGCTGTCCGGTGGTGGTCTCCAGCGGAGTTACGACCTCGGCGGATTCGAGCGCGAGATCGGCGGTGGCTTCGTAGGCCATGAGCATCGCGATCTCGTCGACGAGTTCCTTGAAGATCTTCTTGGGCGTCGCCTGATCGCGAAGGATCGCGAGCTTGTGCTGCACGAGCGGATGCGAGACGACGGTGAGTCCGGGCAGCGCGGGGGTGGTCAGCATGGTCGAAAAGTTAGTATCTTCGGCAGCATGAAAGAATATCAGGCGGTGATCCTGCGGCTGTCGCGCCATCAGCGCGAGGATGAAGATGCGCTCACCGACCTGCTCAACGAACGCAGTCGCGGCGGGTGGGCGCCGACGATGATGTCGCAGGACGGCCTGCGGCTGACGGTGGTCTTCGCGCGCGACGCCGAGGCGGAACGCTAGCCACCGTGGTCCTCGTCTCTTCCGTGCCGCGTGTCGTCCGCGCGCACACCGCCTCTCCAACTCCATCGCCATGCGACTGACGTTCCAGGGAGCGGCCCGTGAGGTCACCGGGTCGGCCCATGTAGTGCGGGTGAAGGACCGCACGATCCTGCTCGACTGCGGCTTGTTCCAGGGTCGCCGCGCCGAGGTGAGCGCGAAGAATCGGCGGTTGCCCGTGCCGGTCGAGGAGCTCGACGCGGTCGTGCTCTCCCATGCGCATATCGATCACGCCGGCCGGCTGCCGTTCCTCGTCAAACAAGGATTCCGCGGGGATATCCACGCGACGGCGGCGACCCGTGACCTCTGTGAGGTGATGCTCGCGGACTCAGCCTTCATCCAGGAGAAGGACGCGGAGTTCCTGGCCCGGCATCGGAAGTCGGCGGAGGAGCCGCTCTATACCATCCGCGATGTGTCGAGCACGCTCAACCTGATGCAGCCGCATCGCTATCACGACCGGTTCGAAGTGGTGCCGGGTGTCTGGGCGCGGTTCACGGATGCCGGGCACATCCTCGGCTCCGCATCGGTGGCGCTGGAGTGGGAGGACGGTGCCGTGACGCGCCGACTCGGCTTCAGCGGGGACATCGGCCGCTCCGGATTGCCGATCATCCGCGATCCACAGCCGCTGGAGGACCTCGACTGGCTGTTGCTGGAGTCGACCTACGGCAACCGCGACCACACGAGTGTGGAAGGCGCGCGTGAGCAGCTGGCGAAGGTGGTGCGCGAGACCGTCGCCCGAGGCGGGCGTGTGTTGATCCCCGCGTTCGCGGTGGGGCGCACACAGGAACTGGTGTACGACCTGCATCAACTCGTCCACGAAGGGAAGATCCCCTCGGTGCCGGTGGTGATCGACAGCCCGCTCGCCACGAAGGCGACGGAGGTGTTCCGCGAGAACACGACGATCTTCGACGACACGGAGTCGATGGTGAAGTCGCACAACCGCGACCGCGCCGCATTGTTCGATTTCGAGTTGGTGCAGTTCACGCCGGACGTCGAGGACTCGAAGGCGATGATGCGCAAGCCGGGCCCGATGATCGTGATCGCGGCCTCGGGCATGGCCGAGTCGGGACGGATCCTGCATCACCTCGCGCACTCGGCGAGCGATCCGCGGACGACGATCCTGATCGTGGGCTTTCAGGCGGAGCACACGCTCGGGCGGCGGATCGTGGAGCGGCGGCCGGTGATCAAGGTGTACGGCGAAGAGTTACCGTTGCGCGCCCAAGTCGAGATCCTGACCGGTTATAGTGCGCATGCGGATCGGCGGGAGTTGCGCGCCTGGCTGGATGCGGTGCGCGCGACCTCGCCACGGTTGGCTGATGTCTTCCTCGTGCATGGGGAGCGCGAGGCGCAGGACGCATTCGCTGCGGATCTCACGGCGGCTGGTTATCGAACCACGGCACCTGAACCTGGATCACATGTCTCGCGCTGACGCATCAGAACGGATCATCGAAGGCGCAGTACGATTGGGGATCGCGCGCGGAGTGGGCGCGATGAGTCTGCAGGCGATCGCCACGGCGAGCGGCGTGAGCAAGGCGCTGGTGCTGTATCACTTCCAAGGCAAGGCCACGCTGCTGCGCGGGGTGGTGGACGCGCTCGCCCGCGGTGGTGCGGCGCGGTTGCAGCGTGCGGCACAGCACCCGGACGCGATGGCTGGCTGGCGCGCGCTCGTGCTCGACGAGGTCGCGCGCGGAGACGCGGCGCTGCTCACGGCGCTGTCCCTCGAGGAAGACGTCGACGTGGAGACGTCGCAGCGGGCGCGTGTGGCGCGTGAAGACGCGGCCACGGCACTCGCCGTCGCAGTGCTCGGTGGCGTCGGACAGTCGCCCCGCGTCCCGGCACCGTTCCTCGGACGACTGGTGCTGCGCCAGATTGACGGACTCGCGGTGGCGGCGGCGCGCGGCGGGGTGGCGGACACGGCCCGCGATGCAGAACTCGATACGTTCGCCCTCGCGTTGCTGGCCCTCGGCAAGTAGTCGCCGTACCCCTCGCGCGGTCGCTGCGGTAGTTTGCGCGTCATGCCACCACGTCCGCCTTCCGCGTCGCGCCGCCGGCTGCTGCTCTCAGTGGTCGGGGTGACCGCGGGGCTGTGGCTGTGCTCGGCGACGGCGGTGTTGTGGGTCGCGGCACGGGACCGCGCGGCGCCGTCGGATGCGATCGTGGTGTTGGGCGCGGCGCAGTACCGTGGGCGCCCGTCGCCGGTGCTGCGTTCACGGCTCGATCATGCGGTGGGGCTGTACGCGCGTGGACTCGCGCCGCAGGTGGTGTTGACGGGTGGCATCGCGGAGGGTGATACCGCGAGTGAAGCCGCGGTGAGCCGCCGCTACGTGATGGGCGCGGGCATCCCGGAGTCGGCGCTGTTGCTCGAGAACGAAGGGCGCACCACAAGCCAGTCGTTGCGTGCGGTCGCGCAGTTGCTCGGCGCGCGGGACCGCGAACGCGTGATCCTCGTCTCCGATCCATTCCATCTCTTGCGGGCGGGCATCGTCGCGCGCCGGCACGGACTCACCGTGCGGACATCCCCGACGAGCACCGGTGACCTCCTGGGTCGCATCGCGCGGCAACCCAGCTACTTCTTCTCCGAATCCGTGAAGGCGCCGGTCGCCTTCCTGTTCGAGTGGTGATCCTGATGCGCATCCCGGTCGAGACCTACACGCTGCCCAACGGACTCCGCGTGATCCTCTCGGAGGATCACGCGACGCCGGTGGTCGCCGTGAACCTGTGGTACCACGTCGGCTCGGCGAACGAACGCGAGGGCCGCACCGGCTTCGCACACCTGTTCGAGCACATGCTGTTCCAAGGCAGTGAGCACGTGGGTGCCAACGAACACTTCGAACTCGTGCAGCGCGCCGGCGGCACGCTCAACGGCTCCACGTGGCTCGACCGCACGAACTACTTCGAGACCATGCCGGCGCACCAGCTGGAGCTCGCGCTCTGGCTCGAAGCCGACCGCATGGCGCGGCTCCTCCCGGCGATGACGCAGGAGAAGCTCGACACGCAGCGCGATGTGGTGAAGAACGAGCGCCGCTGGTCGGTGGACAATCAACCGTACGGCACGTGGTGGGAGAAGCTGCCCGCGCTGTGCTTCCCGCCGTCGCATCCGTTCCATCATTCGTTGATCGGATCGATGGAAGACCTCAGCGACGCGAGCCTCGACGATGTCGCGACGTTCTTCCGCACGTACTACACGCCCGACAATGCGGTGCTGACGATCGCCGGCGATTTCGATCGCGCGGATGCCCGCGTGATGGTGGAGCGCCACTTCGCGGCGATCCCGCGTGGGAGCGGTCGCCCACCGCTCCCGTCGATGGATCTGCCGGCGACGTTCGGGGGCACACGACGCGAGACCGTGGAGGACGAGGTGGTCGCGCCGCGGCTCTTCCTCGCGTTCCGCGTGCCGCCGGCCGGCAGCGCGCCATGGTATGCGGCGAGCCTGATGGGCGCTGTGCTCGGCACCGGCGATGGGAGTCGCCTGGCGCAGGCCTTGGTGCGCGAACAGCGCATCGCGTCGTCAGCGGGCGCGTATACGTTCGATCTCGCCAAGGGCAGTGATCTGTTGATCTGCGATGTGACGGCGCATCCCGGCGTGAGCGCCGAGGCCTTGGAGGCCGCGGTGGTCGCGGAGATCGAGCGGATCCGGCGCGACGGTGTGAGCGAGCCCGAGCGGGCACGCGCGCTCGCGTTGCTCGAGACCGGCTGGATCTCCGCGCTGCAGTCGGCGGGCGCGCGGGCGGACAAACTCTCGCAGTTCGCGACGTATCACGGCGATCCCTCGCGCGTGAACGACGAACCGGCGCGCCACGCGGCCGTGACGACGGGCGACCTCGCGCGATTCGCGGCGAGTCATCTGGGTCCGGAGAATCGTGCATTCCTCATGTACGTCCCGCGCGCGAGCGCATCGGAGGCCGCATGAGCGTATCGACGCGACCGACGCCGGGTGCCGTGCGACCGTACGAGTTCCCCGCCGTCCATCATCATGTGCTCAGCTCCGGCATGCGACTGGTCGTGGTGCCGATGCCGCGGTTGCCGCTGGTTTCGGTCCTCGCGTTGGTGGATGCCGGAGCGGCCGGCGAAGCGAACACCGTGGCCGGCGTGGCGCAGCTCACGGCGCGCACACTCGTGGAGGGCACGCACACCCTCGATGGCGCGGCGCTCACGTCACGGTTCGAAGGGCTCGGCACCTCGCTCGGCGCCGGTGCGGACTGGGATGCGAGCACCGTGCGCTTCACCGTGACGCGCTCGCGACTCGCCGAGGCGTTCGCACTCTTCGCGGACTCGTTGCGCGCGCCCGCGTTCGCTGAAGGGGAAGTGATCCGCCTCCGTGATGAGCGGTTGGCGGACCTCGCGCAACAGCTCGCCGAGCCGCGTGGGCTCGCGGATCAGCGCTTCAGTGGCTTCGTGTACGCGGGCGCCTCGCGATTCGCCCGGCCGGTGGGCGGCACCGTGAGTACTGTGCGTGCGCTCGACCAGGATGCGGTGCGACAGTTCCATGCGGCGCACTACGGCGCGGCAACGACGACGCTCCTCTTCGTCGGCGACATCACGGTGGAGGATGCCGAGCGGTTGGCCGAGGCGGAGTTCGGTCGATGGACCGGCGCGGCTAGCCCCACGCCGGGTATCGTGGCGCAGGCCGCGTCCTCGTCGCGACGCACGGTGATCGTCGAGAAGCCCGGTGCGCCGCAGTCGGAGTTGCGCGTGGGACACCTGGGCGTGCCACGCGAGCACCCCGAGCATCTCGCGATCGTCGTCATGAACGCGATCCTCGGTGGGCTCTTCTCGTCGCGGATCAATCTCAATCTGCGCGAGAAGCACGCGTTCACCTATGGTGCTTCGTCGGGATTCGATTGGCGGCGTGCGGCGGGGCCGTTCGCCGTGCGTACCGCGGTGAAGACAGAGGTCACCGGACGCGCGGTGGAGGAGATCCTGCGCGAGATCGACGCGATGCGCGCCGCACCGCCGAGTGCGGACGAGGTCGCGCTCGCGACGGATTATCTCGCGGGGGTGTTCCCGATCCGCTTCGAGAGCACGGATGCAGTCGCTGGCGCGTTGGCGAGTGCGCTGACGTTCGGGTTGGGTCCCGAGTGGTTCGTGCGATACCGCGAGCGGATCCGTGCGATCGGCCCGGCCGAGGTGCATGCGGCGGCGCGTGCGCACTTGGATCCGTCGCGACTTCTGCTGCTCGCGGTGGGTGATGGTGATGCGATCGCGGAGCCACTCGCGGCGCTCGCGGTGGGCGCACTCACACGTCACGCGAGTGACGCTGACCCTGCGGAGGCGAAATGACTATGGGTCGCATCGACGGGACACGGATGTGGCAGCACCGATTCCTGGATTGTCATCTCGACACCGTGCGGATGCCGGATGGCACGACGCACGAGCAGGTGTTGATCCATCATCCTGGTGCGGCGGCGGTGGTGCCGTTCCTGAGCGATCCGCGCGGACCTGATCCGCAGATCCTCTTGATCAAGCAATACCGCTACGCGACCGGGGGGACGATGTGGGAGATCCCGGCGGGTCGTCTCGAGCCAGGCGAGGCACCGATCACGTGTGCGCATCGCGAGCTGCTCGAGGAGACCGGGTGTACAGCGACCTCGATGGATCCAATGACGTTCATGTGGACGACGCCGGGATTCACCGACGAGAAGATCCACCTGTTCCTCGCGAGTGGCTTGACCCGCGGCGCGACCCAGCACGAGGCGGACGAGTTCATCGAGGTGGTGAGCCTGCCGCTTTCGGAGGCGCTGGGCATGATCGGTACTGGGGAAATCACCGATGCGAAGACGCTGATTGGGCTGATGTTCGCGGCGGGGTACCGGACCTAGTCGGTTCGCTGGTTCTAGTAATGAAGCGCGGCGATTTCCCTTCGGGGAGGTCGCCGCGTCCTCTTTTGGGGACACGAGTCTCACGAATTCGGGACACATCGGCAGATTACAGGACGATTAATATGTTGATCTACAAGCACTTACGAACTTGTAGACTGTGGCACACCCCCTGCCTATCAGTACTCACGAGCAGGCCACCGCGATCGACTCGTTCGGGGGGAGCCCATGGGAAGTGCAGCACTGAAGTACTCAACCGCGCCGTTCACGTTTCGGACACTTAATGACCTTAAGTCGCTCGAAGATGGCGCTTTGGTGTCTGAATATCTGGCCGGTCAGACGCGCGCGTTCGACGCGATCGTCGACCGCTATCAGACGCGGCTCCTGAACTTCATCTACCGCACCGTCGGTGATCGCGAGCGCGCCGAGGACCTGGTGCAAGAGGTCTTCATCCGCGTCCATCGTCACCTCGCGCGATTCGACCGGAGCAAGAAGTTCTCGACCTGGATCTACACGATCGCGTCGAATCTGGCGAAGAACGAACTCCGCAACCGCTCGCGCAACCCGATCGTGCTCTTCCAGACCATGACCTCGGGGTGGGACGACGAAGAGCGTCCGCTCGAGTTCGAGGATCCGGCGGGCCGCCCTGACGACCTGTTCCGCAAGCGCCACGTGCGCCAGTTGGTGGAGCAGACGGTCGCGCAGCTGCCGCAGCATCACCGGGAAGTGTTCGTCCTCCGGGAGCTCGAGGGCCGCTCCTACGAGGAGATCGCCGAGATCACGCACTGCAACCTCGGCACCGTGAAGTCGCGTTTGAATCGCGCACGCAGCTCGTTCGCGGAGATCATCGAGCCGGCTCTGCAGTAGCAGGTACCGGAAGGGGGGTGGGACCTCCGAAGGCCTGCAGACCGGAACGCGGAACGTCCACTCGGGGTACCGAGTGGGCGTTTCGTCATTTCCGTCCTCTCGTCGGCCGCGGGCGTCCCCCACCCCCACCCGATGTCCTGCTCCCGGTTCCGTGCCCATCATCTCGCCTGGCTCGATCACGCGCTGACCGCGCGTGAGCGCGCGGCCCAAGACGCACATCGTGAGTCCTGTGCCGCATGTGCGCGCTACGACATGCTCGTGCGCGGCGGGTTGCTCCAAGCCCGCCACCTCGCGCCGCTGCGTCCGACGCGGCAGTTCTGCCGCCGTCTCCGCGCGCGAATCGCCCAAGAGACGAGGGCTCCGGCGGCCGCTATATTGCCCACGTATGGCATCCGTCACCATCAAGGCGCTCAAGTCGGCACTGGAGACCGGTCGATTCGATCCGGTCTACCTGTTTCACGGCGCGGATGACTACCTGAAAGAAGAGAAGGTCCGCGCGTTGATCGATCGCGCGACGGAGCCGTCGACGCGCGACTTCAATCTCGAGGTCCTGCGCGGCGCGGAAACCGACGTCTCTCGCCTCTCAGGCGCGCTGGAAGCGCTGCCGATGCTCGCCGAACGCCGCGTAGTGGTGTTGCGCGACCCCGGCGCGATGAAGAAGCCAGCGCGTGAACGACTCGAGAAACATCTCGCGCATCCGGCCGCCGATACCTGTCTGTTGTTGGTGGTGCCGAGCGGCACGAAGCCGGAGGCGGATCAGCTCAAACAGGCGAGTGCGGTGGAGTTCCGCTCACTCACCGAGGACGAGTTGGTGCAGTGGATCGCGCACCAGGCACAGACGGCGTGTCAGACGACCATCGCGCCGGATGCGGCCGCGCTGCTCGCGAGCTACGGCGGCAACGACCTCGCGCTGCTCGCCGGTGAGCTGCAGAAACTGGCGGCGTATACCAACGGCGGACCGATCGGGCGCGACGCGATCGAAGCGGTCACCGGTGTGCGTCCCGGACACACGCTCGCGGATCTGCTGGACCTCGCGGCGGCTCGAGAGACGACCAAAGCCGTGGCACTGGTGGAGGAAGTCCTGTCGCAGCCCAAGATGTCGGGTGTGACGACAGTCCTCGCACTGACAGCGCAGACGCTCGCGATCGGTTGGGGACTCGCTGCGCGGGCGCGCGGCTTGCCGGCCTCGCGGCTGGAGAGCGAGTTCTTCACGCTGCTCAAGGAGGGCGGCGGTGTGTACACCGGACGCTCATGGGGCGACGCGGTGAAGTGCTGGGCGAAGGCCCTGCCGAAATGGACGTCGGCGGACATCGATCACGCGCTCCCACATCTGCTCGCCGCGGACGCCGCACTCAAGGACACGAAGGTCTCGAGCGAAGCGCAGATCGTCACGTCGTTGCTCCTGGCCATCACCCCGAACACGTCACGTCGGAAGGCCGCATGACCGTATTGGCTCGCACGAAGTCCATGTCGCATCACATCGCGGTGCTGATCGCACTCGTGCTCGGTGCCACACTCCCGCGCACGTCGGTCGCGCAGGTGGTCGTCACCGCCCCTTCGGTACCCGGGACACGTGCGGATTCCATCGCGGCACTGTTGCGTCGCGCGCAGCGCTTGGTGAACGACGGGCAAGGCGCCGAGGGGCGCGCGCTCGTCGACTCGATCCTCGAGGTCGCAGACCCGCTCTCACCGGAAGAGGGTGAGGCGCTGTACTGGCGCGCACGTCTCGCGGAATCGTGGGAAGCCGCGCAACGGGACTACCTCCGACTGATGCTCGAGCACGAGCGCTCGCCGCGGTACGGCGAAACGATGCTGCGACTCGCGCAGGGCGAATCCGCGCGCGGTGACCGCGAAGCCGCGATCCGCTACCTCGAACGCCTCGCGCGCGAGGCGCCGGAGAGTGCCGCGCGCGCCGAAGGCGGACTCTGGCACGGTCGCTTGCTCGTGGAGCGCGGCGCACGGGTCGAGGGATGCAGCGTGCTCCGGGACTCGCGCGGCCTCGTGCCGGCCGGGCAGATCGAACTCGAGAATCAGTACGACTTTCTATTGCGCGGGTGTCCGGAACCTGGGGCGGGAAGCGCCGCGCCGAGTGTCGCACCGAGCGCCGCGCCAAGTGTCACACCGCCGACGCCACCCACTGTGACGCCACCTGTGGTTGCGGCGCCGGTTGGGCCGACGCCAGCGGCAGCGCCCGCGACGAGCGGTACGGTGTGGTCCGTACAGATCGCGGCGGTGAGTTCGCGGAGCGAAGCCGCGGCCCTATCACAGAAACTGACGGCGAAGGGTTACGCCGCACGCGTCGATGGTGATGCCGCGCCGTACCGCGTGCGGTTCGGGCGCTACGCGACGCGCGCCGCCGCCGCCGCCGCCGCCGAGTCGTACAAAACGAAGGAGAAGGCCGCGGCCTTCGTAGTCGAGGTGCCGCGCGGGTGAGCAAGGACGTCAGCGCGACGCCGTTGATGACGCAGTACCGGGAGATCAAGGCGCGACATCCCAACGCGATCCTGTTCTTCCGGATGGGCGACTTCTACGAGATGTTCTACGAGGACGCCGAGGTCGCGGCACGCGCACTCGATCTCACGCTCACGTCGCGCAACAACGGCGGCTCGGCCGAAGTCCCGCTGGCCGGCGTGCCGGTGAAGGCCGCGTCGGACTACCTGCGCCGGCTCGTGCAGCAGGGATTCCGCGTCGCGATCTGCGAACAGATCGAGGACCCCAAGCTCGCGAAAGGCATCGTGAAGCGCGCCGTGATCGAGACGATCACGCCGGGCGCCGCGTTCGCGGACGACCTGCTCGATGTCGCGCGCAACAACTTCCTCTGCGCACTCCACGCACTCGGCGACGAGGTGGGCATCGCAGCGGCTGATCTCTCGACGGGTGAGCTGCGCCTCATCCGCTGCGGTGTGCGCGACGCCGACGCCGCGCTCGCGCGCCTCGCACCGCGCGAAGTGTTGATCGCGCCGGCGCGCGCCGAACAGGAGAGCGCACTCGACCGCCTCGCCGCGGCGAGTGGCGCGCTGGTGACGACGCGTGAGGCCTGGGAGTTCGAGCCCGCGCTCGCCGAGGACGCGCTCGCACAGCAGTTCGCGGTGCAATCGGTGGAAGGATTCGGAATCGGTGCGGCGGATGCGGTCGCCGTGGGCGCCGCGGGTGCGCTGCTGCGCTATCTGCGCGAGCTGCAACCGGGTGGGCTGCCGCATCTCGCGCGGCCGGTGCTCGAGCGTCCGGGTGGCACGATGCCGCTCGACGAGATGACGCGACGTAACCTCGAGCTCGTGGAGTCGCTGCGCGCGGCGAACGACACAAGCGGCACCCTGCTCGGCGTGCTCGACCGGACGCAGACGCCGATGGGTGCGCGACTGCTCCGTCAGTGGATCCTCGCGCCGCTCACTGACGTGGTGGCGATCACCGAGCGACTCGACGCGGTCACCGCGCTGTTCACCGATGCGTTGGCGCGTGCGGCACTCCGCGAGGCACTCGATGGCGTGCGCGACGTGGAGCGTCTGGCGGGTCGCACGGCCGCGGGCCGTGCGACGCCGCGCGACGTGAGAGCGTTGGGCGATTCTCTCGCGCGACTTCCTGGAGTGCTCGCGGCCCTCAATCGTACATCGCGCGGTGGCATGCTCGCCGCGATCGCCGAGGGCTGGGATGACGCGAGCGCGCTCGCGCGGGAGATCCAGCAGACACTTGTGGAGCGGCCACCGCTGACGGTCGGTGACGGTGAGACCCTCGCGGCGGGAGTCGCTGCGACACTCGACGAGCTCCGCGCGGTCGCAACCGGCGGCAAGGATGCGATCGCGGCGTTGCAAGCCGAAGAACGCGCGCGCACCGGCATCAGCTCGCTCAAGGTCGGCTACAACCGCGTGTTCGGGTACTACATCGAGATCACCAACGCGAACCGCGGTGCGGTGCCCGCCGACTATCAGCGCCGTCAGACGTTGACCGGCGCGGAGCGCTACATCACGCCGGCGCTGAAGGAGTTCGAGGAGAAGGTGATGGGCGCGACCGAGCGCATCGAGACGCTGGAGCGCGAGCGGTTCGAGGCGCTGCGTGCGGCGGTCGGCGCGGAGGTGCGTCGGCTGCAGGCCATCGCCCAGCGCTGCGCTCAACTCGATGTGCTCGCGGCGCTCGCCGAGGTGGCCGCGCGCGAGGGCTACGTGCGTCCAGTGGTCGACGACGGGCCGGCGCTGGACATCGTGCGCGGCCGGCATCCGGTGGTGGAGCGGATGATGCCGCGCGATCAGTTCATCCCCAACGACGTCACCCTCACGCCGGATGCGCGGATGATCATCCTCACCGGCCCGAACATGGCCGGCAAGAGCACGATCCTGCGGCAGATCGGTCTGCTGGTGCTGATGGCGCAGATGGGGAGCTACGTGCCCGCGTCGTCGGCGCACGTGGGTGTGGCCGACCGCGTGTTCACGCGTGTGGGCGCGAGCGACAACCTGGTGCGCGGGCAGTCGACGTTCATGGTGGAGATGTCGGAGACGAGCGCGATCCTGCACACGGCCACCGCGCGCAGTCTCGTGTTGCTCGACGAGATCGGCCGCGGCACGGCAACGTGGGATGGATTGTCGATCGCGTGGGCGGTGAGCGAACATCTGCATGAGCGGGTGGGCTGCAAGACGGTGTTCGCGACGCACTACCACGAGCTCACGCAGTTGGCCGACGAATTCGTATCAGTTCGTAACTATAACGTGGCCGTCCAGGAAGTCGGGGAGCGCATCCTCTTCCTGCATCGGCTCAAGCCGGGCGGCGCGGACCGGTCCTACGGCATCGAGGTGGGACGGCTCGCCGGCCTGCCGGCGCCGGTGATCGCGCGGGCACGCGCGCTGCTCCGCGTGCTCGAGGGCGAGCAGTTGGTGCCGGCGCTCGGGGGCGCGGTGCGCGCGGGCAGCGCCGCCGGTGTCGCCACAGGCAGCGGCGCGCGTTCAGCCCCGCTACCGGCCGACCAGCTGGGCCTGTTCGGTGCCGCGCTCCCTGACCCGATCGTCGAACGGTTGAAGGGCGTCGATGCCAATGCCCTCACGCCCATGCAGGCGCTCGCGCTCCTTGCCGACCTCTCGGCCGACGCACGCACGCGTCAGTAGATTCGCCGTACCCCTTCCCCCCGTCCTCCGATGACCGACCATACCCGCAACCGCCGTCCCTACGCGAACGTCCTCGAGACCATCGCGTGGACCCCGCTGGTCCGCCTCTCGCGCGTCACGCAGGGCATCAAGACGCCGGTCTACGGCAAGGCGGAGTTCTTCAATCCCGGCGGCAGCGTGAAGGACCGCATCGGCTTGCCGATGATCGAGGACTTCGAGCGCTCGGGTCTGCTCAAGCCCGGCGGCACGATCGTCGAGGGCACGAGCGGCAACACGGGCGTGGGCCTCGCGCTCGCGGCGGCGCTCAAGGGTTACAAGTGCATCTTCACCATGCCCGACAAGATGTCGCAGGAGAAGGTGCGACTCCTCAAGGCCTTCGGCGCTGAGGTGATCATCTCCCCGACGGCGGTGCCGGCGGATCATCCGGACAGTTACACGTCGATGGCGAAGCGGATCGCGGCCGAGACACCGAACGCCGTGCTGGCGAACCAGTTCTACAACCAGGTGAACCCGCAGGCGCACTACGACACCACGGGTCCGGAGTTGTGGGAGCAGACGGAAGGGCGGATCACACATTTCGTCGCCGGCGCGGGAACGGGTGGCACGCTCACCGGAACCGGGCGCTATCTCAAGGAGAAGAACCCGAAGGTGCAGATCGTCGGCGCCGATCCGGTGGGATCGATCCTCGCCGAAGTGTGGCGATCGAACGGTGCCAACAAGCCGCAGGGCGCACCGTACAAGGTGGAAGGCATCGGTCAGGACAAGATCCCGGGCACGCTCGATCTCTCGGTCATCGATGAATACCAGACGGTGAGCGACCGCGATGCGTTCGCGATGGCGCGCCGACTCACGCGCGAGGAAGGGTTGTTCGTCGGCGGTTCGGCGGGACTGATCGCGCACGCGGCGCTGTCGGTCGCGCGTCGCATCAATGATCCGGACGCCTGCGTGGTGACCGTGCTCTGCGATACCGGCGAGCGGTACCTCTCGAAGGTGTTCAACGACGAATGGATGCGCGAGAACCAGATGCTCGACGCGGAGAAGATGACGCTCGGGCAGTTGCTGAGTGCGAAGGGCGGTGACATCCCCGCGCTGGTGAACACCACGCCGGGCGCGTCGGTGCGGCAGGCACTCGGGCTCATGAGCCTGCACAACGTCTCGCAGCTCCCGGTGATGGACGGTGCGAACTGCGTGGGCTCGGTGAGCGAGAGCGTGCTGAGTGTGCGCGGTCTTGAGGACACCAAGGTGTTGGAGCGCACGGTAAGCGACGTGATGGATTCGCCGTTCCCGGTGGTGGATGCGCAGATGCCGGTGGACGCCGCCGTGAAGATGCTCGGCCGGAACAATCCGGCGGTGCTGGTGCGCGACCACGGTACGGTGCAGGGGATCCTGACGCGTTCGGATCTGCTGCAGTTCCTGATGGCGCGATGAGCGTGCGTCCGTTGCGGATCCTGGTGCTCAAGGGCGGCGACTCGTCGGAGCGCGAGGTGTCACTCTCGAGCGGTACTCGCGTGAGTGCGGCGCTCGCGACGCGGGGACACACCGTGTTGGAGGCGGATCCCTCGGGCGATCCGCTCGCGGTGTTGCCGTCGGCGAAATCCGTGGATGTAGTATGGCTCGCATTGCACGGCGGGACCGGCGAGGACGGGACGATCCAAGCGTTGTTCGAGCTCGCGGGCGTGACGTACACGGGCAGCGGGCACCTCGGCAGCGCAATCGCAATGGACAAGGACCTGTCCAAGATCCTGTTCCGGGCGGCCGGGGTAGGAACGGCGGACTGGTGGATGCTGCGCGCAGGCGAGCCGACGGACTGGCGGACGCCGGCGTACGTGGACCGTGCGGTGGCGGCACTTGGGCTTCCGATCATCGTCAAGCCGTCGAAGCAGGGGTCGACGGTCGGGCTCGGACTCGTGAAAGCGACGGAGCAGCTGGTCCCGGCGATCATCGAGGCGTTCAAGCACGATGACGAGGTGATGCTGGAGGCGTACGTTCCGGGGCGGGAGTTGACGGTGGGCGTCTTGGGGGATTGGGTGATGCCGGTTGGCGAAATCATCCCCAAGCACGAGATTTACGACTACGAGTGCAAGTACACGGCGGGGATGGCCGACGAGCTGTTCCCGGCGCCGCTCCCCCCGGCGATCCGCGATGAAGCGCAGCGACAGGCGCGACTCGCGTATGCGGCACTCAAGTTGCGCGGATGTGCGCGGATCGACTTCCGCTTGCGTCCTGATGGCGGGCTTTTCTGTCTTGAAGCGAACACGTTGCCTGGGATGACGGGGACGAGCCTCGTTCCGCAGGCGGCGCTGGCGGATGGTGTGGACTTTCCGGAGTTGTGCGAGCGGATCGCGCTCGACGCGCTGCGGATTCGGGGAGAACAGGAATGACGGAACCGATGTCGATGGTCGCCGCCGCTCTGGCGGGGGTGCCCGCAGGGGTGCAGGCGATCGGCCCGTGGGCCGGTCGTCGGCAGCTCTTCGTGCGCTTCGCCGGCGAAGCGGAGACCGCGACGATGTATGGGGCACCGGCGTTGGTGCGCGAGATCGATCGGCAGTTGGGTCGATCGGCGTTCCACTCGATCGTGATCGGTGGCCGCGACCCGTTGGGGAACCTGCCGTTCCTGCATGCGGCGCTCAACGCGGCGAAGCCGCGCGTGCCGGTGATGCTCGATACCGACGGCCAGCGCCCGCAGGAACTCACCGAGGTGCTTGAGCACTTCGCATTGGTCCAGGTGACCGTGGACTTCAGCGGCGGCGAAGCGTCGTTCGACCACGCCATCGCGTCGTTGGCGGTGGCGGCGAAGCACGGCACGCCGCACGCGCTGGTGTTCCTCGCGCGCGAAGACACGCCCGACTCGCAGATGCTCCGCTTGGTGGAAGAAGCGCGGCGCACCAGTGCGTCGGTGCAGGTGGTCATCCATCCGTTCATGAGCGGGGATGCCGCACCGACGCTGGATCGGCGCTGGGCGACCTTGCTCGAACAGGCGATGGGGATGCACGCCGACGTCCGTTTGGCGATGCGTCTGCCGGCACCCACGGGGCTGCGCTGAGCCGATGGCGCCGGTGAACGCTTCCTCACCCTCCGCATCAGGCGCGTCGGAGAAGCCGCGCGTGGTGTTGTGGGTGATCGCAGCGATCGCGGCGGTGCAGTTCCTGCAGTGGACGCTGGTGTTGCCCGAGGATGTGCAGCAGCTGCTCGGCTTCCGACGCAGCGACCTCGAGACGGGTCGCTGGTGGACAGCGCTCACCTATCCGTTCGTGCACGCGGACGTGTCGCTCGCGCTGGTGAACGGGTACGCGTTGGCGGTGTTCGGCTCGCGACTCGAACGCGAATGGCACGGCCGCCGCTTCCTCGCGTTCCTCGGTGTCGCCGCGATCGGCGGGTGGATCCTGCATCTTTTCCTCGGCGGGAGCGGGGTGATGCTCGGGGCGTCGTCCGCGGCGTTCGCGACACTCGCGGCGTACGGTCTGCGCTGGGGTCGCGACGAACACGGCGTGGTGGCAGGGCTTGAGGTGCACGGTCGTTGGCTGACCTTGTTCGCGGGCACGGTGTTGCTGCTCGTCGGACTGCGTGAGCACGTGGGGGGCGGCGTGGGATTCCTCGCCCACCTCGGTGGCATCGGCGCCGCGTGGCTGTTCGTGCGCCTCGCGCCGGTGCAGTTGGTGGAACGGCTGCGCGAAGGGGTGAATGCGCTCCCCGACGAGCCGCCGGACGATCAACTCCCGCGCGCAGTGCCCAAGACGATGCCGCGTTCCCGTGCGCGCGATCGCGAGTCGATCGACGACGTGCTCTCGCGCACCAACGCCGCGGCTGCGCGTCGCGCGACGCCACGGCGCCGCGTGAAACCCGAGGATCCGCCGACGGCGCCGCTGTCGCTCGATGCGATCCTCGACAAGATCTCCGCCGAAGGGATGGCGGGTCTGACCGACGACGAACGTCGCGTCCTTGATGATCATTCCCGTCGCTTGCGCGACGGGTAACTCCTAAGAGAGCCATGCCACAACCGGAACTGCTCGAGACCTTCCCGAATCCGTATGCGGACCGGGACTATGAGATCTTCATGACCACCCCCGAGTTCACCTCGCTCTGCCCGTTGGGCGGCGTGGAATCGGACGCGGCGGAGCTGGCGTTGCTGCAGGGCGGCGCGCCCGACTTCGCGACGATCAACATCACGTACGTGCCGGACAAGGAGTGCATCGAACTGAAGAGCCTGAAGCTCTACCTCTGGAGCTTCCGCAACGACGGCATCTTCTACGAGCGCGTCGTAAACCGAATCTACGACGACCTCATGGCCAAGGCGAAGCCGCGGTCGATGAAGATCGTGGGGGACTTCAATGTGCGCGGTGGACTGAAGTCGGTCATTACGGTGGATAGCAGAAAGTAGATGGCGGATGGTAGACGGGGCGGGCGCACGTTGTGCGCCCGCCCCATTCGTTTTGCGTGCGGCCGGCGCGCGGCTACACCGGAGAGATGTGGCCGGAGCTCCAGCCGATGCTGCCGCGGCGGCCGGCGCCGAAGCGCGGGTACGTGCCGAGGAGACGGGTCTCGACCGCCGCCGCTGCGATATCGCGCACAACCGCCTCGGCGGCGGCATCACCGACCTGGTGATCGAACTCGATGAAGAAGCGATAGCTCCACGGCTCACCCGTGGGACGGGGTTCGAGGCGGCGGATGTTCGCGCCGTGGCGCGCGAGCGGTGTGAGCGCGTGCAGCAACGACCCCGGACGGTCCTCGGTGGTGAGCGTGATCATGGTGCGCGCCGGAGTGCCGGCCGGAAGCGGCGACGGCGTACGCGAGATCGCGATGAACCGCGTCTGATTATCTGGTCGGTCCTCGATGTCGGCGTGCAGGATGGCCAAGTCGTAGTGCGCGGCGGCGCGGCGACTGGCGACCGCTGCGAGCTGCGGGTCGTCGACGCGCGATACGTCCATCGCGGCACCGGCGGTGTCGTACACCGGATGCACTTCGAGCTGCGGATGTTCGGCGAAGAACTTTCCGCACTGCGCCAGTGCGACCGGATGGCTCAGCACCGTGGTCACGCGGTCGAACGTCGTGTTGTGTGAGGCGAGCAGGCAGTGGTGGACGGCCACGACCGTCTCCGCGATCACGAAGAGTCCGGCCATCGCACTCAACGCGTCGTGGCTCTGCGAGATGGAGCCGACGATGGTGTTCTCGATCGGCAGCACACCGCGGTCGGCGATGCCCGATGCGACCGCGGCGGTCACGTCGGCGAAGTCGCGATAGGGGAGCCGCTCCACGTCGCCGCCCCAGAGCTGCTGGATCGCTTCATCGCTGAAGGAGCCGAGCTCGCCCTGAAGCGCGATGCGGAGTCGTCGGTCGGTGGTCACTCGGCGGTCACTCTTTCGTGAGCTCGTTCACGTCGCGGACGGTGATGGTGCCGAGTCGCAGCGCTTCGATGCCGGCGCGGATCTGGTTGAGATCACCCACCACGACGATGAACGCGTTCTCGGCGGGCACATAGCGCTGCGCGACGCGCTGCACGTCGGCCACCGTGACCGCCTCGACCTTCTCGACGAACGACCGCAGCTCATCGAGCTTGAGATTCCACGCCGAAAGTGATGCCATCTGCCCCGCGATCTGCGCGACACTCTCGAGGTCACCGGGGATGGCGAGGGTGAGGTACGCCTTGGCGCGTGCCAGTTCTTCGGCACTCACCGGTATGTCGCGGATCGCCTTCATCTCGCGGAAGAACTCGACCAGCGAGCTGTCGGTGACGTTGGTGCGCACGCTGGAGTTGGCTGAGAACGGCCCGGGCAGCGGACGCCACGCGAAGCCGGTGCCGGCGCCGTACGTGTAGCCCTTGGTCTCACGCAGCACGGTGTTGAGTCGTGAGGAGAACGACCCGCCGAGGATGGTGTTCATCACACTGATGGCCGCGTAGTCCGGACTCGTGCGCTCGACGCCGGGCGCCCCGATCACGATGACCGACTGCGCCGCGCCGGGCTTGTCGACGAGGATCACCTGATTGCCCTGCGCCCGCACCGCGTTCACGAGCACCGGCGCCGGCCGACGTTCCGGCCCACGTGCGGCCCACTTGCCGAAACGTGTCGCGATGAGTCGTTCGGCATCGGCGGCCGAGAGATCGCCGACGATGTAGAACGTCGCGCGCTCGGGGCGGATGCTGCCGTCGTAGGCGTTGCGCACGGTCGCGGAGTCGAGCGCGGCGGTGGAGGCTGAGTCGCCGCCGAGTGCGCTGCGGTACGGGTGACCCTTCGGAAAGATCGCCTGATTAATCGCGAGGCTCGCGAGCGAGTTGGGCTGGTCCTTCTGCTGCAGGATGGACGCGAGACGCAGGTCGCGCTGACGACGCACTTCCGCGGCGGCGAAGGTGGGGCGGAGGACCACGTCGGCCATGAGGTCGAGTGCGGCCTCGAGGTTGCGCCGCGAGACCTTCAACGACACGGTCGTGAAGTCCCAGCTGGCGCTCGTGAAGAGCGACGCGCCGAGGTAGGCGAGTTCGGATTGCAGCGCGTTGGCGTCGCGGGTACCGGCGCCTTCGTCGAGGAGGTTCGCAACGAAGGTTGCGAGGCCGGGCTGGTCACGATCGAGCCGTCCGCCTCCGGCGAGTGTGAGCGTCACCTGCACGAGCGGGAGTTCACGATGTTCGACGACGTGCAGTGCGGGGCCGTTGGCGAGGCGCTTGGTCGTCGCCGTGGGCACGGTGAGCGGCGGCGTCGGCGCGAGTGCGGGTGCCTTGGTGCGATCGAAGGCGACCTGCTGTGCGGGCAGTGTGGCCAGCGCGACATGCGCGAGCGCAAGCGCCGCGACGAGGGAACGAGAGTTGATCACTGGACGATCCCCCGGGTGGCGGCGAGTTCCTTCTTGCCCTGCGGGACGACGCTGAGCGTCACGCGCCCGCTCAACAGATACTGCTTCACGACGCGCTGCACATCAGCGGCCGTCACCTTGCGATAGCGGTCGAGGTCCTGCTGGAAGAAGTCGGCCTTGCCGGTGGCGTAGAAGTAGGCGTTGAGTTGATCGGCCTTGGCGTCGGAGAACTCCAGGCGATTGAGGAAGCTCGCCTCGATGGCGTTCTTCGCTTGGCCGAGCTCACGCGCGGTGGGCCCGCTCGAGGCGAGTTTCTTGAGTTCGACGTCGACCAAGTTCTTGAGCGAGTCGAGCTTGAAGCCCGGCCGTGCGGTGACCTGGATCTGGAAGTCGCCGTCGAGCCGCTTGGACGAGTTGAACGCGTTGGCGTTGGTGGCGACTTCCTTCTCGTACACCAGCGCCTGCGTGAGGCGCGAGTTGCGCGCGCCGGCGAGGATGTAGCTCGCGACATCGAGGGCCGCGTCGTCGGGCGAGAACTCCTTCACCGTGTGCCAGGCGAGATAGAGGCGCGGGAGTTGCACGCGGTCTTCGAGCACCACGACCGTATCACGCAGCGTGAACGCTGCGGGTGCCGCGGGGCGCGTGATGGCCGGACCACGCGGGATCTCGGAGAACATCTGCCGCATGAGCGCCTTCACCGAATCGGGATTCACCGCGCCCGCGACCACAATGCTCGCGTTGTTGGGCGCATAGTAGGTGCGGAAGAACTGCTTCACGTCTTCGAGCGAGGCGGCGGAGAGATCGGCCATGGAGCCGATGGTGCTCCACGAGTAGGGATGGCCCTTGGGATAGATCGTGGCGGAGAGATTCTCCCACGCCATGCCATAGGGCTGGTTCTCGTAGTTCTGTCGGCGCTCGTTCTTCACGACGTCGCGCTGGAGATCGACCTTCTCCTGGTCCATGGTCTCGAGCATCCAGCCGAGGCGGTCGGCTTCGAGCCAAAGCATGAGCGGGAGCGCGCTGGCCGGGCCCGACTCGTAGTAGTTGGTGCGATCAGTGGTGGTGGAGCCGTTGTTGTTGGCGCCGGCGGCTTCGAGGAGCCGATCGAACTGCGGATAGGGCGCGTTCTTGGAGCCCATGAACATCAGGTGCTCGAAGAGATGCGCGAAGCCCGTGCGCCCGAGCCGCTCATCGCCGGAGCCGACGTGGTACCACACGTTGGTGGTGACGACCGGAACCGAGCGATCCTCGTGGATGATGAGCACGAGGCCGTTGGGGAGCGTGTCGACGACGACCGGGACACGGAGGGGAGCACCTTGGGCGGCGGCCTCGGAGGGAGCCGCGCTCGCGGCGACGCAGGCGAGGGCAACGGCGGGGAGCAGCGCCCCGCGCAGGTGGCGCAACGCGTGACCAAGTGAGTGACGAAGCGAGCGACGCAGGAGGCGATGCATTCGCGGAGTGGCTGAGGGTGAGGACTGGTGTCCGTCCAGAGTGGAAGCTATGCCGAAAGCGTCGGCGGCGGCACTCGCGCGCCGGGCCGTGATTCGCGGCAAGTGCCTCCCCGGCAGCGGGTTACTCCGGTGACGGACCACCGGAGGGGTTGGCTTGCCGAGGGGGGACGACTAGTTTTCGCAGACTCCGGCCAGGTAGCTCAGATGGTAGAGCAGCGGACTGAAAATCCGCGTGTCGGCGGTTCGATTCCGCCCCTGGCCATTTGTAGGTGCAGAAGGTGGATGGCAGATGCGGGAGGGTGGAACTACTCCCGACGTCCACGAGATGAATGGCGGTATGAGCGTGAGTTCCGCATCTTGTGCGGGTATTCTCACACCTGAGCCTCCCGCCATGACTGCGACCGCGCCGCGACCGGCTGCCCCCACGCTCGCTCCTGCTGACCTCGATGCGCTTTGGATGCCGTTCACGGCGAACAAGGCGTTCAAGGCCCGTCCGCGTCTCCTCGCCTCGGCGAAGGACATGCACTATGTGTCGGACGACGGCCGGCGGATCCTGGATGGCACCGCGGGACTGTGGTGCGTGAACGCGGGGCACTGCCGCGCGCCGATCGTCGACGCGATCGCGAAGGCGGCAGGCACCCTCGACTTCGCGCCCGGCTTCCAGATGGGACACCCGGCGAGCTTCGCGCTCGCGCGGAAGGTGGTGGAGATCCTGCCCACGGGGTTGGAGCATGTGTTCTTCTCCAATTCCGGCTCCGAGGCGGTCGATAGCGCGCTCAAGATCGCGTTGGCGTATCACCAGTCACGCGGGGAGAAGCAGCGCACGCGGTTCATCGGACGTGAGCGCGGCTACCATGGTGTCGGGTTCGGCGGGATCTCGGTGGGCGGTATCGCGCCCAACAAGGCCGCGTTCAGTTCGCAGCTGTTGCCGGCGGTCGATCACATCCCGCACACGCACGATCTCGCGAAGAACGCGTTCTCCAAGGGCATGCCGGCACATGGCGCGTCGCTGGCTGACGCGCTCGAGGCGGTGGTCGCCAAGCACGGAGCCGAGACCATCGCGGCGGTGATCGTCGAGCCGGTGGCGGGATCGACCGGAGTGCTGATCCCGCCGGTGGGATACCTCGAGCGACTGCGTGCGATCTGCGATCGCCACGGTATCCTGTTGATCTTCGACGAGGTGATCACCGGGTTCGGTCGTCTGGGCACGCCGTTTGCGGCGCAGTACTTCAACGTGATGCCGGACATGATCACGCTGGCGAAGGGCATCACGAACGCCGCCGTGCCGATGGGCGCCACCGTGGTGACGGGGAAGATCTACGACACCGTAGTCAACGCGACCGAACGCGGCATCGAGTTCTTCCACGGCTACACCTACAGCGGGCATCCGTTGGCGTCGGCGGCGGGCCTCGCGACGCTGCAGCTCTACGCGGACGAACAGTTGCTCACGCGTGCGGCCACCATGGCGCCGGTGTGGGAGCAGGCGGTGCATTCACTCCGCGACGCGAAGCACGTGATCGACGTGCGAAACCTCGGCCTCGTGGCAGGGATCGAGCTTGCCACACGGGACGGCGTGCTCGGCGCGCGCGCTTACGATGCGTTCGTGGATGCGTTCTTCAACGAAGGTGTGCTGATCCGCACCACGGGCGATATCATCGCGTTGTCGCCTCCGCTCATCATCTCGGAGGAGCAGATCTGGGAGTTGGTGGGGAAGGTGAAGAGGGCGGTTGAACGGCAGGTGTGAGAAGGGAGATGTGAGATGTGAGGTGGGCTACCTCTCATGTCTCCCCTCTCCCATCTCCCCTCTTACCGTAACACCGGCATCGTGAACGACGCGCCGTCGCCGCCGCTCGGCCAGCGCGTCGTCACCGTCTTCACGCGCGTGAAGAAGCGCACACCGTCCATGCCGTGCTGGTTGTGGTCGGCGAACGCCGACTCCTTCCAGCCGCCGAACGAGTAGAACGCCAGCGGCACCGGGATGGCGACGTTGATGCCGATCATGCCGCAGCGCACGCGATGCGCGAAGTCGCGTGCGGCGCCGCCGTTGCGGGTGAAGATCGCGACACCGTTGCCGTAGCGGTGCGTATCACACAGCGCGAGCGCATCCTCGGCGGTCGCGACGCGCACCACACACAACACTGGGCCGAAGATCTCCTCTTGGTAGATCGACATCGCCGGTGTCACGCGATCGAAGAGCGTGCCGCCAAGGAAGAAGCCCTGGCGTGTCGTGCACTCATGCGCACGACCGTCCACGACGAGCGTGGCGCCGGCCGCCGCGCCTTCTGCGATGTAGCCGCTGATACGATCGCGGTGGGCCGCCGTGACCACCGGCCCCATGTCCGGATCCGCTTCGCCCGGTGCGGCGATGCGGAGCGCACGGACACGCGTCGCGAGCTTCGCCACCAATGCGTCTGCGGTCGCGTCGCCCACCACCACCGCGACGGAGATCGCCATGCACCGTTCGCCAGCCGAGCCGTAGGCGGCGCCCATGAGCGCGTCGGTCGCTTGATCGAGATCGGCGTCGGGGAGTACCACACAGTGATTCTTCGCGCCCCCCATCGCCTGCACGCGCTTGCCATGTTTGGCCGCGGTCTCGTTCACATACCGTGCGACCGGCGTGGAGCCGACGAAGCTCACCGCCTGCACTGCCGGATCGGTGAGCAAGCGATCGACGGTCTCCTTGTCACCGTTGAGTACGTTGAACGTGCCCGGCGGTCCTCCGGCCTCGGTCCACAACTCGGCGAGGCGCAATGGGCACGACGGATCACGCTCTGACGGCTTGAGGATGACCGTGTTGCCCGTGGCGAGCGCCGGGCCGAGCATCCACATGGGCACCATCGCCGGGAAGTTGAACGGCGTGATGAGCGCGACCACACCGAGCGGTTGGCGCAGCGAATGCATGTCGATGCCGCGTGATACGCCGTCGGAGAACTCGCCTTTCATGAGGTGCGGGATGCCGCAGGCGAACTCGATCACTTCGAGGCCGCGCTGCAGCTCGCCGCGTGCGTCGGCGAGGACCTTGCCGTGTTCGGCACTGATGAGTGCGGCGACCTCGTCGCGATGCGCGAGGCAGAGTTCGCGGAACTTGAAGAGCACCTGCGCGCGATCGGAGGCGGAGCGTTCGCCCCAGGCCGAGGCGGCGTTGCTCGCCGCGGTGATGGCGGCGCTGGTGTCGACGGCGTCGGCGAGCGAGAGCGCGGCGCGTTCGGTGCCGGTGGAGGGATCGAACACCGGTGCCGTGCGTTGGCTATGCGCGGCGACGCGCGCGCCGCCGATGTAGTGACCGAGACGCGGCGCGTTCATCGGAGGACCCTCGTCAGTGCGGGCGGTTCAGCCGCGTGCGAGGAGTCGCGTGCGGCGTAGCTCGAGCGCGGCCAGCACGCCGAGGATGGTGATGGAGACGGCGGAGATGGCGCACCAAGGGCAGAAGGTCTTCAGGATGAAGAACTCCGCGTACTTGAGGCGCAGGGTGAAGAGGATGGCGGGGTAGATGAGGGCTGCGAGTGCCAGCGCGGGGCCGCGTCGGTCCGCACGGTCCCCTGTCGCGCCGACCAACGCAACGATGACGATGAGCGTGTACCCGATCGCGCCGATGAGCGCGACGTCAACACCGAGGAACCAGCTCCACGAGGAGAACTGCACCGCGGCGCAACCGCCGGTGCCGCCACAGGCCAACGCCCCTGCCTTGCCGAGTTTCCAGAGGTGCAGATAGGTGGCGACGAACGCGTTCGCGAGCGCCATCACTGCCATGATCTGACGATAACTCAGACCAAGGATGCCGTCACGCGGCGCGGAAGGGACGGAGGAGCTCACCGGAGGAAAGCTAATCGCAATCGCCGACGAGGACGACCGTGTGCCGTCGCCATGGCCGGCGAGGAGTGGCCATCGCACACTCAGCCGCCGAGTTCGTCGAGTCGCGGGTTCACGATGGTGTTGTAGATGGACCCGAACGTGAAGCTCAGTCCGACGGACCCACCGTACCGGTACGATGTCGCGAGGGCACGCTGTCGTGTGAGGACTTCGTCATCGGTGGCGTCGCCGCGCGGCAGGTAGAGCTGGTCGTTGACCTTCGCGGCTTCGCCACGGAGTTCGAGCGAGAGGCCGCGGGAGATACGGAACGTGGCGCGCCCGTTGAAGCTCAGGTTGTATGCGTCGTTGTTGTGCAGGAACCGGAAGTACCGCAGTGAGGCGTCGACTGTGCCCCAGGCGAGACGAGACTCGCCCGCCACGATGGCTCGGGCGACCGGGCGCGTCTCCGAGAGTCGTCCGAAGACGGTCTCCTCCGCGTAGTTATACCGCCGCGCTCCCACGGCGACGAGGGCGATCATCTGTCGGCTGGTCGCTTCCCGCCACGGGAAGACATTGTACTCCGCACTCACGTCCACCGCGCCGTACGCGTCCTGGTTGCGGAACTCCGAGAGCCCGCCCGACACCCGGGTCCCGACGGACCAGTGGTCACTGATCGACTTGACCAGTCGACTGTTCACATCGACGCTGCGGAGGATAAACGTGCGCTCGGACCCGTCCGACAGCTTGAACGAGTTCGCCCGGTACTCGCTCTGCGCGTGGAACGTGTACTTCCAGATCTCGGTCACGCGCGTGACATCAATGGAAGGATTGACCTGATAGTTGCTCGACCGGCTCTCGGCGTTGGCGCTGCCGTTCACGCGTGCGCGGTACACCCAGAAGTTCCACGGATCGTTGACCGACGACAACACGCTGGGTGCATCGTCCGTGGGCGCGGTGTACCGCACCGCGAAACGCGCGGCCTCGCTGGAGCGCATGGCGAACGGCACCAAGCCGAGTTGCATCACCCGAGCGAGCTCTCGGCGACGCATGTCCTCGCTCGAATTGGGCGCGACGAACGCGACGAGTGTGTCGCTTCGCGCGGCGTATCTGCGGCGACCGAGGAACCCGATGGTGTACTCCGTACCGCCGGCTCCCGTGCCGAGCCCGGTCACCAGTACGTGTACGTCGGCGTCGAGACGGTCGAGCGTGAACAGCGCGAACGGGAGCTCGGTGACGAGGAAGTTCCGATCGCAGCCGCCCGTGGGGCAGTCGAGGAACACCCGGAGGCGCGACGGCGTCGCGGTCGAGTCTTGGGCGGTCGCCGACGAGCCGACAGCGAACACGAGCGTGAGTAACGCGGCGAAGCGCGCCGCGAAGAGGCGGGCAGAACGGAGCATGAGGGGCATTAGCGAAGCATACGCGCGAGCCGCCCTCAGTGTTGTACCGCGAAACACGCCGACCAGCCGAGTCTATTCCGTGTGCCGCAGCCCCAATCGCACGATCCGGTCGAGCAGTTTCGGGTACGCGAGCCCGTCGTGCGCCGCCGCCTGTGCGAACTCCTCCTCGCGCGCGATGTCGGGGTTCGGGTTCGCCTCGAGGAAATACGTGCGCCCCTCACTGTCGAGGCGGAAGTCGATGCGGGCGTAGCCCGTGAGCTCCAGGATGCGGTAGATGCGCTTGCTGTCATGCAGCAGACGCTCCTCGCCGCCATCGGGCAGTCCCTTCGCCGCGCGGATCACCACACCCTTCCGCGCCTGATAGTCGGGGTCGTGCTTGAGTCGCGCGGTCGCGATGAGCGGTGCGTTGGGCTCGGACTTCTCGGTGAGCAACTCCCACGGCGTGAACGCCGCAAGCCGGTCGTTCCCCAGCACACTCACATATAACTCGCGCCCCTCGATGAACTGTTCGGCGATGGCGTCGGTGCCGATGCGCTCGTGCACGAAGCGTACGCGTTCGACCAGCTTCTCGTCGGAGTCGACCACCGAGGCCTGCGAGATGCCCAGCGACGAATGCTCGATGAGTGACTTGACGATGAGAGGGAACGCGAGGTGACGCGGCCGTTTGACTTTGCGTCCGAGCGGGAACACCGCGAAGTCAGGGACACGGATGCGGTGATACGTGAGCAGCTTCTTGGAGAGCGCCTTGCCGCGCGACAGCATGAGGCCGCGCGGATTGCAGCCGGTGTACGGCACCTTGATGAGCTCGAGATACGCCACGACGTTGTGGTCATAGACCGTCTCGCCGTGGAACTCCTCGAGCAGGTTGAACACGATGTCGGGCTTGACCGCGTCCACCGCCTCCTTGATGGGCCGCAGCTCCCACTGCACGCCGAGCACGTGCACGTCGTGCCCGATCTCGCGCAGCGTGGAGATCACGTCGAACTCGGTCTTCACCTCGAATGCTTCGCGCTTGCTCAAGGCATCGGCATCGTCCGGCGGGACCAGATCCGGGTGCGTCAGCACCAGAATGGTGAGCCGCTTCATACGGCGATCCAGTCCCGGCGTCCCTGGCCAACGAGGAAGCCCATCGTGCGCGCGGTGAGCAGCACGAGGAAGTCGGTCAACAGTTGCCGTTCATTGCCGGGAACACGCAGGCGCAGCTCCTTGCAGCGTCCGATCATGTCGCCGAGCACTTGGTCGAGGGAGAACTGGTATTCACCGGTCCAGCGGGAGACGATGCGGCGGATGTCGCCGCGATGGCGACGGAGGAAACTCGCGGCCGTGGGGCGGGCGCGATGGCGGGGATCATCGGAGAAGAGGCGTTGCAGGTCATCATCGTACGTCTTCGGATACTCGACCGAATATATCGCCTGCCGATAGGTGTAGTGCTCGAACAGCGTGCGCTTCATGAGCCGCAGCGGATCGACGACCTCGCGATTGCGATGCGAGGGCGTGACGCCTGCGAGTTCGGTCATGAGCCGGTCGACGTACTCGAGCTTCTGCAACGCGGGCCATCCGGCGTAGCGCTTGCGCCAGTCGCTGCGCGGTCGCAGCCACACGGCGAACGTCTCCGCGAAATCCTCATCGGGATGGCTTTGCGCGTACCAGCGACGCAGATGCTGTACGTAGCGCTTGCTCGCCGGGTTGGGGCGATAGGCGTCGGGATACTTGATGGACGATTTGCCGAAGAGTCGCTGCCACTCGCGCCGCCGATGCAACTGGTAGCCATGTTGGATGGCGTGTCCGCATTCGTGGCGGATGATCTTCATGCACTCGTGATGTGTGCCGCCCTCCACCTCGATGAGCTGCGTGCGTTCGAGCTTCATGAGTCGCGGGTGCAGCAGGTAGAACGGCACGGCGAAACCCGAGACGCCGCCCGGCGAGAACCACTCGTCGGAGACCCAGACGTGCGGCTTGAGCTTGAGGCCGCGACCCTCGAGCTCGTCATGCAACTCATCGACGCAGCCCTGCACCCAGGTACCCTCAAGCCGGAGCCCGAGGTCCTTGAAGCGCATCAACAACAAACGCTCATCGGTCCATTGGGCCCACGGGTACCTGGAGTTGGGCATCAGTCGGTCAGACCGCGTCCGACAGGCTGGTGAAGCTGAAGTCCCTGGCTTTCAATGTGGGTACCACACTGCCACCCTCGGCGACGCGCACGGACGGACCGACAGCTTCGAGATTGTTGAGCAGGAAGAGCGGCGAGTCGTTGAAGCGGAAGTTCTTGATGGAGCGCGAGATCCTGCCGTTCTCAACGAGGAAGGTGCCGTCGCGCGTGAGACCGGTGTAGACGAGTGTGCGCTGGTCCACCGCGCGCAGGTACCAGAGGCGTGTGACGAGTACGGCGCGTTCTGTGTTCTTGATCATCTCGTCGAGTGACGACGCCCCACCGAGCATCTTGAGTCCGCCGCCGAATCCACCACCACCGGTGGGCGTCACGCCCTTCCGCTGCGCCCAGAACCGCGTGTAGGCGAGTTGTTTGAGCACCCCGTTCTCCACCCAGACCTGTCGACCGGCGGGCAACCCATCCCCGTCGAACGGTGCCCCGAGGATCTGCGGATCGGCGGGGTCCGTGAGCAGCGTGACGCGCGAGTCCATGATGGACTGCCCGAGCTTGGTCCCGCCGCCGCGCACGCTGAACGGTGAGCGCCCTTCGTCGGCGGAGCGCGCGTTCATGGCACCGCGCACCGAGCCGATGAGATCCGACACCGCCTGCGGCTCGAATATCACCGTGTACCGACCCGGCTCGATCGCCTGCGGATTGCGCGAGGCGCGCGATTTCTCGATCGCGCGCGTGGCGATGCCGGCGAAGTCGATCTTGCTGAAGTCGTTCTCGTCGGCGCCGATCCACCCCGACCCGGTACCGTCGTTGGTGCGCACCGTGAGTGTGTAGTTGGCACCCGTGCTGCGATGATACGCGAACAACCCCGCGCTAGTGCCCAACGCCGTCGCGCGCGCCGAACATTCGATGAAGCCGGCGACCGTGAGATCCTTCGCACGCCGCGCGGGCTCGAGGGCTGTGAGTGCGGCCTTCGCACGATCCTCGGCGCTCAGGTTCGCGGTGGAGTCGAACCACGCGGGGATGGTGGCGTAGGTCTGCGGTCCGAGCTCGGGCATGAGTTCGGGATCGTCCGGTGCCAAGCGCGCGAGCGCTTCGGACTGCGCGACGGCGCGCGCCAACCCCTCGGGCGAGACGTCGTTGGTGGAGACACTCGCGCGCTTCTTGCCGACGACCGAGGTGATGGAGATCGACGCGTCGTCGGTGATGCCGGAGGTCGACATCTGGTTGTCGGCGAATCGGAGGTTCGTGTCATACGAACTGCCCACACTCACGCGGCAGGCATCAGCCTTGGAGAGCTTGAGCGCGCGCTGCACGATGTCCTCACACTCGGCGCGCGACAGGACGAGCGCTTCGTCCATCACGCCGTGGCGAAGCGCGGCGTCGTGCGCGAGCAGACGCTTGGGCGCGTCGGGAATTCGATGCAGCGTGCTCACAGTGTGCGCCCCGTGTTGATGACGTTGATGTTCTTGAAGCGCACCGGCGGACATCCGTGGCTCACGGCGTTGCTCTGGCCGGGCTGGCCCTTGCCGTCGTTGAAGGTGCCGCCGAGTTCGTAGGAGGACTTGCCGCCGAGCAGATCGACGGCGTTCCAGAAGTCCGGCGTGCGCATCACGTAGGCGACATCTTTGAGCTGACCAACGATCGTGCCGCTCTTCACCTCGTAGCAGACCTGTGCGCCGAACTGCGCGTTGTAGCGCTGCTGGTCGATGGAGTACGACGAGCGGCCGATCATCACGATGCCCTTGTCGGTCGCGGAGACGATGTCGTTGAGCGAGCGATCGACCTTCTGGTCCGGGACGATCGAGACATTGGGCATACGCTGGAACGCGACGTCGCCCCAGCTCTGCGCATACGAGCAGCCGTGCGAGCGCACGGGCATGTTGTTCTTCTCGTACCAGGGGCGCAGCCACTCGGCTTGTTCGCGCGTGGTCTGATAGTCCCAGAAGATGCCGTTCTTGACGATGTCGAACGTCTCTGGCTTCACGCCGTCGTCGTCGTAGCCGATGGTAGCGAGCGCGTTGGGCTCCGAACGATCACCGCGGATGGTGAGATGGTCGGGCCCCAGTCGCAGCTTGCCGAGCACATCGTTGGGCGGTGCGATGAACGAGGTGCCGGCGTAGTTGGCTTCGTAGCCCATCGCGCGGTCGAGCTCGGTGGGATGCGCGATCGACTCGTGGATGGTGAGGAAGAGCTGCGAGGGATGCAGGATGAGATCCCAGCGCCCTACATCGACGGGGCGAGCGGTGAGCTTCTCACGCGCCTGCTCGGCCCACACGGTGGCGTTCTTGACGATGTCGTTCTCGAGCACGTACTCCCAGCCGCGGCCCATCGGTTGCACGACTTCGGGACCGCGCGTGGCGGTCTCGGTGCGATCGTCGGAGACCGCGGTGCACGACATGGTGACCCAGCTGCGCACGACGTCCTGCGTGATCATCGAGCCTTCGGAGTTCGCGTAGGAGCGTTCCTCCTTCACGAACGAGAGGTTCGAGTTGACGAAGCGGATGTTCTTGACCTTCATCGCTTCGGCGTTGGCGGCCATGAGCAGTGCGACCTTGTCTTCGACGGCGATCGACCACGGGTCGATGGTGTAGCTCGACTTCCACGTGGCGTTGGGATGCACGTCGGTAGGCGCGAGTCGCACGAGGCGATCGCGAGCGACGCGATTGGCCTTCGCGAGCGCGACCGCCTGTTTGGCGGCGCGTGCGACACCGTCCTTGGTGAGCGAGCGCGTGGCAGAGAATCCCCACGTGCCATCGACGAGCACGCGGACGCCGCAGCCGATGGTGTCGGTGTCGGAGACCTGCGTGACCTGTTGCTCACGCGTGCCGAGGTTCTGGCGGCGCTGGCGCTGGATGCGGGCGTCGGCCCAGGAGGCGCCGGCGAGCTTGGCGGCGGTGAGGGCTTCTAATAGAAGGACCTTCACCTGCGGGTCGGGCTCGGTGCGCTCGTTGAGGATCGGCGAGCGGGTGCCGGTGGCATCGACGCGGCGCGCGGTCAGCGCGAGGGCGCTGGCGGCGAGGCCGGTCGTGGCGAGGAAGTCGCGACGGGAGGTCATCTGGGGACTGGGTCCTGTGAGGGGGCGACCGGGTATCCGGACTCGCGGGGGAGAATGTCGCGTCAACGCAGGGTGATGGCAAACGTTGGCGTTCGGAGGTCTCCGCGCGCTCGCGGCGGGGGGTCGCTGTTGACCAATGATAGCTAAAAAGCTATCGTTCGGGATGTCGGATGAACTCGAGTACGCGGCAGCTCCCATCGTTCGTCTCGTTCGCGAACGCGCCGGGTTGAGTCAGCGCGCGCTCGCTGAGCGTGCGCTGACGGCGCAGTCCGTGGTGGCCCGCATCGAGTCGGAGGACACGAGTCCCACGTGGGATACGCTGCAGCGACTCGCTCGCGCCGGGGGATTCGAGATCGCCGCGCAGCTGGTGCCTCTTGTGGAGCCGGAGACGCACATGTTGGCTGATGTGGCGCGCATTCTTTCGCTCACACCCGAAGACCGCCTACGCGAAGTGGCGAACATCTCGCGCTTTGTCTCCGCCGCAGTGCGCAGATGACCACGCCGATCCTAGATCCCGAGCGCTTGGTGAAGGCGCTCGATGCGGAGGGGGTCCGATTCGTGTTGGTCGGCGCACTGGGTGCGCGACTCTTCGGGTTCCCCCGAGTGACAGCCGATGCGGACATCACCCCTGCGATCGATGCAGACAACATGGAGCGACTCGCCCGCGCGCTTCGGGCACTGCATGCTCGCGTGTTCACGGAGTCGATCCCCGAGGGTCTTTCGTTCGACGTGAGCGCCGCGATGCTTGCGCGGTCCTCACTCTGGAACCTGACGTGCGACGCGGGTCGACTCGACCTCGTCTTCGAACCGCTGGGCACGAGAGGCTTCGACGATCTCGCGACGACCGCTGTGCCGTTCGACCTCTTCGGGGCACGCGTGCTGGTCGCACCATTGCGCGACACGCTGCGCATGAAGGAAGCGAGTGGTCGACCGCAAGATCGCCAAGACGCGATGCTCATTCGCTCGATGCTCCAGCAGCAAAACGGATGAGCAAAGCGCGGCGGTCCTGAACACCGCACGAAACGTTTCGGACGTCGCTGACATCGAAGGGTGGTCCTCTCACCCTCGAGTGTCCTGTGTATCAGTTGCTGGCTGGTGTCGTTCTCGCGGCCGTCCTGCTCGTTCCACTGCAGGCGCATGCGCAGACCAGTGGACAAACTGCCGCACCGCCGAGCGACTCGACCCAGAACGCGGCGCTCCGTGCGTTCCTCGACTGCAACGAGCGAGGCTGCGATCGCGACTTCCTGGTGACCGAGATGGTCTGGGTGAACTGGATGCGCGACCGGCTCGATGCCGACTTCCATTTGTTGGTGACGTCGCTGACCACCGGCTCCGGCGGACGACAGTATCAGGTGGTAGCGATTGGGCAGCGCGCGTTCGCGGGGAAGACGGACACGCTGATGTTCACCACACAGCCCAACGATGCGGATGACACCATCCGTCGTGCGCTGCTTCGGAGCGTCGGGCAGCTGTTGCTGCCGCACGCGGCGCGCGGTGCCCTTGGGTCACGTCTGACCATCGCGTACAGCCCTCCTGACAGCAGTACATTGGCGTCCGCAGCTCCAGCCAACGACCGCTGGGACTTCTGGACGTACAGCATCTCGCTGAACGGCTTCCTCAATGGGGAATCGCAACAGACGTTCAGCGAGGTGTGGAACGAACTCTCCGCGAATCGCACGACGGAGCGTTGGAAGGTGCGTGTAGGCGCCAACATCTCGTACAACGAGTCGAAGTTCACGCTCGACAGCGGCGAGACGTTCACGGCGATCCGTCGTTATGCCGGAGGGTCCGCGTTGGCCGTGCGCAGCGTGGATGACCACTGGTCGCTCGGGGGTCGCCTATCCGCTTCACGCTCGGACTTCTCCAACACGGATCTCGTGTCGCAGGCTGCAGTGGCCGCCGAGTGGAACTACTTCCCCTACAAGGATTTCACTCGGCGCAAGTTCGCCGTGTTGTACACCGTGGGTGTGCGCGATCTCCGGTACCGCGAGGTGACGATCTACGACCGACTCCAGGAGCGTCGTCCACTTCACACGCTCGACGCCTCGTTCGGCGCGCGCCAGCCGTGGGGTGAGGCGAACATCACGCTGTACGGAAGCCAGTATCTCGACGGCCTGAAGTACTACAACGCCGGCGTCTGGGGAAACGTGGAAGTGCGACTCGGTCGCGGCCTCTCGTTCAATGTGGATGGGCGGCTCACACGCGTGCGCGATCAGCTCTTCCTCCCGCGCGGTGGACAGTCCGACGCAGAAGTGATCGCGCGGCAGCAGGCGTTGGCGACCAACTACCGCTACTTCGCGTTCTTCGGTGTGCGCTACCAGTTCGGGTCGATCTTCAACTCGGTGGTGAACCCGCGGTTCGGGAACATCTCCGGGGCGGATGATTTCTGATGATCGCCCGCGGTGATCGCTTGCACCCTGTGGCGTGAACCCTTAGGGCCGCACCCGACGCAACTCCCCTCACAGTTCGCAAGGCAGCTCCCGACTGTTTGCCGTGTCCGACGCATGTATCCATCACGCGTTGGTCATCCCATTCATCGGAGCTTTCCCAATGCGTTTCGTTCGCAGCCTCGTCCTCGGCGGTCTCCTCGCGTCTCTTGCTGCGCCGCTTGCGGCACAGTCCAGTGCGGAGGGTGTGTGGATGGTGCGCGTGCGCGCCCTCTCGCTCACTCCGGCGGACAAGTCGGATGCGATCCCGTCGCTCAGTGTGCCGGAAGATGCGATCACCGTGAGCACGAAGATCTTCCCGGAGATCGACATCTTGCGGTTCTTCGGCACGCACTTCGCGGCAGAACTCGTGCTGACGTATCCGCAGGAACACGATGTGGAACTCAGCGACACCAAGATCGGCACGTTCAAGCATCTGCCGCCGACACTGCTCGCGCAGTACCACTTCATCCCGGACGGGACGTTCCGTCCGTACGTCGGGGCCGGTGTGAATCTCACACTCATCTCGGACGTCGATATCAACGTGCCGGGTGTGGGTGCACTGGACCTCGAAGACAGCTCGATCGGCTACGCGGTGCAGCTGGGCGCCGACATCAAGCTCCGGCCGAAGCAGTTCCTCAACATCGATGTGAAGAAGGTGGGGATCGGGTCGGATGTGCTGTCGGCGGGCAGCAAGGTGTCGGCCGTGAAGGTCGATCCGTGGCTGATCAGCGTGGGGTACGGGTTCCGGTTCTGACGCTGATGCAGTTGGTGTATCGGGTTCGGAAGCCTACGGCAAGCCGTGGAAATCCCTCGCGGCGAGCCGTAGGCTTCCGCATCCTATGGCCGACCCACTCGCTCCCGTTCTCATCGCCCGCGTCGCCGCCGAGCTTTCGCTCGCGCCCGCGCAGGTCCAACGCACCCTCGCGCTGTTCGACGAAGGTGCCACGCTCCCGTTCATCGCTCGCTACCGCAAGGAAGTCACCGGTGGCCTCGACGAGGTGCAGCTCCGCGACGTCCGCGAGCGTGCGGAGTACCTGAAGGAGCTCGAGGACCGCCGCGCGGCGATTCTCAAGAGTGTGGAGGAGCAGGGCAAGCTCGACGATGTGCTCAAGGCCGCGATACTCAAGGCCGACACCAAGCAGGTACTCGAGGACCTGTATCTCCCGTTCAAGCCCAAGCGGCGGACGCGGGCGATGATCGCGCGCGAGCGGGGGCTCGGGCCGCTCGCGGAGGCGCTCTGGTCGGGATCCGTGGACGACGCAGCCGCGATGTCGGCAGCGGCGGGTTACGTGCTCGCCGGCCTGGACGGCAAGGAGAGCGAGGTGCCCAGCCCCGAGGCCGCGCTGCAAGGCGCGCGCGACATCCTCGCCGAGCAGTTGAGCGAGGACGCGGCGGTGCGTGGGTGGGTGCGTGAGGTCACGCGCGCGAAGGGCGTGGTGACGAGCCAGGTGGTGGCGGAGAAGCGCCGCGACGACTCCAAGTTCAAGGACTACTTCGAGTATCGTGAGCCGCTGGGGACCATCCCGTCGCATCGCATGCTCGCCATCCGTCGCGGCGAAGCCGAGGGCGAGTTGTTGTGGCGCGTGGAAGCGCCGGTGGATGAGATCACGGCGCGACTGACGCGCGAGACCGTGGGTGATCGCAAGGCGGTGCAGCAGCTCGGGCTGGTGGCGCAGGACTGCTACAAGCGCCTGCTTGCGCTGGCGATCGAAGGAGAACTGCGGCTCGAACTCAAGACACGTGCGGACGATGAGGCGATCACCATCTTCGGCCGTAACCTCGAGCAGTTGCTGCTCGCGTCACCGGCAGGCGAGAAGCGGGTGGTGGGTCTCGACCCCGGCTTCCGCACCGGTGTGAAGGTCGCGGTGGTGAGTCAGACCGGTGCGCTGGTGCATACCGATACGCTGTACCTGCATCAGGAGGATCGCTTCGCCGGCGCTATCCGTGCGCTGGTGGCGCGGTTCGAGCCGGAGCTGATCGCGATCGGCAACGGTACGGCGAGTCGCGAGACGGAAACGATGACCAAGGCCGCCCTCCGCGAGCTCGATACACCGCGTCCGCAGGTCGTGGTAGTGAACGAAGCCGGCGCCTCGGTCTACTCGGCGAGTGACATGGCGCGGGCGGAGTTCCCGGAGCTTGATGTGTCGCTGCGCGGTGCGGTGTCGATTGCGCGCCGTCTGCAGGATCCGCTGGCGGAGTTGGTGAAGATCGACCCTAAGAGCATCGGCGTGGGGCAGTATCAGCACGACGTGAACCAGACGCGGCTCAAGCAGCGACTGGATGACACGGTGATGAGCTGCGTGAACCGTGTGGGTGTTGAAGTGAACACCGCCTCGGCAGCGCTCTTGGGTTACGTGGCGGGCATCGGGCCGTTGTTGGCGCAGTCGATCGTCTCGCTGCGCGACAAGGAGGGCGGGCTCAAGAGCCGCGACGCACTGAAGGCCGTGCCGCGCTTGGGCGCGAAGGCGTTCGAACAGGCGGCGGGCTTCCTGCGGGTGCGTGGTGGCGCGCATCCGCTTGACGCGAGCGCGGTGCACCCCGAGCGCTACGCGCTGGTGGAGCGCATGGCGGCCGACCTCGGCGCGGAAGTGCGTGCGTTGGTGGGGAACGAGAGTCTTGTTGAGAGCATCGCGCTGGAGCGCTACGTGAGCGGCGATGTGGGCATGCCGACGCTGCGCGACATCGTGAGTGAACTCAAGAAGCCGGGGCGCGATCCGCGTGCGGCATTCGAGCCGCCTGCGTTCCGCGACGACATCACCAAGCCGAGTGACTTGGCGACGGGCATGGTGCTCGAGGGTGTGGTGACCAACATCGTCGCGTTCGGTGCGTTCGTGGACATCGGGGTGCACCAGGATGGGCTGGTGCACGTGAGTCAGTTGGCGGATCGGTACGTGCGCGACGCGAACGAGGTGGTGAAGGTGGGGCAGCGCGTGCAGGTGACGGTGCAGAGTGTGGATCTGCCGCGGAATCGGATTGCGTTGACGATGAAGAAGGAGGGCGGGGCGGGGGGCGCGGGTGGGAAGCCTGTGCGGACGGATGCGAAGGCGGGGGTGAAGCCTGTGGGGAAGGGTGTGGTGAACAAGGCGCCGGCGTTCGTGCCGCAGAAGGGGGCGGTGGCGCCGAATGGGATGCGGTTCAAGTAGTATATTCTCGGTATGCGCGACACGAGCGATGACGCCCAAGCCGTTCAGATCGACGCGTTCCGCCGCATGAGTCCGGCCGAGCGCGTGGCGTCAGCGTTCGAGGCGAGTGAGTGGTTGATGTCGGTTGCGCGGGTGCGGACTGCGCCCGCGGTTGATGTGCGTGCGGTATTAAAGCCAAAGGACGGAACGTGCGCGGAGTGAACGCGTAGACGTTCGAGCCGGTCACGGCGATGGTCGCTCCGCGACGCGTATTGCGCGCGCGAGTAGCTCGCCGAACTCGACGAGTTCGGCATTCATGCGAAGACGCTCATCGATCGTGCGACGCAGGTTCTCACGCAGCAGGCTGCGATCGACATCGCGCTTGTAAAGCTCGATGACGGCGTCCGGAGTGTTGTCTGGACTCATAGGGCTGACGGGTGGGTGCCGCCCACTATGAGTACTCATACCGAGGCAACTCCGCCAACAACGCACTGAGGGGGAAACTGGCGCCCAATTGTGCGCCGATGCCAAAACCGCCCGGCGAAGCTGTCTGGGTATCTCGTTGTGCGGACACGAGCTGCAGAAGGCACATCACAGGCACGGAGGATGCCAAGAAGAACCTACCCCCGCACCGCCTTCACCACCGCAGCAGCCGTGATCCCATACTCCTCATACAACTTCTGATACGGCGCACTCGCACCGAACGTCTCGATCCCGATCACGACTCCGTCGAGCCCCACCCAACGCTGCCACGACATCGGGTGCGCAGCCTCCACCGCCACACGCTTCACACCCGTCGGCAACACAGAGTCACGATACGCCGCATCCTGCGCCGCGAACACTTCCATGGAGATCACCGACACCACCCGCGTCGCCGTCCCCGCCGCCGCGAGCTCGGCCTGCGCCTTGAGCGCGATCTCCACTTCCGAGCCGCTCGCCATGATCACAGCCTTGAGCGCAGCACCCGCCGGCGCATCCTTCAGCACATACGCACCCTTGTGCGCGCCGCTCACTGCCCCATGCGTCGTACGATCGATCAACGGCAGCTTCTGCCTAGTCAACACGATCGCGCTCGGCCCCGTGCGATAGCTCAGCGCCATGCGCCACGCTTCCGTCGTCTCAGCCGCATCAGCGGGGCGCAGTACAAGCAGCCCCGGAATGCATCGCAACGTAGAGAGATGCTCCACCGGCTGGTGCGTCGGGCCGTCCTCGCCGAGTCCGATGGAATCGTGTGTGAACACATAGATCACCTGCTGCTTCATCAACGCCGCGAGGCGGATGGCAGGCCGCATGTAGTCGGCGAACACGAGGAAGGTGCCACCGTACGGAATCACGCCGCCGTGCAGCGCCATGCCGTTCATGATGGAGCCCATGCCGTGCTCACGGATGCCGAAGCGGAAGTTGCGGCCGCTGCGCTTGGTGGCGGAGAAGAGGTCGGCGCCCTTCACATCCGTGAGGTTGGACCCCGTGAGGTCCGCCGAGCCACCGATCAACTCCGGCAACACGTTCGCCAGGCCGTTGATCACCACACCACTCGCCGCGCGGCTCGCGACGTTGCCGTTGCTGGCGTCGAACTGCGTGAGCGACTTCTCCCAACCCGCCGGGAGATCGCCGTGCCAACGACGTCCGAGCTCCTTCGCGTCGTTCGGATGCGCCTTGGTGAACTCCGCGAACTTCTTCATCCACTCGGCCTGCAGCGCCACTCCGCGCGCCTTGGCCTCGCGCCAGTGTGCCAGCGCCGTGTCCGGCACGAAGAACGGTTCGGTGCTCGGAAATCCGTACGCCTGCTTGGTGAGCAGGATCTCGTCCTTGCCGAGCGCTTCGCCGTGTGCCTTGGCGGTGTCGGCGCGGTTGGGTGAGCCGTAGCCGATGATGGTCTTGGTGCAGACGAGTGTGGGCCGCTGCGTGTCGGCCTTGGCCTCGGCGATCACGCGATCGATCGCGGCCTGGTCGTTCACGTCGGCGAGGTGCAGCACCTGCCAGCCGTAGCTCTCGAAGCGCTTCGCGACATCGTCGCTCGAACTGAGCGACACGCGGCCGTCGATGGTGATGTTGTTGTCGTCCCAGAACCCGATGAGCTTGCCGAGCTTCTGGTGGCCCGCGAACGACGCGGCTTCGTGCGAGATGCCTTCCATGAGGCAACCGTCGCCGGCGATGAACCACGTGTAGTGGTCGATCACATTGTGGCCATCGCGATTGAACAACGACGCGAGGTGCGCTTCGGCGACCGCCATGCCGACCGCGTTCGCAACGCCCTGACCGAGCGGGCCGGTGGTGGTCTCCACACCTGCGGTGTGTCCGACTTCAGGATGTCCGGGTGTCTTGCTGCCCCACTGCCGGAAGTTCTTGATCTCGTCGAGCGAGAGGTCGTAGCCGCTCAAGAACAGTGTGGAGTAGAGCAGCATCGATGCGTGGCCCACCGAGAGCACGAAGCGATCGCGGTCCTTCCACTGCGGATCGGCGGGATTGTGCTTGAGGTGGCGCGTGTAGAGCGCGTAGGCGAGCGGCGCGAGGGCCATCGGTGTGCCGGGATGTCCCGACTCGGCCTTCTGCACGGCGTCCATCGACAACGTACGGACAGTATCGATCGCGAGCTTCTGCAGCTCGGGCGAAACTGGGGCGACAGCGGTCACTTGTAGTGCTCCGGCGGATGATCGCCCGCGTGGCGTCGCGGGCACGGAGGACGCGCATTCTTTGCAGCAGGGGGCTGCGTCCCGCCGGAAAGTTAGCCGGGTCGGCGTCGCGACGCGATGCGTTCGGCGCCGATGGTTGCGAGGACCATGATGGTCTCCTGCGGGTTCACGCCGAGCGCGGTGGGGAGGAGCGAGCCGTCGGCCACAAAAACCCCGGGTGCGCCATAGACCTCACCGTGCGGGTCGGTGCCGGCAGTCTGCCGGTCGGAGCCGAGCCGGCAGGTGCCGTTCACATGGGCGGAGAACAGGGCGATATCGTTGGCGCGGAAGGGGCGTCCGCGGAGCGCGTCGATGTCGGCGGGGGAGCGCAGGGTGACGCAGCGCTTGTGGCCGGAGAGGACTTCACGGGCGCCAGCGGCGAAGTGCAACCGCGCTGCGGCCACGAGCCCCTGCTCCATGTGCCGCGCGTCCGCGGGGTTGAGTGCGTAGCGGATGGACGTGGTCCCGTTCCGGCGCAGTCGCACCTCGCCGTCTGAGTGGTCCTGCTGCGCGCCATCGCGGGTGAGGACGATGAGTGTGCCGATGTTGGGGAATCGGCGCATCACGTCGCGGTGCGTGGCGCCGACGCCGGGTGCGGCGACGGCGGCGAGTCCCGGATGCAGTGGCGGGCACTCGATCCACGCGCCGTAGCCGGCGCGGTCCTGGCGCAGGTACTCGTCGCAGAGCGTGCTGAGCGGGATGCCGCTCGAGCCGACCATCTCGCGGTCGTAGATGCCGAAGAGACCGGTGGTGGGATGCAGACGGAGGAATCGCCCGGTGCCGCCGCCGCCCATCTGTGAGCGCTGCAGCAGCACCGGCGTCTCTACCGCACCACCGGCGACTACGACGATCGGCGCTTCTGCGGTGAGGGTGCGCACCGCGCCCGATGTGCGCGCGGTGTGCGTGAACGTCACCCGCTTCTTGGGGAAGGAGCCACCGCGTTCGATCACCTCTATACGAAGTGCGCGCGCGTCGGGCAGCAGTCGCGCGCCCGCGGCCTGTGCGCGCGGGAGATACGTCTGCAGTCCGCCCTGTTTGGCACCGGTGCGGCAGCCGTAGCCGCAGAAGCCCGTGCGCACGCAGTCCTTGGCGTTGATCGCCGCCGCGCGTGCCGACCAGCCGAGTTGGCGCGCGCCGTCGAGGACGATGCGGTTGTTGGGCGAGTGGGCGTCGTCGGGCACGACGCGCGAATGCACCTCGTCCTCGATGCGCGCGAAGTAGGGCGCGAGATCCGCGGCACGCATGCCTTCGGCGCCGTGCCGTGTGGCCCATTCGTCGAGCACCCAGTCGGGCGTGCGCAGCATCACCATCCAGTTCACGGTGGTGCCGCCACCGACACCCACACCTTGCACGAACGAAACACTGAGGTCGTCGGTGGTGCGCTGTCCGCCTTCGGCGTAGAGTGCGTCGAACATGCGGCCTTCGTCTTCGGTGAAGTCGGCGCCGCTGCGGAGTGCGCCGGCTTCGAGGATGAGCACGTCCATGCCGGCTTCGGCGAGTCGCGCGGCGGCGACGGCACCGCCGGCGCCGGTGCCGATGCCGATGGCGTCGGCGGTGAGGGTGTCGGCGTCGCGGACCGCAGCGGTTGCGCGCGGTTCAAGCGTGAGTGCTGAGAGCGCAGCCGCGCGCGGCGGCTGCCGATGCGCGGCGTCGGGCAGCGAGGCGCGCAGCACGGGCTCGGCGTCGCTCGGCGAGCCGGGCAGTGCGCCCTCCCACGGTACCGCCGGACCTCGCGCGTGGTACGGCCCGTGGTACCCGATCTCCTTCTGCGCCTCGGGCGTCGTGTACTCGGTGAGGAGAATCGTCTTGCGGACGGCCTGCACCAGCAGCCGGGCGAGTGCCACCTGCGACTCGGCGAGGCGGGTAAGCACACGGACCTGCTGCTCCGCCGAGAGCTGCACGAACGGTTTGGGCGGCAGGCCGGCGAACAGCGAGGCCAGCCGCGAACCGACCAGTGCGACGGCGGCGCTCAGCTCGCGGCGCTTGTGCGGAGCGA
>JADYYN010000182.1 GCA_020853635.1 Gemmatimonadaceae bacterium
CCGACGAGCTCGCGCTCACGCGCAACACCAGCGAGTCGCTGCAGATCGCGCAGCTCGGGCTCCCCCTGCAGCGCGGCGACGAGATCGTGAGCACCACGCAGGACTATCCGCGGATGATCACCGCCTGGCGGCAGCGCGAGCGGCGCGACGGCGTGGTGCTCAAGCTCGTGAGCTTCCCCACCCCGCCGCCGTCGATGGACACGCTCTACGATCGCGTCTTCTCCGCGGTCACGGCGCGGACGAAGGTGATCCACATCTGCCACATGACGTACACGACGGGGCAGATCTTCCCGGTGAAGCGCCTCTGCGACGAGGCGCGCCGCCGCGGGATCGTCACCATCGTCGACGGCGGGCACACCTTCGCGCACTTCCCCTTCACCATCTCCGACCTCGGGTGCGACGTCTACGGTTCGTCGCTGCACAAGTGGCTCTGCGCGCCGGTGGGGAACGGGTTGCTCTACGTGCGCCAGCCACTGATCGAGCGGATCTGGCCGCTCATGGCCGCCGACCCGGGGCAGGACAAGGACATCCGGAAGTTCGAGTCGATCGGGACGTATCCGATCTCGCTCCGCACCGCGCTCTCCGATGCACTCGCGTTCCATGAGGAGATCGGCGCCGAACGGAAGGCCGAGCGCCTCCGCTACCTGCGTGAGCGCTGGATGCGGGCCGTGGAGTCGGTGCCGGGCGTGAAGCTCCTCACGAGCTTCGACCCGGCGCAGGCCTGCGCGCTCGGCGCGATGTCACTCGAGGGCGTCGGCGCGCAGCGGCTCACGGAAGACCTGCAGCGGCGGTGGCGCATCCATGTGCGCCCGCGGTTCGTCGCGAACGAGTTCGAGTGCATCCGCGTGACGCCGAACGTCTTCACCAAGCTCGACGAGATCGACCTCTTCATCGAAGCCGTACGTACCCTCGCCGCGGAGCGCCGATAGATGTCCAAGGGACCGATCTCGCGAAAGGAGTTCTTCGGATTGAGCGCGGTGCTCGCCGGCGCCCTCGGCGCCTCGCGGTTGCCGGCGCTCCCGGCCCCGTGGCGTGCCGACCCCGGGCCGCCACAGCCGGTGCGCGGCGGCGGGATCGAGGCGGACCTCATCGTCGTGAACGCGCGCGTGCTGACGCAGGACGCGGCGCTGCCGCGCGCCGAGGCGTTCGCGGTGAAGGAGGGCCGCTTCCTCGCGGTGGGCTCGAATGCCGACATCCGGAATCTCGCGACCTCCCGCACGCGCGTGATCGACGGCGCGCGGATGTGCGTCGTGCCCGGGTTCATCGACTGCCACAGCCACCCGAGCGGCGTGTCGGAGCTGTTCGAGGCGAACGCGAACGTGCGCACCCTCGCCGAGCTCCAGGCGAACCTCCGCGCGCGCGCGGCGACGACGCCCGAGGGGACCTGGGTGACGGGCGCGATGTTCGACGACACCAAGCTCGACGTGCCGCTCACCATGGCGCACCTCGATGCGGTCTCCACGCGGCATCCCATCGCGGTGAACCACCGCGGCGGGCATACGAGCTTCTACAACGCGAAGGCGTTCGAGCTCGCGGGCGTCACGCGGGAGACGCCGGACCCGGACCACGGCCGATTCTTCCGCGACGCGAACGGCGCGCACAACGGCCGCGTGGCGGAGCTGGCGCGCAACGTCTTCACCCGCGTCGGCACGCGGGAGCGGTTCACGCCGGAGCAGCAGCGGGACCGCGCGCGGCAGGGGATGGCGCACATCTCCAAACTGATGACCGCCGCCGGGCTCACCACGGTGCATTCGGCGGGTTCCAACAGCGCCTCGATCAAGGCGTACGAGGATGCGCGCGCCGAGGGGTCGCTGCGCCATCGCGCGTACCTGATGATCCGCGGCGCGTACACGCAGCTCCGGGATGCGGGCATCCACACCGGCTTCGGCGACGACGTGATCCGCATCGGCGGGGTGAAGTACGCGGCCGACGGCTCGGCCTCCGAGCGGACGATGCTCATGAGCACGCCGTACGTGGGCACGACCGACCACGGCATCCAGACGATGACGCAGCAGGAGATCCACGACGCGGTGGACGACGCGCAGCGCAACAACTGGCAGGTGGGGATCCACGCCAACGGCGACACGGCGATCGAGATGGTCCTGAACGCCTACGAGCGGGCCGCGGCGCAGTGGCCCCGGCCGGACCGCCGGCACCGGATCGAGCACTGCTCGCTGGTCACGCCGTCCATCCTCTCACGGATCGCGAAGGGCGGGATCATCCCGACGCCGTTCTGGACCTACGCGTACTACCATGGCGAGAAGTGGGAGCAGTACGGCGACGAGAAGATGCGGATGATGTTCGCGCACCGGTCGTTCCTCGACGCGGGGATCCGCGTGGTGGGCGCGAGCGACTACGGGCCGGGGCCGTTCGAGCCGCTGATGGCGCTGCAGTCGATGGTGACGCGGAAGGACTATCGCGGGAAGGAGTGGGGCCCCAACCAGAAGGTGACGCTCGACGAGGCGTTGCTGATCACGACGCGGAACGGCGCCTATGCCTCGTACGAGGAGCGGACCAAGGGGACGATCACCGCGGGGAAGCTCGCCGACTTCGTGATCCTCGAGAAGGACCCGCACGACGTGCCGCCCGACACGATCAAGGACATCAAGGTCGTGCGGACGGTGGTCGGCGGGCGGACGGTGCATCCGGAGCTCGAGCCGGCGGGGTGACCTTCCACACCCGCACGACGACCTCTCCTTCCTCCGTCTCGACGTTCTCGATCGCGACACCGGGCTTCACCAGCGCTATCAGCATCTGACTGAATCGCCCGGACCAGACGATCTTGCCCGCCACCGGATCCAGAACCTCGATGATCGAGTCGAATCGACGACCCAACTCTCCGGTGCTCGGCATGCCTCCTTCGCGCCCGGTCGCCGCGGCCGGGGCCCAGGCAGCGTCCGCCACGGAGATGAGCGTCCAGACGAGGCCCGACTCGTCCACTGCGATCGACATCAGCCGTGGAGGTGGTGGTCGTTGATCCGAGCGGCTGTTCCAACTGGTCCACGGTTGGAACCACTCCGCGTCTCTGCTCAGCGTGCGATTCAATTGACCATCCGACGTCCAGATCTCGAGCTCGTACTGATTGACTTTCGCGCGGATGAAGCCCGCGGGGCCGTATGGAGCCACGGCCCGCTGACTCGACCAGGCGCTGACCACGGAGGCGCGCGCGGGCAGTCCGAAGGACCGTTCGATGCTCCCATCGGCCCCGAGGATATGGAACGGCTGTCCGTATGCATCCGCGGAGTTGACGCTCCCAACCGCGAGTCGCTTGCGATCACGTAGCGTGATCATTCGAGAGACCGTCATGAGATCGGGAAGTGCCTGCGTGCGAAGGTGGCGACCCTCCGCAGCGAAGGTCCAATGGGCGTTCCCGAACGCGTGGAGCGTGTCGCCGCGTGACGGCAGGATCGCGTTGATGAAGAGGAACTCGCCTGGCGCCTGCCCCCGCCTGCCGAGGGTGCGCAAGTAGCGCCCAGCGCTATCGAACACACGGACACCAAGAGTGCCGAAGGGGTCGTTGAAATAGTACCGGTCGCGTTCGTCCTGCTGGAACGCGAATGGCGAAACGAGCGCGACGGCCGTGTCCGGTACCCGAAGATCCAGCGGATCAACGAGCCGAAGCTCGCAGCTGACGCACGTCGCTCCGGCACCGCGCACTGTCACCAGCTGCTGTGCGTTCGCCGATCCAAGGGAAATCGACGCGATTGCGCACCACGAAGCGACCATGGCACGAGACAGAGGGTGAAGCGCGCGGTGCGGAGTGAGATGCATGGTCACCTCAGCAACGAGGATATCACGGACTCGTCGAGCACGATGTGCGCGACGATGCGGCCGCCGCAACCGCGGAGCTGGATCGCGCCACGCTGGGGAACGAACTGCACCCGCGCTGGCAGCTCCTTGAGGAGAATGGTGATCGCTTCGAAGTCACCCCCATTCACGATCTGCTCGATCGCGAGCAGATCGACATCATTCTCCTCTTCCGGCTCGCATCCGCCGTGATAGTCGCCGCAGATCCCAGGACCCCAGCCCGCGTGCTCATAGGTCCTGTCGAACAACGCTCCAGGACTCTGGAACGAGTGCCCCCATCCACCGCCGCCTTCCATGTCCTGGCAGAAGGCGCAAGGCGGGGCCTGTGCGGCCGCCGCGGACGCCGTCGCCGAAAGGCCCAGCGTCAGTAGACCGATGACGATCGAGAGTGACTTGCCGAACGTGTGCATGTTCCCTCCCCGAGCGTTCAGTTGATCGTTCGCGCCTCCAGAGCACCACAGCGCGGGTCCACAGTGAGAGGGGGGGGGGGGGAATCACGCAATACTGGAAACCCCTACATGCCGCGCTCCGCGCGGCACCTCAGCGCGCGATCGGGTCCGCCGCCACCCCTTCGCGCGTGATGCGCACCGGTTCGATCCGCCCGCGCGCATCGAACCGCAGCTCGTCGAGGCTCACCACGCGATGATCGCGGTCAGTCTCGCCGAGCGGGCGGCGATGGTAGGCGATGTACCACTTGCCCGACGGCGAGTGCAGCACCGAGTGGTGCCCCGCCCCGGTCGCGACGGTGGAGTCCTGCTGCAGGATCTTCCCGATGCGCTCGAAGGGACCGAGCGGCGAGTCGCCGATCGCGTAGGCGACGGCGTAGTTCGGGCCGGTCCAGCCGCCCTCCGACCACATGAAGTAGTACTTGCCGTCCTTGATGAGCATGAACGCGCCCTCCACGTACCCGGTGGGCGTGATCTCCTTGTACAGGCTGCCGTCGGCGAAGGGGACGATCGCGGTGAAGTCGGCATTCAACCGCGCGATGTTGCAGTGCCGCCAGCCGCCGTAGACGATGTACCACTGTCCGTCCGCCGGGTCGCGGAAGACCATCTGGTCGATCGGCTGGGCGCCGTTGTGGAACTTGTCGATGAGCGGCTTGCCGAGGTGGTCGACGAACGGCCCGCCGGGCGAGCGCGACCGCGCCACGCCGATGCCACCCGGCTGGGTGTCGCTCTGGATGTCGTTCGCGCCGAAGAAGAGATAGTACCAGCCGTCCTTCTCCACGATCGACGGCGCCCACATCGCGCGCTTCGCCCACTTCACGGCGGCGGTGTCGATGATCCGCTCGTGCTTCGTCCAGGTGACGAGGTCACGGGACGAGAAGGCATCCATGAAGACCTGCTGGCCGTAGCGCGCCGAGTAGGTGGGATGGATCCAGTACTCGCCGGCGAAGACGTGCGCCTCGGGGTCGGCGTACCAACCGGGGAGGATGGGATTCCCCGCGCGGGGCTGGTGCGCCGCGGCGGCGGCGAGCGAAGCGACGAGGAGCAGGGCGACGACGGCAGGCTTGGCGGTCATGCGCCGAATCTACCGCGTCAGCCCCGCAACCGTGCGATGATCCCGTCGAGGTCCTCGATGGGTGCCACCGGCACGCTCGTCGCCGACGGGAGCGCGAGCAGCGCGAAGTGGCACGCCGCGGCTCCGGAGATGGCGCGCGCCGCGTCGGCGTAGACCGCGGCCTGCACGCGGTACCGCTCCGCGAGCGCATCGACGGAGGCGGTGCTGTTCTTGAGGTCGAGGATGCGCACCGTGTCGCCCTCGACGGCCGCGAGGTCGAACGCGCCGTTGATCGCGGTGCCGTCAGGCCGGACGCGCATGAACGCGAGCTCGCGTCGCGCGCTCGGCATCGCGACGAGGGCGCGCCAGGCCGGCGCGCGCTGGGCCGCCTCCACGCGCACGCGCAGGAACACGCGGTACTGACGGCCGAGATCGCTCTCGGCGTCGGGCGCGTCCTCGTCCCAGCGCGCGATCGCCTGCTCGAGGAGCAGGTCGAGTTCGAGTTCGCCATCGCCGATGCGTTCGAGCACGTCGTGCACCACCTGGCCGGCGACGACCGCGCGCCCGCTGCGCGAGCCGTCCTGCCCGAGCAGTGCGGGATCGAAGCGGGTCACGTAGGTGCGCCGCCACTGCTGCGGATCGCGCGCGAACGTCATGAGCTGCGTGGCCGAGAGCCGCGTCGACCCGGCGGGCACCGCATGCGGCGCTGGCGG
>JADYYN010000183.1 GCA_020853635.1 Gemmatimonadaceae bacterium
TCAAGAAGACCGATCAGGTCGGTTTCCTCCCACCAATCACGTGCATCTTCTGGTACCGCGCAACGGCCGCCGGTTGCGCGAAGGAGCACATCCTCGCTGTCCATGAGAAGTGCGAAGGTCGCACCCTTCTGCGCGATGGCGATCAGCGCCTTCACCATCACGGGCATCCAGTCGGGGGACCTGATCCGCCCTTCGAAGCTGACTTCGACGGACGGTTCGAACCCGCAGAACTCGCGACCAAGTCGAACGGCAACATCGTCTGCAGTGCTGATCCATGCACACGCGACGCGCGGAACTCGCAACTCGCGCCTCGGAGAGGTGGACGCGACAGTCCATGCACCGATGTGTTCCATGACCGACGAAGTGCGCTCAACGGTCCATGGGTCCGCAATGTACGCATAGTACGAGTTGGACATGAACCGTGTCCCTCAGGACCTGACCAGTTCGAGGAAGGCGGAGATCGGAGGTGAGACGCGCATTGACTCGGAAACCAGGATACCGCGCCTGATTCGCGCGCGCGTGACGGCGCCACGCCAAGTCGCGGCACAACCTCGACGGTCTCGATCGTTGGCGGCTCTGGCCGTCACGCCCGACGTGAGTGGCGTGGAACCCGGCTGTCGATTGGGCCGGGGCCCGCGTCAGTCGCCCATCGTGCCGCCGGGCGCGCTGCGCGGCCGGCCGCCGGATCCCGCGGTGGGGAATCCGCCGGGATCGTTCACCTGGGTGGGACCCGGCGCGACGGAGTGGAACCGGCGAACCTCGCGTCGGGCTCACGGGCCGGTTACGCGGGCCGGGGCGAGGCTGCGCCTCTTCCAGGGACGTTGGACTTCCCGCCCAGGGGCGAACAACGAAACCGCGACAAACGCGGTCGGCTGAACGGCGAGAGCGACGGGACTCGAGCCCGCGACCGCCGGCTTGACAGGCCTGAGGTCGTAGGTCGTAAGTCGCGGCGGGGGCATTGGTTACGTCATCCAGCCCGATCCTGTGTGCTCGCCTGTGTGCTGTACTCCTGACGCGTCGTCGCGCGTCCCTGCACGATCATCTGCCGTAGTAGCCCAAGTGGGCAGTTCGTTCTTCGCCTCATCCCGGTGTCGGTCCCGACCACCATGCGTGCTCGCGGCGACGCACGCACGACTACCGCCTCTCCGGGACTGGGCGCGCTCGACCGGCGCTCCGCTACTCACTTCGGAGGGTTGTCCCGATGAACGCCGACCAGGCGCCACGCGCCATCGAGCCTCTCGAAGTCGTAGAGGAACCCGGGTGAGTCCGAACGGAACCGGACGCTCGCTCGTGCAACGCCCGACACGGTTGTCTCAATGGACTTAGCGAGAGCATTGTACGTGCCGAGGATTTGGGACCAATCGCGTTTGATCGACGGCGCGACTGACGTCCAAGTCTTCAACACCGCATCACGAGCGAACTGACCGCGAGGCCCGTGATCCAGTGAGAGCGATTCAAATTGGGTTAGGCTCGCGAGAAGCGTTCGGTCGACGAGTCGAAGCGCCACGCGGAAGCGAATCGCAGCCATTCCCGGATAACGAGCTGGCGCCGACGGGTCCACGAGGATCTCGACGAGCCATCGGATTGCCTTAATCCGTGGGTCCGCCGGTAGCCCGGTCCGCACGCCGACTGCGTCCGAGACCATGATCCACCCGTCGTCGTGACGATTTACACGACCCGGCAGCATCAGCACGCCGCCCCAGGTCCACTCGTCGCCGCCGGTACCTTCGATTTCCGGGCTCCGATAGGCCTTGCTCAGATAAGTGATCAGCGCCTCGCGATCAGGAAACGGGTGGCCACGCTCGGACGAGGTCTGGAGGACCGAATCCAGGTCCACCAAGGACTCCAGAGCACTCCGGTCGCCGCTCGCGGCGGCAATGTAGAACTCCGTGGCCAGCCCGAGGTCGCCGTCCCGCGACCGCGATCGCCACCCCTTCGCCGGACCCCGCCTAACGCCTTGTGAAGCGAATGTGGTGTTGTGCGCCGATGTGGTCGCCACGAGAAGACCGTCGCCGTTTCTCCGGAAGGCGCCGTCTCCACCGAGAAGTGGGATAGAGAGGAGCACACCTGACTCCGGGTCGAACGTCCGTGGGATTCGCGCCAACTCGGCGAGGTGGGGGACGCTATCGCAAAGTTCGGCCAGCGCGATTGACGCGGCAGTCCCGCTCTCGGCAATGGCTCGCGATCTTTCGGTGCCGCTGCTGTCTCGCACGCACAGTGCGAGTCCCTCCCGATGGAGGCTGAACCCGAGTTCGTGCGCGGAGGAGCCGTCCACGAGGTACTGTTCTACCAGCGCCACTCCGGTACGAGCGTTCAGTTTGATGAAACGCGTGACCATCCTTTGCGGCGTGTCGGCTGAGGCCCACGTCGTCAACGTCTCGCGGATCCACCAGGTGGCCATCGGCGACGCTGCTTCGGTCCATCCCGCCCATGCGTACTCGCCTCGCGCCCCGTCGTCTGCATCCAGCGCTCCTGACCCAAGTATCGTAAGCGCACCGGTCTCATCCGCGGGCTCCGACGACCGCGCCGGTGACGAAACAGATAGAACTGCGGACAGCAGCGCTGGCAGGGCAAGTAGCACGGACGCCCTTCGGATCATTGGGCGATGTCGTGCCGATTGATGGAACGTTGATGTCCTCAAGGTCGTCGGCTCACGAGAGGGAGATCTCCATAGTCTAGAGCGTCGCCAGCCTCGTAGGAGGAATTCGCCAACCCGGAGAACCCCCATCGAGGTCCGCGCGGACGCCATGGGCCACGGGCTCGAGCCTGTGGTCGCATCGGAGCCGACTCGGAGGCCGCTTCGCGGCCCCGCGTCGAGTAGAGCGACATCGGCGCAGGACTGCGAACCCTGCGGATAGGGCGATGCGGACATGCGCCCCTCGGACTCTGCGTTCGCGACATCTGTGCGACCTTCCGGGCTGCACCGAACCTGCCCCGCCTCCGCAGACGTTGGACGCGGTCGACACGGTACGCCACGGTCTGACGGAGTCGCATCGATCAGAAGTCCCATGAAAGGCCGACCCGCAGTCTTACTGAAGGCCGACCGGGGTGACCACCTTCAACTGGGACCTTCCCGTCGACCCCGACCCGCA
>JADYYN010000184.1 GCA_020853635.1 Gemmatimonadaceae bacterium
CGACGAGATCTTCAGCCGTCAGCTCGAGGCCCTCGGCCGAAAGGGCGACCTGCTGATGGTGCACACGACGAGCGGCAACTCGCCCAACTGCCTGCGCGCGATCGAGGCGGCGAAGGCCCTCGGGATGAAGAGCATCGCGCTCACGGCGAAGGACGGCGGCAAGGTGAAGGCTATTGCCGACCTCTGCCTGGTGGTCCCCACACAGCGCACCGACCGGGCACAGGAGATCCACTTGGCGATCCAGCACGCCATCTGCGACGTGATCGACGAGGAGGTGGCGCGATGAGCGCGCTCTTCTCGCTCAAGGGCAAGCGGGCGGTGGTGACCGGCGGCACGCGCGGCATCGGCGCGGCGGCGGCGGAGCTGTTGGTGGACTGCGGCGCCTCGGTGTGCGTGGGGTACCGGTCGCGGAAGGCCGATGCGGATGCGATCGTCGCGCGGCTCTCGGGCAAGGGTCCCGAGGTGATCGCGCATGGCGCAGACCTGGGCGAAGCGGCGGGGGCGGATGCGCTCGTCGCCGCGGCGGTGGCCGGGCTGGGCGGGGTGGACGTCGTGATCCACAGCGCCGGCATCTGGCCGCCCGAGGAGGTGCCCGTGCACGAGATGGACGATGCGCGGTGGCACCGGACGATGCGGGAGAACGTGGATGCGATGTTCTTCGTGTCGCGTGCGGCGGCGCGGGTGCTGGGGGAGGGGGGGCGGATCGTGCACATCTCGAGCACGGCCGGGCAGCGTGGGGAGGCGATGCACGCCGACTACGGCGCGAGCAAGGGCGCGATGATCTCGTTCGTGAAGTCGCAGGCGGTGGAGCTGGCGCGGCGCGGGATCACGGTGAACTGCGTGGCGCCGGGGTGGGTGGACACGGAGATGTGCGTGCTGCCGTTCGCGGATGGGGGCAAGGCGAGGATCGAGGCGGGGATCCCGAACGGGCGGGTGGCGAGTGCGATGGATGTGGCGTGGGCGGCTGTGGCGTTGTGCATGCCTGGGGCGCGGCATGTGGTGGGGGAGATTGTGAATGTGAATGGCGGCAGCGTGCTCGCTGGATGACGGCTGCGACGGCGGGGGAGATCGACGCCACGGCGCCGGTCGCGGTGCCTCTGGTGACGTCGCGGGGCAGGCTCGCGGTGCTGACTGGTGTGTTCACGTATGCGGTGAGTTTCTTCGCGGCCTACCAGATCAGCATCGTTCCGCGTTACGAGTACTTCGGGATGGGCCGGCGCGACCTGCCATCGTGGGTGATCGCACTGCTGATTGTCGTGTCGGTAGCGCCCGCCGCGCTGGCACCGGTGCGATTGGTGCGTCCATCGCAACTGCTGTACTGGGCGATGTACCTGCTGCTCTACGTCCCGAGCATCTTCCTCGCGTTCTACAGCAACTTGCCGCGGCTCGAGATCGGCGATGCGGTGGCGCTCGATGCCGTGCTGTGCGCAGCGATGATGATGCTGGGCCTCGGCTACCGGATCGACCCGCGCCGGATCCTGGTGCGACGGGTCGCTCCATCGCTGATGTACCTGCTCCTGGCGTCAGGGGCGGTCGGGCTCTATGCGCTGATGCTGGCACAGTTCCGCGGGCAGTTTCGCTGGGTCGGATTCACTGATGTGTCCGGGCAGCGCGAGGTGTTCCTCGCGTCGGTGACGGGGACCTTCGGCGCGTATGCCTTCGCGTGGATCGTTGCGGTGGTCAACCCGGTCCTCGTCGCCCTCGGCGGCGTCAGGCGCAGCGCGACACTCGTCGTGGCGGGCTTGGCAGGGCAGGTCCTGATGTACGGTGCCGCTGCGGCGAAGGGTGTGCTGCTCACGCTGGTCGTGCTGCCCGTGCTGATCCTGCTCGTCAACCGGTTCCAGCGAAAGTTCGGACTGACAATGGCCGTCGGTATCGCACTCCTCGTCGCGCTGGCGCCGGCGGCCGATCTCGCGGGATTCCCGCTTATCGGGGCCGGACTCACCTTCGTCGTCGTGTTCCGCACGCTTGCCATCCCCGGGCTCGCGACCACCCAGTACGCCGGGTTCTTCGCTGACCATCCGCACACGCTCGGCTCCCACGTGACGGGTCTCTCGAGTCTGGTGGACTATCCATACCACACGACGCTCGACTATCTCGTCGGGCAGTTCTATTACGGCCAAGTGAACATGGGGCTCAACGCGAGCACCTGGGCCAGCGATGGCCTCGCCGCGTTCGGATTGCCCGGCGTGCTGCTCGCCACGTTCCTCTGCGCTTCGCTGTTCTGGCTCATCGATTCCGCAGCCGACGGACTCGACATCCAGTTCACCGTCGTCGCCCTCGCGTACGGCATCGTGAACTTCAGCAACGTCCCGCTCTTCACGAACCTCGTCACCGGCGGGATCGCTCTGATGGTCCTCGTGTTCACGCTGTGGCCGCGTCCCACGCCGCCGCTCGAGGCGGTCTGACGTGAGCGGACAGCGCCTCGCCGCCAACGCGGTCTGGAATCTCCTGCCATTCGGTCTCGGATTCATCCTCAATCTGGCCGCCGTCAGTCTCGTCGTCGGATGGATCGGTGTCGATGACTTCGGGCTCTTCGGACTGCTCGCGGTCGTACTCGCCCCGTTGACGCTCGCCAACCTCGGCTTCGGCGAGGCCACGGTGAAGTTCGTCGCCGAGGCGGCACACGCCGGCGACCTGGAGACCGCGGGACGATACGTCCGCACCACCCTCGCGATGAATCTCCTGGTAGGTGTCGCGGGGGCACTGCTGCTCGCCTTCATCCTGCCGCCCCTGGCCTTGCGGGTGTTCAGTCTGCCCGCCCAGGAGTTGCCACGCGTCACCGGGGTGCTGCGTGCGATCGCGTTGAGCTGGCTCTCGAATCAGGCGGCAGCTGTCTTCCTCGCGGTTCCGCCGGCCTTCCAGCGGTTCAGGCTCGCGGCCCTCGGACACGCGATCACACTCACGCTGCTCGCGGGCGGTGGAGTCCTCGGCGCGTATATCGGTGGACTCGTGGGCTATGCATTCGGCACTGCGGGAGGTGCTGCTGCAGGAGTCGTCGTCTGGCGCACGCTCGCGCGTCGGCTGCTGCCGGCGGTCTCGTTGTGGCCCGCCTTCGATCGCGGGGCCTGGCATCGCTCGCTGCGCTTCGGCGGATGGCAGGCGGTCGCGCAACTCGGAACGCTCGCCGCCTCGCAGGCCGAGCGATTCCTGCTCGGCGTGTTCCTCAGCCCTGGTGCAGTCGGGTATTACAACATCGCGCAGGGCTTCGAGCAGCGGATGTACTCCGCCGTCTACAAGATGTCCGAGGTGCTCTTCCCGCATTTCAGCACGCTCAGCGACGTGGATCCGGCGCGGAAGTCGGGTTTGCTGCTGCGTGCGAGTTGGCTCCTGACGTCGTTGGCGGTCTGCGCGCTGGCGCCGCTCATCCCGCTCGCCGCGCCCCTCCTCGTCACCTGGATCTCCCCGGAGGCGGGTGCGCAGGCGGCGCCGGTGATGCAGGCACTCGCGATCGCCGGGATCCTCGGCTGCGCAAGCAACGCGAGCTTCTTCTTCCTGCTCGGCATGGGTGACACGCGCGGACTCGCGCTACTGAGCGGCGTGACCGGGATCGTCACCATCGTGGTCGCGCTCCTCGTGCTGCCGCGCTGGGGGCTGCCCGTCGCCGGCGTCGCTGCGGCGGCGGCGATGATCGCGCAACAGCTCTGTCTGTCCGCGGTCCTTCTCCCACGGCGCCTCGGCGCGGCCCTGCGACCGGGGGCGCTGATGGCCGCGCTCTACGCGCCCGTCGTCGCCGGCCTCGCCGTCGCCGCGCTCGCGTTCGCCGCGGGCGCGAGCGCGGTGCGCGGATGGCCCGCGGTCATCGGCGGCTACGCCGCCGTCGGTCTGCTCACGGCGATCGCGATCGGCGCGATCAGCGAAGTGATGCCCGGTCGCGACGAACGCCGACGCGACATCGGGACCGTGCTTCGATTCCTGCGCCCCCGCACTGAGGGCGCCGGCTGATGTGCGGCATCGCCGGTTGCTGGCACCTCGATGGTCGCCCCGTGGAGCCACAGGCGCTCGCGCGTCTGACCGATGCCGTTGCGCATCGCGGCCCCGACGGACGGGGCGTGCATGTCGACGACGGGGGCGCCCTCGGGCTCGGGCACCGACGACTCGCGATCCTCGACCTCTCCGACGAAGCGCGGCAGCCGATGCCGTATGCGGACGGACGCTGGTGGCTCGTGTTCAACGGCGAGATCTTCAACTTCCTCGAGCTGCGCAAGGAACTGGAGCAACGGGGCCACCGCTTCCACACGGCGAGCGACAGCGAGGTGATCCTCGCCGCCTGGGCGCAGTGGGGGGAACGATCCTTCCTGCGATTCAACGGCATGTGGGCGCTCGCGATCTGGGATCGCGTCGAACGACGACTCATCCTGTCCCGCGACCGGTTCGGCATCAAGCCGCTCCTCTATGTGCATGAAGCAGGGCGTCGGTTCGCGTTCGCGTCCGAGCAGCGCGCCTTCGCCGAGCTCGAGGACTTCCATCCCGCGTTCGACGAGGATGCCGCGCGGACGGTGATCCTCGACCCCTTCGCGCTCGAGGGCACCGCCCGCGGCTCGTGGCGCGGCGTGCAGCGCCTGCCGGCGGGGCACTGGATAGAGGTCGGACCGAAGGACGTCACGGTCCGCCGCTGGTGGAGGACTGTCGATCACCTGCCCGAGGTCCCGAGCGCGCTGCCGGCGCAGGCCGCGCGATTCCGTGAACTCTTCGAGGATTCGATCCGCCTGCGCATGCGCAGCGACGTCGCGATCGGGACCTGTCTCTCGGGCGGCTTCGATTCCTCCGCCGTCGTTTGCGCGATGGGCGCGCTCGGCGGTGCGCAGGGGGATGCGAGTGGCCGACGCGCACCGGAATGGCAGCGGACCTTCGTGGCGACCTTCCCCGGTGCGGCGAACGACGAGCGACCGTTCGCGGAGGAGGTCATCGCGTGGGCGGGCGTGGAGGGGACGTTCCTGCCCCTCACGGATGCCGACGCGGCGCCGGACCTCGCGCCCACCCTCGAGGCGCTCGAGGAGGTCTACCAGTCCCCGCCGACCGCGGTCTGGCGGATATATCGCGAGCTTCGTCACCACGGGGTGGTGGTGTCGCTGGACGGACACGGCGCCGATGAGATGATGGGCGCGTACATGGGCATCGGGCAGTTGTTGTTGCAGGATGCGCCGCACCTGCTGTCGCATCCGTTGCGTAACGTGCGGCTCCTCCAGCGCTGGCTCGCGGAGGTCGAACCCGCGAGTCGGCCGCGCGGGAAGGCCGGTGCTGCGGCCGCGGCGCTGCGTCTGGTGCTTGGGGCGCACCCGGACCTCGCGACGCTGCGCCCGCTTATGCGCCGCTGGCGGAGTCGCGTGGCGAGCCCGGCGCTGGGCGGGCGCAGCGCATTCATGCGCGGCCGACCGCGCGCGTTGCCCGACCTGATCGCACCGGCGGCGAGAGATGTGCTGCCCGACCACTGGCAGGAGCTGGACCGCAACCTCTACCGGCTCTTCCACGTGGACGTCCTGCCCACGATCCTGCGCAACTTCGACCGGCTGTCGAGTGCCCACGGGGTGGAGGTGCGGATGCCGTTCATGGATTGGCGCCTCGTCACGTACGTGATGGCGCTCCCGGCGTCGAGCAAGGTCGGTGACGGGCTCACCAAGCGCATCGCGCGCGAAGCGATGCGCGACCGCATGCCCGAATCGATCCGGGCGGCGCGCCGCAAGGTGGGCTTCAACTCGCCGCTGCCGGAATGGCTCGGTGGTCCCCTCGCGGGCTGGGCCAGCGACCTCCTGTCGAGTGCGCCGGCGGACCATCCGATCGTGGACATTACGGCGTTGCGCGCGGCGGTGCAGGCCGCGCGCGCGAACGGCTGGGACGCGCATCGCGCGCAGGTGGTGTGGCCGTTCCTTCATTACCTTTGGCTGGAGCGTGCCTTGGGCGCGCGACGAATCCCCTGACGAGAGATCACATGGTACGTTGCGCCTTGGTCGGTTGCGGGCGGGTTGCCCCCCGTCACGCCGACTCCATCACTGCCCTCCCGGACACCACCCTCGTGGCGGTGGCCGACCCGATCGAGTCGCGCGCCAACCACTTCGCGACGAAGTACGGGGCCGAGGCGACGACCGACTGGCATCGCGTGCTCGACCGCTCCGACGTGGATGTCGTGCATATCGCGACGCCCAGCGGCATGCATGCGGACATGGCGGTCACCGCGCTCGAAGCGGGGAAGCATGTCCTCGTCGAGAAGCCGCTCGCGCTCTCGCTCGCCGACGCCGACCGCATGATCGCGACGGCCCAGCGCACGGGAAAGCGGCTGGGCGTGATGCTCCAGAACCGCTACAACGCGCCGATGCAGGAGCTCAAGCGCCTCGTCGAGTCGGGGAAGCTCGGACGCATCCATCTCGGGTCCGCGACCGTCCGCTGGTATCGTCCGCAGGAGTACTACGAAGACGGCTGGCACGGCACCTGGGCGATGGACGGCGGTGCGCTCATGAACCAGTCCGTGCACCACATCGACGCGCTCCAGTGGCTCATCGGCGAGCCTGAGTCCGTCTACGCGCAGACGGCCACGCGCATCCATAAGATGGAGGCTGAGGACGTGGGCGTGGCCATCGTGAAGTTCCGCGGCGGCGCGCTCGCGACGATCGAGGGCTCGACGATCACGTGGCCCGAGAACCTCGAGGGGTCGGTCGCATTGTTCGGCGATCACGGCTCCGTGAAGGTCGGCGGGACCGCACTCAATCGGAAGGAGTTCTGGAAGGTCGATGGCTCGCTGGAGCACGAGCGCGAGGCACTCACGCACGACCGGCTCGACCCACCGTCGGTCTATGGGCAGAGCCACCAGATCGTCACCGAGCTGTTCGCGCGCGCGGTGCGCGATGGCGGCCCCACGCCGGCTCCGGCGACCGACGCGCGTCGATCGCTCGCCGTCGTCCTCGGCATCTACGAATCGGCACGGACCGGGAAGCCAGTGGACCTCACGCAGGCGCCCTGGACGCTCGGGTGAGCGAGTCGCCGGTGCGGCGTGGCCGTGTGGAGCTGGGGCCGGACGCGGAGATCGGGCCATGGGTCCTGCTGGGCGAGGGCGCACGCGACGACGCGGATGCCGTGCCGCTCGTCATCGGCGCGCGCGCGCGCATCCGGTCGCACTCGGTCATCTACACGGCCAACCGCATCGGCGACGACTTCCAGACCGGGCACGGCGTCCTCGTTCGCGAGGAGAACCGCATCGGCCATCGCGTGAGCATCGGCAGTCACAGCGTCGTGGAGCACCACGTGACGCTCGCCGATGGCGTGCGACTGCACACGAACGTCTTCGTGCCGGAGTTCAGTGTGCTCGAGGAAGGGTGTTGGCTTGGCCCAGGCGTCATCCTCACCAACGCGCGCTATCCGACCTCGGCGAACGCCAAGCGAGCGTTGCAAGGCCCGCGCATCGGCGCGCGCGCGCGACTGGGCGCCGGCGTGATGGTGCTCCCGGGTGTGACCATCGGCGCGGATGCGCTCGTCGGCGCTGGTGCGGTCGTGACGAAGGACGTCCCGCCGGGGACGGTGGTGGCCGGCAATCCGGCGCGGCCGTTGCGTCCCCTCTCCGAGATCCCCGAGTACCAGAACCCCTGACCAGCGGATCATGACGATCGTACCCCTGGTGGACCTGAAGGCGCAGTACGCCAGCATCAAGCCCGAGATCGACGCCGCCGTCGCGCGGATCCTCACCGACTGCTCCTTCATCATGGGGCCGGAGGTGAAGGCGTTCGACGCCGAGTACGCGTCGTGGGTCGGGGCGCCGCATGCCGTGAGCGTGAGTTCGGGCACCGATGCGCTGCACCTCGCGCTGCGCGCCGTGGGCGTGGGGCATGGCGACGAGGTCATCACCACCACCATGAGCTTCGTCGCGACGGCGGAAGCGATCCTCATGGCCGGCGCGACGCCGGTCTTCGTGGACATCGACCCGCGCACCTGCAACATCGACGTCGCGCGCATCGAGGAACGGATCACGCCGCGCACTCGCGCGATCATCCCCGTCCACCTGTACGGCCAGCCCGCCGACATGGATCCGATCGTCGCGCTCGCGCGCGCACGCGGGCTGTCGGTCATCGAGGACGCGGCGCAGGCGCATGGCGCGCGCTACAAGGATCGCGCGGTGGGCACGCTCGGCGACGCGGCCTGCTTCTCGTTCTATCCCGGCAAGAACCTCGGCGCGTATGGCGATGGTGGCGCCCTGACCACCACCCGCGACGACATCGCCGAGCGGGTCCGTATGCTGCGCGACCACGGCCGCCGCTCCAAGTACGAGCATCTCATCGAGGGCTACGGCAATCGGCTCGATGCGCTGCAGGCGGCCATCCTGCGCGTGAAGCTCCCGCATCTGACGGCGTGGACGCGCCGGA
>JADYYN010000185.1 GCA_020853635.1 Gemmatimonadaceae bacterium
CCCGTTCCCCCTCTTCCAGTTCTGGCATGTCCAACCTGAAGTCACGCCTCCTGCTGATCGCGGCGATGATCGTCGCATCGATCGTGGCGCTCTTCCCGCGAAGCGTCGTCGAGCAGTCCACGCGCAGTGACGGCGTGCTCGTGCAGGACACCGTCCGCCGCTTCCCGCTCAAGCGCGGACTCGACCTCCAGGGTGGCATGCACCTGCTGCTCGAAGTGGACCAGTCGCAGCAGCAGGTCGCCGACCTCGCCGACGCGGTCGATCGCGCGCTCAAGGTGGTGCGCACCCGCATCGATGAGTTCGGCGTCTCCGAGCCCGTCGTGCAGAAGGACGGCGACAACCGGATCATGGTGGAGCTGCCCGGCATCGACGACCGCGCGCGTGCCGAGGACGTGGTGAAGAAGGCGGCCTTCCTGCGATTCCAGATCACCGACGAGACGCAGTCCCTCGAACGCGTCATCCCACGACTCGACGGCATCGTCAAGGACAAGGGGCTCGTGGCCGCCGCGGTCGCGACCACGGCGGCGGGGGACACCGCCGCGACGGGCGGGCTGGGCGGGCTGCTCCAGTCGGCCGACACCACGAATCGTGCCGATACGGCCGGCACAGCGGTCGACGGCCCGTTCCGCCGGAACGTCTCGCCGGGACAGATGCCGGGCCAGTACGTCGTGAGTGCAGTCGACTACCCGCTCATGCGTTCCTTGCTCGCGCATCCCGATATCCAGTCCGCGCTCCCGCCGGGCAAGGACGTCCGCTGGGGCACCGACAGCATCATGCTCGGCACGCAGTCGTATCACACGCTGTATGTGCTCGATGCGCGTGCCATCATCGATGGGACCTATCTCACCGACGCGAAGCCGAACCAGGACCCGATCGAGGGCGCCAAGGTCGACTTCGTCTTCAACAACGAGGGCGGCAGCCGTTTCCGGAAGGAGACCGCGCGCCACATCGGCGACAACATGGCGATCGTCCTCGACGATCGCGTGATGAGCGCGCCAGTCATCCAGAGCGCGATCGGCACGCGCGGCCAGATCACCATGGGCGGGCGTGACCTCCAGGCGGCGCAGGACCTCGCGCTCGTGCTGCGTGCCGGCGCGCTGCCGGTGCCGCTCAAGGTCGTTGAATCGCGCACCATCGGCGCGAGCCTCGGTGCCGACGCCATCCGGCAGGGGCTCTTCTCCGGCGCGCTCGGCATCGCGCTCGTGATCGTCATCATGCTCGTCTACTATCGCTTCTCGGGCTTCCTCGCGGTCTGCGGGCTCGCGTTCTACGTCCTCGTGACGCTCGCCATCCTCGCGCTCTTCGATGCCACCCTCACGCTTCCGGGCCTCGCCGGATTCGTGCTCTCGATCGGCATGGCCGTGGACGCGAACTTCCTCATCTTCGAGCGCATCCGTGAGGAGCTCGACGCCGGGCGTACCATCCGGCTCGCGATCGACGAGGGCTTCGACCATGCATGGAGCGCCATCGTCGACACGCACGTCACCACCGCGCTGACCGCGGCGATCCTCTACCAGTTCGGCACGGGACCCGTGCGCGGCTTCGCCGTCGCCCTCCTCGCCGGCCTCTTCGCCTCGCTCATCTCCGCGATCTTCGTGGTCCGCACCCTCTTCCTCCTGTGGCTGTCGAAGAACAAGACCGCCCAGTCCCTGAGCATCTGATGCTGCGCATCCTCCACAACACCAGCTGGGACTTCCTCAAGCAGTGGAAGCTCGCTGTCGTCACCGTGCTCGTCTTCGTCGTGCCGGCGGTCATCCTCGTGCCCGTGCGCGGATTCAACTACAGCATCGAGTTCACCGGCGGCACGCAGGTCGAACTCGTCTTCCAGCAGGCGCCGGCGATCGCCGACGTCCGCAGTGCACTCGCCGAGGGCGGGCTCGGTGATGCCGAGATCTTCACCTTCGGGTCGGCCAGCGAGATCGCCATCCGCGCGCAGGAGAAGCAGCAGGTCGAGCAGCTCACCGCGGGGGCCGAGAGCGTGAGCCAGGAGATCGAGCGGGTGCTGCGAGCCCGATTCGGCGCGGAGGCATTCACCGTCGGCCGCACGGCGGGTGTCAGCGCACGCGTCGGCAGCGAACTGCGCGGCAACGCCGCGCTCGCCACCCTGATCGCGTTCGCCCTCACGCTCGTCTACCTCGCCTGGCGCTTCGAGTGGCGCTTCGGCGTTGCCGCGGTCCTCGCGACCATCCACGATCTCCTCGCGACGCTCGCGTTCATGATGTACATGGACATCGAGGTCTCCGTGTTCGTCGTGGGCGGCGTGCTGACGGTCATCGGGTATTCGATGAATGACACGGTCGTGGTCTTCGATCGCGTGCGAGAGAACCTGCACATGCACCGCAAGGAGTCGCTCTACGACCTGCTCAACCGGTCGGTGAACGAGACGCTCCCGCGGACGGTGATGACCGGGTCGACCACGCTCGCGACGCTGCTCGCGCTGCTCATCTTCGGCGGCTCGGTCATCCGCCCGTTCGCCTGGGTGCTGACCTTCGGCATCATCGTGGGCACCTTCAGCTCGATCTTCATCGCCGCACCGTTGCTGCTCTGGATCGAGAAGAAGTATCCCC
>JADYYN010000186.1 GCA_020853635.1 Gemmatimonadaceae bacterium
ATGACCGACAAGGCACCCACGGCCCAGCAGTTCGCGGAGCTCTCGCAGTCGTTCGCCGAACTCAAAGGCACGGTGGACACGCTCAAGACCGAGAACGCCGACCTGACGCGGAAGTTCAGCGAGTCCGAGGCGGCCCGCGTCGCGGCGGAGACCGAGGCGGAGACCTACAAGGCTGACGTGGACGCGCTCAAGGCGGAGCGGACCATCCAGCAGTTCACGGCCGAGATTCGCGGCGACGGTCCGACTAGCACGAGCAAGCCGGCGTTCCTGGGGGATGAGGCGAAGCACCTGCGCATCCTCCAGGCGTTCAGCGATGACGAGTTGCGGGCCGACTACATCGCCACCCAGCGCGATCAGGCGCGGCGGTTCATTTCGGCCGCGATCAAGCCGGTGCTCGGCAGTGACGCGCCGGGCGAGGGCGGGGGCGGGGCGTGGTCCCAGATCGAGTCGGAGGCGGCGAAGTTCGTCGCAAACGAGGGGATCACCGCCGAGCAGGCGATTGCCAAGGTTCTGCGATCCCGCCCGGAGCTGACGCAAAAGTACAACGACGAGCTTCGCGGCAAGCGGTAATCACCCCGGCGGCTGCGCCCGCCGTCAAGGAGACGCCTCATGGCAGTGACGAAGTTGATCTTTACCGATACGTACAACGCGGAAGCTGACCTGTCCGCCAAGCAGTACCGCTTCATGAAGAACAGCGGTGATGGGGGCTGCACCGTGTGTGCCGCCGTCACTGACAAGCTGATCGGCGTGCTGCAAAACACGCCGGAAGAGGATCAGGAAGCGGTCGTCATGCACATCGGCGTGAGCAAAGTCGTTGCCGGAGCCGATCTGACCGCGGGCGAAACGGTCGGCACGGACGGCAATGGCGCGGCAGTGCCGTATGTCCATGGCACGGACACCACCAAGTATGCGGCCGGCGTTTGCCGGGTCGGCGCCGCGTCCGGCGGGATCGCGGAAGTGACGCTCGGCTGCCTTCCGCCGACGCGTTTGGCGTAAGTGGCCCGGTAGGGCAGGGAGCACGCAATCATGCTCGATACCCGTGACGTTCATATCGACCGGGCAGTGTCCACGATGACACTCGCTCAGATTCAAAGCCCGGCGGGATTCATCGCCGGCGACGTCTTTCCGATCATCCCGGTCGATTTCGTGTCGGACAAGTACTACACGTACGATCCGAACGTCTTTGCCCGTGACGATGTCCGCCCGCGCGGTCCCCGCGACACCGTCGCCCGGATCGGGTTCACGACCTCGCAGGATCAGTACACCTGCGTCAACAAAGCGATCGGGACCGACATCCCGGATCAGGTGCGCAACAACGCCGATCCCGCGATCGATGCCACGTTGCAGCAAACCGCGAGCGACCTACTCGCCGCGCAGTGGCGACAGCACCTCGAACGGCAATGGGCGTCGAACTTCTTCACAACCGGCATCTATGGTGCGAGCGCCGTCGGTGGGCTCGGGCTCGGCACGGAAGTGAGCGGCACGGCCAGCACGCCGACGCCGGGAACGACGATCCGGCATTGGAGCGATCAGACCAACTCGACGCCGATCGATGACATTCGCGCCGCGATCCGGACGTTCCAAAAGAACTCGGCCGGCATCAAACCGAATCGGCTCGTGCTCGCCGCCGAGGTCGCGGATGCGTTGGTCGATCATCCCGACATCATCGACCGGGTTAAGTACACCGAGGGTGCGCTGAACGACCCGCAGATGTTCCTGACCGGGATGGCGCGACTCTTCGGGATCGAGCGGATCGTCGTGGCCGATGCGGTCAAGGCGACCAATGCCGAGGGCGTGACCGCGACCTACGACTTCATCCAGGGACCGCACGCGTTGCTCGCGTATCGGCCGGCATCACCGTCGCTCATGACTCCGATGACCGGCGCGATCTTCATGCACCGCAACAATCTCGGCAGTGGCATGGCGATGCCAACCAAGATGTGGCGCGATGAGGCGACCGCTAGCGACGTCTACGAGTCCGAGGCGGCATTCGACATCAAGATCTGCTCCAAGTCGCTCGGCTACTTCTTCTACAACGCCATCGCCTAACGGCGGTGTGACGAGGTGTGCGCAATGAGTGCCGAGACGACGGCGGAATCCCGTCACGACGCAAAGCCGACGCATGAGGTTGTACGCGGCACGATCACCGGAGCCGAGGGCGTGGTCTATCGCCCTGGGGACAAGATCGACACAAGCGCATGGTCGCCGCGGCTCCTGCATCTCTGGGTGCAGCGCGGGTCGATTCGTGCGTTGGGAGCCGGTCGCCAGACGCGCGCGACCACGTAGGCAGTACCGCGCCGGGCGTATGGCTCGGCCATGAGATAGCAAGGAGACACGCATCATGCCGCAGCCATCCGCGCTCTCAATCACGGGGATCGCCCCGGAAATGATCGGTCCAGCCGCGTTCGACGTGGACGCGCTCACCGTCATCCGCGTCGGCAAACGCGTGCATCGCGCCGGCGCGGCCCTGCCGCAGACCGCGGCATCCGCGATCTTCACGGTCAGCGGCGGGTTGGTCGCTGCCGTGATCGTCGGCCGCGTCACGACCGTGATTCAGACCCAAGCGAATAACACCAAGATCGTCGCGAATCCGACGTCCGGCTCGGACGTCGATCTCTGCGCGGTGCTCAACATCAGCGCCGACGCCGTTGGCGACATCTACGCCATGACCGGCACGCTCTCCGATGCGCTGGTCGGCGCGGGGGTGGCGTGCGCGATGCAGGCCAAGCCCGTCATCGTGCCAGCCGGAACGATCGACCTCAACTGCGCCGCGTCGAACACCGGGGCGATCGAGTGGTGGTGCTACTACGTGCCCCTCGAAGATGGCGCGACGGTCACGGCGGCCTAAGCGAGTTAGCGCGGCGGGCTGATTCCCGGCCCGCCGCAATCTGAGGACACACCATGGATGACACCACCGCATTGCTCGACCTGCCGCGCCTCCCGTTCTGGCGTCGCCTCTGGCACGCCGACGCGGTGATGACGGTCGTTGAGCGCGACGCGCACGGGATGGCGCTCTGTGAGCTGCGATACCGCCGGTGGCATCCGCACTATTG
>JADYYN010000187.1 GCA_020853635.1 Gemmatimonadaceae bacterium
AGATCACGCTGCGCGGCATCGGCACCTCGTCGACCTCGATCGGCATCGAGCAGTCCGTCGCGGTCATCGTCGACGGCGTCTACTACGGCCAGGGCCGCATCATCCAGGAAGGCTTCTTCGACCTCGACACCCTCGAAGTCCTGAAGGGCCCGCAGGCGCTGTTCTTCGGCAAGAACGCGACCGCAGGCGTGATCAACATGAAGACGGCGGATCCGGGCAGCGAGCCCGAGTTCCTCGCGCGTGCGGGCTACGAGTTCAAGGCCCAGCAGGCCCAGCTCGAGCTCGTGGGCTCGATGCCGGTCAGCGACACGCTGGGTGTGCGCGTCGCGGTGCGTGGCTCGAAGATGTACGACGGCTACTACAAGAACGTCATGCCCACGCTGACGAACTACAACACCTTCGACATCGCGACGGGTTCGCTGAATTCGCACACCGCGCTGCCGGCGTCCGAGAATGCGCCGGGCGAAAAGGAGATCCTCAGCCGCGTCACCGTGAAGTGGACGCCGAACGACTCGCTGACGGGCACGTTGAAGGCGGCGCTGGACCACAACGACGTGAACAACTCGTCGTGGAACTATGTCTGCTGGAAGTCACCGACGGGCATCAGCCAGCTGTCGCCCAACGGCCCGAACAGCCCGAACAACTTCGCCTGCGACAACGACAAGTTCGTCACGCACCAGTCGAACATGCCGGTGGACATGGCCGCGAGCTTCCCGAATGCGAGGTCGGACGGCCGGCAGTACAACCGCTACCGGTCGTACTCGATCACCGGCAACCTCGAGTGGGACGTCGACAACCTGAACGTCACCTGGGTGAACAACTGGAATCGCAACACCAACCGCTGGGCCTGCAACTGCGATTTCCAGGCGAGCCCGATCACGGTGTTCGCGACCGAGAACTCGACCTTCCGCGCGATCTCCTCGGAACTGCGCGGTCTCACCAAGTTCGAGGGTCCGGTCAACGCGCTGCTCGGCGTGTACTGGCAGGACACCAAGCGCGACTTCGATCAGAACATCGCGTTCGCGAACATCGAGGACTCCAGCCAGTCGGCGGCGAACCGCTACCAGGCGACGTCCAAGACCGGCGGCACGGATGGCAAGACCGTGGCGCTGTTCGGTCAGGCGATCTGGTCGATCACCTCGTCCGTCGAGGCGACCGCCGGCGTGCGCTATACGCACGAGACCAAGGACAGCGACTTCCGCCAGCCCTACAACAACGCGGCCGTCACGGCGATCTTCCGCCCGGCCACGGATCCGCTGGGCGTCGTGACGGCGAACCAGACCTTCAACAACTGGTCGCCTGAGTTCACGATGAGCTGGAAGCCCATCGATGACGTGATGCTGTACGCGGCCTACAAGTCCGGCTACAAGTCGGGCGGCTTCTCGATCTCGGGCATCAACAGCGGCTTCTCGCAGAACCCGCTGGCCGACCTGACGTTCGAGCCGGAGAAGGCGCGCGGCTTCGAGGCGGGCGTCAAGTCGACGCTGGCCGACAACCAGGTCCGCCTGAACGCGACCGTGTACCGCTACAAGTACAAGGACCTGCAGGTCGACTTCTTCCGCTCCGACATCTTCGCGTTCAACACCGTGACCGCGGATGCGCGCACGACCGGCTTCGAGCTCGAGTCGGAGTTCGCGCCGGCGGCGGCCCCGGGCCTGCTGCTGAACGCGACGATCGCCTACAACCGTGCCAAGTACATCGACTCCGTCCTGCCCTGCTTCGCGGGCCAGGGTCCGCTGAGCGGCTGCACGCTGTCGGTCGGCGGTGTGCCGTACCAGGACGTGTCGGGCAACCCGACGGCGATGGCGCCGAAGTGGGCCGGTGCGGTCGGTGCGCGCTACGAGATGGAAGTCGGCGGCAGCTACAAGTTCGCGATCAACGGCAACGCGCGCTACAGCGGCAAGTACCTCGCGTCGGGCTTCGGCAACCCGCTGTCCGAGGTCGGCAGCTACGTGGTGTTCGATGCCGGCGTGAAGCTCGGCAGCGACGACGATCGCTGGGAAGTGGCTCTCATCGGCCGCAACCTGACCAACGAGCTGTACATCTCGGGCGTCGTCGACGGTCCTTCGACCGGCGGCACCTCGGGTACGGACGGTCGCCTGGCGGACCAGATGGGCTTCGGCGTCGTGCCGCGGACCGTCATGGTGCAGTTGACCACGCGCTTCTGATCGAACGGCCGGCGGCCGGGGATTCCCGGCCGCCGGCTCGTCCGGATCAACACGAAGACTCGATTGCGGCGCCTTTATGGCGCCGCATTTTTTTGGGGAGAACGGGGGCGCTCACCCTAATTGGCGGCGCCGAGGTAGCCGAGCTGGGAGGCCTTGAACACGGCCTGGCTGCGGTTCACGGCATCGAGCTTCAGCGCGGCGTTGTGGATGTGGAAGCGGATGGTCGCGGCGCTGCGCGAGATGATCGCGGCGATCTCCTGGTCGGTCTTGCCGAGCGCGGCCCAGCGCAGGCACTCGACCTCGCGCTTCGAGAGGCGGACATCCGGCTGGATGCTGCGCTGGCGGTTCATGACCTTCACGTAGCCGCAGATGAACT
>JADYYN010000188.1 GCA_020853635.1 Gemmatimonadaceae bacterium
CAACTCCGTCGCCGCACTCGCCGATTCCTCGGCATTCGCCGCCACGTGCTGCGTGACCCCGTTCATCTGGACCACCGCCGCGTCGATCTGCGTGACCGTCTCCGCCTGCTGTGCGGCCGCGGTCGAGATCTGATCGACCACCACCGCCACACGATCCACCTGCTGATTGATCTGGCCGAGGCTCTGCATCACCTGGCCGTTCAGCTCCACACCATGCGCGGCACTGGTGACGCTGCGCTCGATGAGCGCGGCCGTCGTCTTCGACGCCTCCGCCGAACGCAGCGCGAGCGCCCGCACCTCGTCGGCGACCACCGCGAACCCACGGCCCGCATCGCCGGCGCGTGCCGCTTCCATCGCCGCGTTGAGTGCGAGCAGATTCGTCTGGAAGGCGATCTCCTCGATGGTCTTCACGATCTTCGCCGTCTCCGTGCTCGCCTGACGGATATCGGTCACCGCCTGCGTGAGGCGATCCATCCGCGCCGAGCCTTCGGCGGTGTGCTGCCGCGCGTTCGTCATGAGCGTCCGCGCTTCGACGGCGTTCGCCGCGCTCTGCTTCGCCATCGCGGCGAACTCCTGCACCCGTGACGCGACCTGCTCGAGCGACGCGGCCTGCTCGCTCGCACCCGTGGCCAACGCCTGTGATCCCGACGTGATCTCGCTGCCTGCCGCCGACACCTGCTGCGCCGCGCGATCCACCTGCGCCAACTGCGTGGACAGTGTCTCGACCGCCTGATTGAAGTCCTGCATGAGCGCGGCATAGTTCCCAGCGCTTTCCGCATCCACACGCACGCTCAGGTCACCGTTCGCGAGGCGCGCAAGCGCATCGGCCATGGTGTCCACCACCGCCTGCTGCGCGGCGAGATGCTCAGCTTCCGACGCCCGCAACTTCGCGTCGAGCTCCGCCTGCGCCACACGGGCAGCCTCATCCGCGGCGATCCGATCGATGCTGCTCTCCTTGAAGAACTGCACCGCACGCGCGATGTCACCTACTTCGTCCTTCCGGTCCCGGCTCGGGACGTCCGTCTCGTAGGCGCCGTTGGCGAGTCGGCCCATCACGTCGGTGAGGCGACGCAGCGGCTCGATCGACCGCACCGACCAGTACGCCACGGCGACGCCGAACGCGACGGCAAGCAGCGTGAGCATCAGCGTGAGCGTCGTGAAGCCCGCCGCCATCGCGGTCGTCTCCGCGCCCACCGCCTTGTTCTTCGCTTCCTCGAGGTCGATGAACTCATTGATCTGCCGCAGCCACACGACGAACTCCGGACGCGCCTGATCCATCAGGATGGCACGCGCTTCGGCGGCCTTTCCCTCGCGACGCTTCGCGATCACCGCCTCGACCAGCGGCATGGTGCGCGCTTCGGTCGCCTTGATCTCCTCGATGATGCGACGCTCCGTCGAATCACTCGTCGCCGCGTCCGCCAACATCGCATCGAGCGGCCCCGCCGACTTCGCATAGTTGTCCGCCAGCCGCGCGATGTCGGCGACGGCGGCATCGACTTCATCCGACGTGGTCACCAGCGAGACGTCGCGCAACGAGATCGCGCGGTCATGCACGCTGCCGCGGAAGTTGATCGCGTACCGCTGCTTCACACTGTTGATCTCGTTCACCTCGCTCAGGTTGCTGCTGATCGAACGCACACGATCGATGCTGATCGCGGAGAGGCCGAACGTGAGCGCGATGATGACACCGAAGGCGACCCAGAGTCGGGTGCCGATCTTGAGTTCAGAGATGCTGCGCATGATGAGATTCCGTGATTGAGATGTTGGACACGACCGCTCTTCCGCGCGAACACACGCTGGACAAGGCGGATCGGATGCACGGAACGTATCAACGCGCTGCCTACTTCAAAGACACTGCCACATGAAGCGACAGCGCGGATTATTGAGGACTCACGAAGAGATCGATTTGCGGTGCCTGAGACGGCAGCGCGAGCACCTCCAACACACGACCGATCCATCCGTCACGATGCCGCGCGTCGAGCCGGATCACCGGCACGTCGAACGCCGCGATCAAATCGTCGATCGTTTCATCGATCTGATGTTGGAAGCCCGGACTCACCGCGCGCTGCCCATCGAACGACGGCGCGCCGGTCACCGGCACCTTGAACAGCGCATCGTAGCCGCGGATCCACTGCGACACGAGCGCGTCGAGCGCCGGCATCCGACCGATACGCGCCACCAGATACGCATAGTTGTCGAGCACCGAGCGGTCGCAGATCACCACCTCGTTCTGCGCACACGTTGCGATCTCTTCGGCGATCTGCGTGTGGAGTATCCACGCCTGCGCATCCAGCGTGGTCTCTTCATTGATCGGCAGCGGACAGCGGCGCGCGACTTCCTTCACGAGATCCACGCCGAGGTCGAGCCGCTTGAGCTGCGACGCGAGGTCGAAGCAGAGTGTGGTCTTCCCCACCCCGTGCGAGCCCACGAAGGCCACCTTCAGTCGACGCCGACCGAACGGGTCGAGCGGAAGTGCTTCGCGGGCTGCGGTCATACGGGGATGGTAACCGCCACGATGTCACGCGGTCAACGCGAGGCGCACCCCCAGCGCTCCGCGAGTCGTGGGTCACCCGCCTGCAGCGCACGCACGCGCAGCAACGGCAGCGAGGCCGCACGCCAGTCGTCGGCGAGGTACTGCTCGGTCTTCCAGCGCTCGGCGACGACCTTCGCGAGCTCCCGGCAGACTGCACCGGGGAGCGTCGGTCCCTCGCGCATGATCTCCGGCACCGCATCCGCCGACAACGAGCCAAGGTGCTGCACGTCGAGTTCTTCCCCGGCACGCGCACGCGCGAGGTTCGTCCGCGCCACCAAGGCGTCGGGGTTCAAAATGTTTTGCGCCTGCACCCAGAGCACGGCCAGCACGATCATGCCCGGCAGGAACCGCGTGCGTGCACCGCGCAGCACCGTGAGCGCGAACCAGGTCATCGCCGCCGCCACACCCGCGAGGATCGCGAACGCGAACACCCGATCGGACGTGAGACCGAAGCTCGTCATGTACAATGAAAGGCGCACCACCGCCGACACCATCACCACCGAGGTGAGCCCCAACAGGACCACACCCACCGCGCGGAATCGACGCAGATCCGCCGGCTGATCGTCGCCGAGGGCGCGGTCGGCGAGGAACAACAGTGCGAGCACGAACACACTCAGCACCACCAACTCGAAGAAGCCTCCGCGCGCATACTCCGCCATGGTGAGCCCAGCCGTGACGAGCACGTACTCCGCTCCCCCGAACAACGCGCGCGCCTGCAGTCCGACGAAGATCGCGAGCAACACCGCCACGCCGTACAACGTCACCGCGAGCGCAGAGAACGGCAGCGTGATCGTCGTGCCGCGGTACTCCACCAAACGCTCACCGCGTAGCCCCACCGCGCCCTGCAACCAGCCCGCGCTCACCCAGCTCAGCACGGTGAAGAGCACCAAGTGCGCCAACGCTTCGCCCTCGAGGAAACGCAGCACGAACTGTGCGCCCTCCTTGAACACCGGATCGGCCGACGCGAGCAACGCCGTGACGATGAGCAGCGGCGGGAAGGCCAGTGCGAGCCCGCCACCGATCACCAGCAGCCGCGTGGCGAGACCGCTGCGCGCCTCAGTCGTATCGGTCATCGCGCGCACGGCCGCCGGTGCGCCGGTGAACACCGCCGTCGCCGACGTCGCCGGCGCCGCGAACAGATCGCGGAACGCGAACTGCCGCAGACTCCTTCCACTGCCCATCCACACCAGCAGCATCGCGCCGCCGAGCATGATGATGAAGTTGATCGCGAACAACGACTCGGCGCTGCGGTACACGAGTGAGAGCGCGCTCAACACGATGGAAAGGACCACGAACGCGCGTTCACGCGACGGCGCGCTCCACTTGGACGGCGCGAAGAACGAGGGGACCGGCGCATCACTGCGCGTGGTGCGATGGCGATAGACAAGATGCGCCACGCCGAGTACGGCGAGGATGACCCAGAGCGCGAAGCCGGCGCGCCATTCCGCGGCGCGGAGCATCTGGTCCCCGACGAGCCCGAGGAGCAGCGCGAAGCCGACGAGTCGGCGGGCGAGTGCGGGCGTCATCAGCTCGCTCTCCGCGTGGCGGACACCGCACCGAAGCGGCGGTCGCGTGTGGCGAAGTCGGCGAGCACGGAGTCGAGCGCCGCGGGAGAGAAGTCCGGCCACAGCGTGTCGATGAACGCGAGCTCGGCGTAGGCACATTCCCAGAGGAGGAAATCGGAGAGCCGACGTTCGCCGCCGGTGCGAAGGAGCAGGTCGACCGGCGGCAGGATGGTCGTGCCCTGCGTCGCGGACGTGATCGGCAGCGCGCCCTGCATCGACGCGCGGCTGGAGTAGTCGATCGCCAAGCGGAGATGCAACGCGCGCCCGGCGGCCGACGCACGTTCGAGATCGCTCAACGCGCGACGCATAGGCAGCGGCAAACGATCGCGACGTCCGATCGCACTCACACGTACGCCGTTGGTGACGAGCGAATGGAGTCGCGTGCGGCACTGCGTCTCGAGGAGTTCGAGCAACGCGTTGACTTCGACCGCCGGCCGCGACCAGTTGTCACTCGACATCGCGTACACGGTGAGCTGGTCGACTCCGCGAGTGACGCAGTGTTCGACGATCGGCTTGAGCGCGCGTGCACCGGCGACGTGCCCCATCCATCGCGGGCGTCCGCGCTGCTCGGCCCATCGGCCGTTGCCGTCGAGGATGATGGCGAGGTGCGCCGGAACAGATGAAGTGCTTTGCATTGTAAAGTTTGCCTCCAAAGAAAGGGCGCCGCGTGGGCGCCGTTGTCAGCTTGCGCGCGGTTCAGCCACCAACGCGTCGGATCAATGCTTCCATGTGCGAGAGGTACTGCTCGAGCGCCCGCCGCCCCGCCGCGGTGATGCGGTACTCCGTGCGCGGGATGCGACCATCGAAGCTCTTCTTGCATGACACATAGCCCGCATCCTCGAGCTTACGCGCGTGCACCGAGAGATTGCCGTCGGACGTCTCGAGCACCGAGCGCAACTCCGTGAACGTGAGCATCTCATGCACGGCGAGCGTGCTGACGATCGCCAAGCGGATCCGCTCATGGATCACGCGATCGAGTGCCAGCGGCCCGGCCATGTCGCCGTCCACCGACGTGAGTCCGCCGGGCGTCGCCGATTTCGCCGACGCCGACTCGCCCCGCACCACCTTCATCGCTGCCGATCCTGCCGAACGCTTAGCCACCGTGCCTCCGTGCGATCCACCAGCCGAATCCCATTTGCACCACGCCGAACCCGAGCGCGAGCAACACCGTGCCGCTCGATGCCGGCAACAACAGCGCGATCGTGCCGAGCCGCATGAACGTCACGCCCATGAGCGGCACCGCCCGCACCGAAAACGCACCCGCCGTCACCACACCCACTCCATAGAGGAGCAACCAGAGCCCCGGCAGCACGCGCGGCACTTCCGACCCCGCGGTCCATAGTCCATCACGTTCGATGAGCGCGAAGGTGAGCACCGCGCCGGCGATGATCGCCGGCCAGAACCCGAGCATGAACTTCCGCGCCGGCACGCTGATCACGACCGCCCCGCTCGCATCGGCACGCCGCTTCATCTTGCGATGCATCGCCACCGCCGCGAGGCTCGCCGCGAACACGGCCTCGAGCAACCACGTGGCGATCCACGCCCCTGCACTCGCCGTCTGCTCCGCCCCCCACGCCACCACGAGCGCCGACGCACCGACGCCGACCAGTCCCCAGCCGGGAACATCAGTGAACGCGGAGGCGCTCTCGATGGTCTGGCGAATGAATGACAAGTCGCGAAGAGCGCGATCCTGGAGGTCGGGGACCTCGCGGATTGGGGCGGCCATGGTGTGCAGTATCGGCTCGGGGTCGCTTTCTGTCAAGTGCTTTGTGTCGCAAAGTTTCGGGTACTACTG
>JADYYN010000189.1 GCA_020853635.1 Gemmatimonadaceae bacterium
GACCTGCAGGGCGCCGATGTCATCATCCTGCCGGGCGGCTTCAGTTACGGCGACTATCTCCGTGCTGGTGCCATCGCACGGTTCTCGCCGATCATGCAGGAGGTCGTGGCGCATGCGAAGCGTGGCGGCCCGGTGATCGGCATCTGCAACGGATTCCAGATCGCCTGCGAGGCCGGACTGCTGCCGGGCGCGCTGCTGCGCAACGCGAGCCTGCAGTTCCGCTCGATGCCAGTGACGTTGCGCGTGGAGAACACGAACACGGTGTTCACACGCGCCGCCACCAAGGGTGCCACGCTCACCATGCCGATCGCGCACGGCGACGGCCGCTACACCGCGGACGCCGAGACCCTCAAGCAGCTCGAGGGCGACGGTCGTGTGGTCTTCCGCTACGTGGACGCCAAGGGTGAGGCCAGCGAGACCGCCAACCCGAACGGATCGATGAACAACATCGCCGGCGTCACCAATGAGTCCGGCACCGTGGTCGGTCTGATGCCGCACCCCGAACGCGCGATGGAGCCGCTGCTCGGGTCGGTCGATGGGCAGGTGCTCTTCGAATCGTTGCTGAAGCAGATGTAAGAGCCGTTCTCCACCATCTCACATCCCACATCTCCCATCTAATGTCCAAAGACTTCAACCCCAGCCGCAACGAAGACGAATACTTCCTCAAGCAGGACGCGGAGCTCATCAAGGAGCATCGCGCTAAGCTTGACGCCGAGCGCAAGGCTGCGGAGCGCAAGGTGCATTACATGAAGTGCCCCAAGTGTGGCGCCGATCTCAAGGAGACGGACTTCCACCACGTGAAGATCGATACCTGCCCCGACTGCAAGGGCCTCTGGCTCGACGCCGGCGAGCTCGAGATGGTCGGCCGCGTCAATGAATCCGCGATCGGCGGATTCCTCAGCGATCTCTTCAAGGGACTGCGCAACAAGTGACCACTGGAGCCACGCCCCGTCCGGGCGATCCGACCATCACGCCTGCGCTCGTCGCCGAGCACGGGCTCACGATGGATGAGTACGACCGTTTGGTGAAGATGCTCGACCGCACGCCGACCTTCACCGAGTTGGGGATCATCAGCGCGCTGTGGAGCGAGCACTGCTCGTACAAGCACTCGCGCCCCGTACTCAAGACGCTGCCGACCAAGGCCCCGTGGGTGCTGCAGGGCCCGGGCGAGAACGCTGGTGTGATCAGCATCGGCGACGGACTGGCCGTGGCGTTCAAGATCGAGTCGCACAACCACCCGTCGGCGGTGGAGCCGTACCAGGGCGCGGCGACGGGCGTGGGCGGCATCCTGCGCGACGTCTTCACCATGGGCGCGCGACCGATCGCGATGCTCAACTCGCTGCGCTTCGGTTCGCTGGAGACGCCGCGTGTGCGCTACCTCGTCGCCGGCGTCGTGAAGGGCATCGGCGACTACGGCAACTGCGTGGGCATCCCGACGGTCGCGGGCGACGTGATGTTCGACGCCGCGTACGAAGGTAACCCGCTCGTCAACGCGATGTGCGTGGGCTTGCTCAAGGAAGAAGAACTCATCCGCGCGAAGGCCGAGGGTGTGGGCAACCCGGTGATCGCCGTGGGCGCGCGCACGGGCCGTGACGGCATCCATGGCGCGTCGTTCGCCTCCGAAGACCTCTCCGAGGAGAACGAAGCGAAGCGCCCGCGTGTGCAGGTGGGCGATCCGTTCACCGAGAAGCTGCTGCTCGAGGCCTCGCTCGAACTCATCCGCTCGGGTCACATCGTCGCCATCCAGGACATGGGCGCCGCCGGCCTCACGTCCTCCAGCGCCGAGATGGCCGAACGCGGCGACGTCGGCGTGACGATCGACACCATGAAGGTGCCGGTGCGCGAGACGGGCATGACGCCGTACGAGATCCTGCTGTCCGAGTCGCAGGAGCGCATGCTGGTCGTAGCCAAGAAGGGCCACGACGCCGAAGTGAAGAAGATCTTGAACAAGTGGGACCTGGTGGCCGAGGTCATCGGCGAGGTGATCGCCGAGCCCGTGTACCGCGTGACGGAGGGTGACAAGATCGTCGCCGAGTTCCCCGGCACGCGACTGGTGACCGACTGCCCGATGTACACGCCAGAGGCGAAGGAGAGCGACGAGGCCGTCGCGCGTCGCGAGCGTGACGTGCACGCCATCGCGCCGTTGCCGAGCGAAAGCGACCCGGCATGGACGCTGGAGCGCCTGCTGCAGGCGCCGACCATCGCGAGCAAGCACTGGATCCATCGGCAGTACGACTCCACCGTGCGCACGAACACCGTCGCCGGCCCGGGGCACGCGGACGCCGCGGTGGTCCGCGTGCGCGGCACCAAGAAGGCGCTCGCGCTCAAGACGGACTGCAACGGACGCTACGTGTTCCTCGACCCGCGGGTCGGCGGACGCATCGCGGTGGCCGAGGCAGCGCGCAACGTCGCGTGTGCCGGTGGCACGCCGCGCGCGATCACCAACTGCCTCAACTTCGGCAATCCCAAGAAGCCCGAAGTGTTCTTCCAGTTCCGCGAAGCCGTCTTCGGCATGGGCGATGCCTGCCGCGTGCTCGAGACGCCGGTGACCGGCGGCAACGTCTCGCTGTACAACGAGAATCCGCAGGGCGCGGTGTATCCCACGCCGACCATCGGCATGGTGGGCGTGCTCGACGACGCCGCACATGCGACGCGCCTGAACTTCACCACCGCGGGCGATGCGATCATCCTCCTCGGTGAGAACACCGATGAGATCGGTGGCTCGGAGTACCTCGCGTGGGTGCATGGTGTGGTGGCCGGTGCGCCACCGCGTTGTGACCTCGAAGGTGAGAAGAAGTTGATCGATGGCCTGTTGGCGGCCATCCGCGCCGGTCATGTGAGTTCGGCGCACGACTGCAGCGAAGGTGGATTCGCGGTCGCGCTCGCCGAGAGCTGCATGGCGGACCGTACCAAGCCGATGGGTGCTACGGTGGACCTGAGCGCGTGGTCTGCACTGCCCACCCGTGCGTTGCTGTTTGGCGAGGCGCAGGGCCGTGTGATCGTCTCCACGGCGAACGCCGAGGCGGTGCTCGCGATCGCCAAGCAGCATGGCGTGCCGGCGCGGGTGATCGGCAAGGTCACCAACGCCGCCGACGGACTGCACATCACCAGCGGCACGACGAAGCTCAACGCGCGCATCGCGACACTGAGCGAGGCTTACCACGAAGCCCTGCCCCGCGCCATGCAGCGCGCAGCGGCCGAGGCTGTCACGAAGGACCCCGCGATGGCGGGAGGGACCGCCTGATGTGTGGCATCTTCGGAATCAGTGGGCACAAGGACGCTGCGGCGCTCACGCACCTCGGCCTCTACTCATTGCAGCACCGCGGGCAGGAGTCGGCGGGTATCGTCGCGACGGAACGCGGTGACATCCACGCCATCCGCGCGATGGGGCTTGTGTCCGACCAGTTCTCGCCTGAGAAGATGGCGACACTCGTTGGGCCGGTCGCGATGGGCCACACACGCTACTCCACGGCGGGCTCGAGCACCATCGAGAACGCGCAGCCGGCGCTGGTGCGGTTCAAGGGCGGACACATCTCGCTCGCGCACAACGGCAATCTGACCAATGCGACCGAGATCCGGCACGAGCTCGAGGACGAAGGTTCGATCTTCAGTTCGACGATGGACTCCGAGGTGATCGTGCATCGGCTCGCCAAGTCGCGCGCCGAGAAGCCCGAGGAGAAGCTCGCCGAGGCCCTCACGGGCGTCGAAGGCGCGTACTCGCTGCTGTTGATTATCGGCGACACCCTCGTGGCCGCGCGCGACCCGTTCGGCTGGCGGCCGCTCGTGATGGGGCGGCTCAACGGCGCGGTGGTGTTCGCGTCGGAGACCTGCGCGCTCGACATCGTCGGCGCGACCGTGGAACGGGAGATCCAGCCGGGCGAGATCGTGGCCGTGGAGCCCGACGGCAGCTTCCGGACCCTCAACCGGGCGGCGGCACCGAACTTGCACCGCTGTGTCTTCGAATACGTGTATTTCGCGCGCCCGGACTCGCGGGTGTTCGGCGGCTCGGTGGACCGGGCCCGGCGGGCGCTGGGGCGGCAGTTGGCGAAGGAACACCCCGCTCCCGGGGCCGACTTCGTCTTCTCGGTACCAGACTCGTCCAACTCGGCGGCGCTGGGCTTCGCCGAGGCGAGCGGGATCCCGCTGGAGCTGGCGCTCATCCGCAACCACTACGTGGGGCGGACGTTCATCCAGCCCACGCAGAGCGGGCGTGATGCGAAGGTGAAGGTGAAGTACAATGCGGTGCGGGAGATCCTCGAAGGGAAGTCCGTGGTGATGGTCGATGACTCCATCGTCCGCGGCACGACCACTCGTGGGCTCGTCGCGCTCGTGCGTGCCGCTGGTGCGCGCGAGGTCCATATGCGGGTCTCGTCCCCCCCGATCACGGGACCCTGCTACTATGGCATCGATACACCCGACCGCGAGCAGTTGATCGCGGCCAACAATAGCGTGGCGGAGATCGCCAAGAAGATCGGGGTGGATTCGCTCGGCTACATCTCGCTCGACGGGATGTTGCAGTCGGTCCCCAACGGCCCTGACGGCTTCTGTCACGCGTGCTTCAGTGGGCAGTACCCCACCAAGCCGCCGTCCGTCCCGGAGAAGCTCCGGCTCGGGTAGCGGCGCACCGCTCCTCGCGGAGGCGCAGTCGTGACGCAGTCAGTGTTCTTCTTCGGCAACGGAAAGGCCGAAGCGACGAAGGACGATAAGGATCTCCTGGGCGGCAAGGGCGCGAACCTCGCCGAGATGACCAATCTCGGCGTCCCCGTGCCGCCGGGCTTCACCATCGCCTGCAATCTCTGCGACGCGTATCTCGCCACGCGCACGATCCCGGCGGGATTGCGCGACGAGGTGGAGCGCGCGCTCACACGGCTCGAAGAAGCCGCCGGCAAGCGCTTCGGCGACCCGACCAATCCCCTGCTCGTCTCCGTGCGTTCCGGCGCGCGCGTCTCCATGCCTGGCATGATGGAGACCATCCTCAACCTCGGGCTCAACGATGAGACCGTGGTGGGGCTGGCCAAGCTGAGCGGAAGCCCGCGCTTCGCGTACGACTCGTATCGTCGCTTGCTGCAGATGTACGGCGATGTGGTACTCGGCGTGCCGATGCACGACTTCGAACATCTGCTCGCGGCCAAGCGACTGACGACGGGCGCGAAGACCGATGCCGAACTCCCGGCCGAAGCCCTGCAGACGCTGGTGCTCGAGTATCAGCAGCTGATCAAGAGCGCGACCGGCCAGCCTTTCCCGCATGACCCGCGGGCGCAACTCTGGGGCGCCACCGAAGCGGTGTGGAAGTCGTGGACGCTCAAGAAGGCGGTCGACTATCGCCGAGTGAACGGCATCGCCGAGTCACCGGGCACGGCCGTGAACATCGTGTCGATGGTGTTCGGCAACCTCGGTGAGGACTCGGGCACCGGCGTCGCATTCACGCGCGACCCGTCGACGGGCGAGAAGATCTTCTACGGCGAATTCCTCGTGAACGCGCAAGGTGAGGACGTGGTGGCGGGCATCCGCACGCCGCAGCCCATCACCGAGATGGCGACCAAGCTGCCCGAGGCCTACGGCGACCTGCTGCGCACGCAGTCGCTGCTTGAGCGGCACTTTCGCGACATGCAGGACCTCGAGTTCACGGTGGAGCGCGGCAAGCTGTATCTGCTGCAGACGCGTATCGGCAAGCGCACGGCCGCTGCGGCGGTGCGTATCGCGCGTGACCTGGTGAACGAAGGACTGATCTCTCGCCCTGAAGCGCTGCAGCGTGTGCCCGCGAGTCAGCTCGACCAGCTGCTGCATCCGATCATCGATCCGTCATCCAAGCCGGAGGTCCTTTGCGTCGGTCTGCCGGCGAGCCCGGGTGCGGCGAGCGGCATGGCCGTGTTCGATGCGGACGAGGCGGAGTTCAAGGCGGCGCGTGGCGAATCGGTGATCCTGGTGCGCGACGAGACGACGCCGGAAGATTTCCACGGCATCGTCGCGGCGCGTGCGGTGCTCACGGCGCGCGGTGGCATGACGAGTCACGCGGCCGTGGTGGCGCGTGGCATGGGCAAGTGCGCCGTGGTCGGTTGCGGTGCTATCCGCGTGGACGCGACGCACCGTCGCTTCACCGTGGGTGAGGTCGAGGTGCACGAGGGCCAGTGGCTCACGCTCGACGGCGGCACGGGTGAGGTCTATCTCGGCGACCTGCCGACCATGCCGAGCGAAGTGATGCAGGTGAACGCCGGCACGCTGTCGCAGGAGGACGCGCCGGTGTATCGCGGCTTCGCCGAGCTGCTTGGCTGGGCAGATGCGCGTCGCCGTCTCAAGGTGCGCGCCAACGCCGACACGCCGCACGACGCGCGCGTCGCGCGCGGCTTCGGAGCCGAAGGCATCGGGCTCTGCCGCACCGAGCACATGTTCTTCGATGGCGACCGCATCCACTCGATGCGCGAGATGATCGTCGCGCACGATGAAGGTGGTCGTCGGCGTGCACTCGCCAAGCTGCTTCCCATGCAGCGGGCGGACTTCGAGGGGATCTTCGAGGCGATGGACGGATACCCCGTCACCATCCGCCTGCTCGACCCGCCGCTGCACGAGTTCCTCCCGCACGGCGGCGAAGAGGCCAAGCTGTTGGCGCGTCGCGTGGGCGTCACGCGCCGCGAGATGATGCGCATCGTCGAGTCGCTGCGCGAGTCGAATCCGATGCTCGGGCATCGTGGCTGCCGATTGGGTGTGACGTACCCCGAGATCACCGAGATGCAGGCGCGGGCGATCTTCGAGGCGGCGTCGGCGATGGCGAAGCGCGGCGTGATCGTGCTCCCCGAGGTGATGATCCCGCTGGTCTCCACCGTGAAGGAGTTCTCGCATCAGCGCGCGATCGTCGATCGCATGGCGGCGCAGGTGGCGAAGGAGTCGGGTACCAGTGTGAAGTACTTGGTGGGCACGATGATCGAGTTGCCGCGCGCCGCGCTGACCGCGCGCCAGATCGCGGGCGAGGCCGAGTTCTTCTCGTTCGGCACAAACGACTTGACGCAGACGACGTTGGGATTGAGCCGAGACGACGCGGGGCGGTTCCTGCCGCTCTATGTGGAGCGCGGGATCTATCGCGACGACCCGTTCCAGGTGCTGGACGAAGAGGGTGTGGGGCGGTTGATCGAGATGGCGACCAAGGACGGTCGCGCGGCGCGCGACGGTCTCAAGGTGGGCATCTGCGGCGAGCATGGTGGCGAGCCGCGTTCGGTGGCGTTCTGCCACCGCACGGGGCTGGACTATGTGAGCTGCTCGCCGTTCCGTGTGCCGATTGCGCGGTTGGCGGCGGCGCAGGCCGTGGGGAGCTGAGGGCTCAGGGCGCAGGCGGGACGTACGGCGTCATGCCGTACGGTTGCGTCGTATCGGGGAGCACGCGGAAGCTGACTCGCGTGCTCCCTGTTGCATCAAGGAACTTCACGAGACTGTCACGGCGCACGTAGCGGACGGACGCGCCGAGTGCGTCGTAGATGCGCGCATCGAGTGCCAGCATCCGGTCGGAGCATCCGATGCGCGTGCCGCCCCCGTCGATGAATCGCAACGAATCGCCGCGAGCCTCGAAGCGTCCACCGATGCCGTTACACCCGACGTACCACCCGACTCGGACGGTGTCACGCCAGCGTTGATAGCTGAAGCGTCCGCCTCGGACGCCGGGCACGGTGTCTGGCATGAGCCCATCGACCTCAATCGCTCGCCACCACTCAACGACGGCGAGGTCTTCGGAACGCCCGGCCAACCCGAACGTGCCGTCCCCTTGGCAGGCGGTCGCGGCGACGACAGGCAACGCGAGCGCCGCAGCCAGCGCCGCCCGTCGGACCCTTCGAGATGGAGCTGCACGTCTCGAGATCATGGCATCGGATCGGGCGAGTGGTGATCTACCCCTGATGGCGTCGCCGGTAGGCCAGCCACCCCAGCAGGCTCCCTCCTCCGAAGAATACCCCGCTGACCACGAGCGCTGCCACACGACCGAGCTCGTCGAGGTGGGCCGAGATCCACAGCGCGAGCGCCACACCGCCCAGCCCTACCGCGATGTCCAGCACGCGATTGATGAACTGTTCACGGACCCCTCGCGCATACTCGGCTATCTCCCAGAGGGTCATGAGCCCGAAGCCGACCATGTAGACCTGCGCGGTGGTCAGGCCGAAGAGCAGGTTCGAGAATCCACCGGCGACCCCGCCCATGAAATGGACCAGCATCCACAGGTCGAAATACCGACCTTCATCGAAGGTCGTGCTGATGGCGGGCGTCTTGGGCACATTTCCAATGTAGCTCGCGGGCGGCGGACAGACGGGCACACCGAGCTCGGCGAGTCAAGGCTGGCGAGCGACCCGCGCCGGCGGCACGTTTCTCGTCGGTCCCCGCGGTCGGACCCGGCCCCCACCCCTCGCCCCTTCGCGATGTCTTCCGTCTTGCGTCTTCCCAGCGTGCTCGCTCTCGCCGCGACCCTCGTCGCCACCTACGGTCCGGCGACGCTCCTCGCCCAGACCCCGTCGGTGGAACTGACCGGCGGCCTGCAGCCGCGCACCATCGGCCCCGCAGCGATGTCCGGCCGGTTCGTCGACCTGGCGGTGATGGAAACGTCGCCGTCTGTGTTCTACGCGGCCGCGTCCACCGGAGGCCTTTGGAAGACCACGAACAACGGCAGCACGTGGACGGTGCACTTCACCAACGAGGGGACACACTCCATCGGCGCGATCGCGCTCAACCAGCGCGACACCTCGATCATCTGGCTTGGCTCAGGCGAGCGCGCCAATCGCCAGAGTTCGTCGTGGGGCGACGGCGTGTACCTCTCGCGCGACGGTGGGCGCACGTGGAAGAACACCGGGCTCCGTGAGTCCGGACACATCGGCCGCATCGTCCTGCATCCCTCGCGACCCGAGGTCGCGTACGTGGCCGCGATGGGGCAACTCTGGAGCGCCAACAACGAGCGCGGCCTGTACCGCACCGACGACTTCGGTGCGACGTGGAAGCGCCTGCTCTACATCGATGACAACACCGGTGTCGTGGACGTGGCCATGGACCCGACCGACCCGAACATCCTCTACGCCGCCGCCTACCAGCGCCGTCGCACCGCATTCGGATTCAACGGCGGTGGTCCCGGCAGTGCGCTCTACAAGTCCACGGATGGTGGCACCACGTGGCGCAATATCACGAAGGGATTGCCGGCCGGTGACTACGGCCGCATCGGCATCGGCATCTTCCGCGGCGACCCGCGCATCGTGTATGTGAGTGTCGAGCAGGGCCAGCGGTACACCGCGTCGACCGCGTACGAGCAGCCAGAGGCCGGTCTCTACCGCTCCGACGACCGCGGCGAGTCGTTCACACAGCAGAGCACGTGGAACCCGCGGCCGATGTACGGCAGTCAGGTCATCGTAGATCCCGTCGATCCGTGCCGGATCTACATGATCAACTTCTTCTCGATGTCCACCGATTGCGGCAAGACGTCGCGGCAGATGCGACAGTCGCTGCACGGTGATGATCGCTTCATGTGGATCAACCCCGCGAACCCGTCGCATCTCATCAAGGCCGACGACGGCGGCATCGGCATCAGCTATGACCGCGCGGTGACGTGGCAGTTCATGGCGCACCTGCCGGTGAGCCAATGGTATCGCGTGGCGGTGGACATGCAGAAGCCGTATCGCGTGTACGGTGGCCTGCAAGACAACGGCAGCTGGGCGGGCCCGTCGTCGGTGTATCGCAGCGAAGGCATCACCAACGCCGATTGGGTGAAGTGGGGCGGCGGCGACGGGTTCTTCAACGTCGTCGACACCAGCGACAACCGCACGCTCTACTCCTCCTCGCAGTTCCTCGGCCTGTCGCGGATCGACATGCGCACGGGCGAAGAACGCAGCATCCGTCCGGGCGATCCCACCGGTGCCATCGCTGCGCGCCGCAACTGGACCACCTGGGGCGATCCCTCGGTGCCGCCGCAGCGCCTTGGCAACGCGATGGCGCCGGCCAACTGGGACGCGCCGATCATCATCTCGCACCACGACACCAAGACGCTCTACACCGGCACCAATATCCTGTGGAAGAGCAGCGACCGCGGGAACACATGGACCGCGCTGGGTGACCGCACCACGGGCATCGACCGTCGCACGCTGCCCATCATGGGCGAACGTCCCACGGCGAGCACGCGCTCGCTCGACGACGGTGTGCCGTACTGGCCCTCGGTGAGCGCCATCGCGGAGTCACCGACGAAGAAGGGCACGCTTTGGATCGGCACCGACGACGGCAACCTGCAGCGCAGCACCGACGACGGACGCACCTGGACCGAACTCGCTGGCAGTCTCGCGGGGCTCCCGCGCGGGAGCTGGCTCAACGGCATCGAGCCCTCGCGTCACGTGGACGGCCGCGTGTACGTGGTCGCCAACAACTACCGCAGCGGCGATTTCGCCAACTACGTCTACCGCACGGATGACAACGGCCGCACATGGACGCGGATCGACGGTGGGCTGCCGGCCAAGCGCGTGGCGCGCACGCTGCGCGAGGATCCGCGCAACGCGGACGTCCTCTACCTCGGCACCGAGCTCGGGTTGTTCTGGAGCAACGATCGCGGTGCGACCTGGGCGGAACTCCGCGGTGGAATGCCGCTGATGGCGTTCAACGACCTCGTGGTGCACCCGCGCGAGCATGACCTCGTGCTGGGCACGCACGCGCGCGGCATCTACATCCTCGATCACGCTCGCACGCTCGCTGAACTCACGCCGCGCGTGACGGCTTCGGCGCTGCATGTCTTCTCTTCGCGGCCGGCCGAGCAGATCCGCTACCGGGACGCGATCGGACATGTGGGAGAGATCTTCTTCACCGGAGAGAACGCGCCGGCCGGTGGCATCATCGACTTCTGGTCGAAGACGCCGGGCGTGGCTCGGCTCGCCTTCAAGGACGCCGGTGGACGCACGGTGGCGGAGATGCAGATGAATGCACGCGCTGGTGTGAATCGCGCGGTGTGGAACCTCAGCTACTCCGAGACCGGTGCACCGGTGGAGCGTGCGCCGAGCGGGCCGTTCGTGCTGCCGGGCACGTACAAGGTGGAAGTGCGCGTCGGCGCGAACGCCGCCGCGGCAGCGAGCAGCTCCGTCGCCACAGGCTCCATCGAGGTCCGCGATGACCCGCGCATCGTAGTGGCTGCCGATGTGCGTCGCGCGTGGGACGCGGACATGCGGTCTCTGGCCACGTTGCGCGGCGAGAGCCGCGCGCTGGCGGGTCGTGCGAGCGCGGCACTGCGCGCGCTGGCGAACGATGCACCGGCCGCGCGGCGCGCCACGCTCGCGGAGTTCGCACGGCAAACGGGGGAACTGGCGTCCCGCGCGCAGCGGCTCTACGGGGATGTGAACGGTGCCATCGGCCCACTCACAGGTCTGCAGGCCGAGCAGAAGGCCTACTACACGCGGATGGTCGGCGAACTCACGCGCGAGATGGCGGCGGCAGACGTGCGCTGAGGTGGGAGCGGGTAGGGGGCGGCGTCGACGTTGATCTTCGTCGTCCCCACCTTCCCGTCGACGCGCGCGGCGACGAGCACCTGACCCGATTTGAGTGCGGTGAGCACGCCGTCTACCGAGATCGCGGCGATGCCGGGGTCCGAGACGTCCCAGCGAACGGGGTACCCTTCCAAAGGGTGCCCCTTCGTGTTCTCGGGCGTCGCCGCAAGCCGCATGCGCTCACCCATCGTCAGTCGCGGCGCCGGCGCGGTGATGCTCACGGCGGCGATCATCGCATGCGTCACGCGCAGCGTAAGCGTCGACTGCGCGCCGCCGGTCCGCGCGGTGATCTCGCAGGTGCCCTCGGAGCGGACGTGCAACTTCCCTGCTCCGTCCACGGCGGCGATGCTCGGGGCCGAGCTGCTCCACGCCACAAGCCGTGGATCCGCGATCAGTCCCGCCGCCTCACCCGTGTTCACCGAGAGCGGAATGCGGTCGCCGACCTCCACGGTGGTCAGACGCGGCATGATGGCGAGTTGACGCACCCCGGCACGCGTGATGGTGACGGTCAGCGACGCGCGAGGCGCGGCGTCGCGCGGCACGTCCGCGTCGCTGTCCACCACGGTCGCGGTGATCGTCGCGCGTCCCGTACCCACCGCGGTAACGCGTCCGCCCGCGGAGACTCTCGCGATCGTGGGCGCTGACGACTCCCACACCACTCCTGCGTGCGGCACCGCGGCCCCCTTGTCATCGCGCACGTCTGGGACGAGATCGAGCGTGTCGTCGATCGTCATGGTCCCGGCGTGCGTGTGCAGCGCGATGGAGAGTTCGCTGAGCGACGGGAGCACCGCCGTGGGCGCCGAGGGGACGCGTGTCGCGGGCAGGGCCGCCGACGCGCGTACGTCGTGCGAACTCGTGGCGAGCCGCACCAGCGAGGCGCGTACCGGGTCGTTGGGGCCAAGCGTGAGCTCCGGCAACGCGGCAATGGCGTCGGACACGGAGGCGAATCGTTCGTCGGCCTGACGCGCGAGCATCCCGTGCACGGTGTGCGCGATGGTACCCGCCGCGTCCGGGCGTTTCGCATCGACCGGCACGAAGGGCTCGTGCACCATCTTCCATACGATCTGCATGAGTGAGTCGCCGACGAAGGGCGGCGCACCCGTGAGCAGCTCGTACGCGACCACGCCGAGTGCGTATTGATCGGCCGCGCCAGTGAGCGGTTCGGCGGCGCACTGCTCGGGGCTCATGTAGGACGGCGTGCCGACGGTCTGTCCGATCTGTGTCTTGCCCGGCTGTTCACTGAGGCGTGCAATGCCGAAGTCCGCCACGACGGCGTCGCCGTGTTCATCGAGCAGGATGTTTGCGGGTTTGATGTCGCGGTGGATCACCCCGCGGCGGTGCGCGGCGTCGAGGGCCGCACCCACCTGCGTGAGGATGGCGCGGACCTGCGGCACGCTCAGCGGGCCGTGCTGCGCGAGGATCTCGTCGAGCGCGCGCCCCGCGACGTACTTCATGACGAAGAACAGCAGGTCGCCGGCGCGATCGACCGCGTAGATGGGGATGATGTGCGGATGGGACAGCGCGGCGGCCACGCGCGCCTCCTGCACGAAGCGCTCGGCCATGCCTTCCACGGCCATGAGCTGCGGGGCCATGACCTTGATGGCGACCGGACGGTCGAGCGCACACTCGCGCGCGAGGAAGACCGTGGCCATGCCGCCGCGGCCCAACTCGTGGGAGATGTCGTAGCGCCCCGCCGTGGCGACCCGGAGGCGCTCGAGCAGGTCGCTGGGTGCAGCTGTGGTCACGGGGAACCCTCCGAACTTGGTATCGGCGGGAGGGCGACCGCACTTGAGACCTGCGGGCGATTCACCCGTTCAGCGTCGGGGCACCATGGGCCAGCCGCGGAGGGTCAGCGTGAAGGTCCGCACGCGCGGGATGTCGTCGTCGCTCCACGAATCGTAGACACCGATCGTCGCATCATCGAGGACGTAGGTCGCCGGGAGATCGAAGCGCTGCCGACTGATCACGCGCCATGTCTTTGTGTCGATGACCTCGATCATGGTGTCGTAATAGCGGTCGCGTCGCAGAATCTCACTCGCGCTGCGTCCTTCGATGATGCGTTCGGGGCCGAGTGCGCGGGCCCAGTTCGGATCTTCGATCAACGCGATCACCCACAGCAGTCCGTTCGCATCCTCCCACACATCCTGCAGCTCGGTACTCGGCTTCTCGTGCGGCGAGGGCGCGCGATCGCCCTCCCCCGCGGTGAACCACGACGAATGCCCCACGTAGTTCCGCAGCGGCCGACCGTCGGCGTCCCATCGGTGGATGACGTAGGCTCCGAACCCGGCAACGGACCATAGCCCGCCGTCTCGCGCCGGGTGCGGCTGCTGCCAGCGTATGAATCCGAATCGCGACACGAGCTGATCGGCGGTGCCCATCGACCCGATCCGTTTTCCATCGCGGCCATACCGCTGCAGTGCGGCGCTGCGCCCGTCCGCCCCCGCGATGCCGCCCGAGAGCGCGATGCCGCCGCCGAATGCGCTGGCGTAGGGCGCGTTGATCGGCGGATCGAGACGCACTTCGCGGACGACGCCGCTCGTCGGTCTGACGACAGACAACCGAGCGTTCACGACATCCACGAGGTAGACGGAGTCGCCTTGGACGAATCCGGCGCGCACGAACTGGAACTCGCGCGGACCTGCACCGAATCGTCCGACGGTCCGCACGTATCGGCCACGGGCATCGAAGAAGCGAGGCGCCTGGTCCTCTCGGCCGCCACCCGCCAGCACGAGGGATCCGGATGGCATACGAAGGACCACGTTGGGGTAGCCGCCCAGGATCCCCGGGCCGTCGTCGTCACCGATGGAGATCGAGGGCTTCACCTCGATACGACATCGTGGGCAGGCGACGTTCGGTGAGAGATGCGTGACCGGGATCGGCGACTGCGTCTCGCCGATCGTGCTTCCGAGCGCGAGGAGTACCAAGACGACGAGAGCGGTAGAAGATCGCATGGTGGTACGCTGGTCCAGCGCACCACGATCGGCAAGTTTGCGGACTCCCTGTGAGGAAATCCCGCATTCCGCCCCCCGCCCCGTCGTCTCATCTTAGGGGATGGCCCGCCTCCACGTCCTCGAGCCGGCCCCGGCACGCGATGCGCTCTGGACCGCCGGGCGCGCAGCTGGGATCGTCGGGCTCGCCGCACTGATCGTGACACTGGTGTGGTCGCCGCGGATCGCATTGCTGACCCTTTGGAACATTGCGGTGCCGCTGCTGCCGGCCACGTTCTTCCTCTCGCCGGCGCTGTGGCGCGGGGTCTGCCCCTTGGCGACGCTCAACGCGTGGGGCAATCGCGTGGGGACGCCGCGCCTGCTGACCGAACGCGAGACGTGGTGGTTCGGCGTGGGAGGCCTCGTGCTGTTCCATCTCATCGTGCCGGCACGTCATCTGTCACTCAACACCGACGGCCCGCTGCTCGCCTCCACGCTGCTGGCGATCGGCGCGATCGCGCTCGCGTGCGGTGCGCTGTTCACGTCGCGCAGCGCCTTCTGCAACGCGCTCTGCCCCGTGGCGCCCGTCGAGCGGCTCTATGGGCAGGCCCCGCTGCTGCGCGTCCCGCGGGGTCGCTGTGCGACCTGTGACGTGTGCACGCCGCGCGGCTGCCTCGATCTCGCGGGGCCGAAGGCGATGCGGCAACTGATCGGCACGGCGCGCCATGACCGGCAGTGGCTGCGCACACCGTTCGGCGTGTTCGCGGCGGCGCTGCCGGGATTCATCATCGCCCATGCGCTGCTCCCCGACACGCGCGGCACCGATGCCATCGTGGTGTACGCCACGACCCTCGGCGCGTCGCTGGCGAGCTACCTCACCGTCATCGGCGTGGTCACGGTGCTGCGCACACCAGCGCTGGGCGCCGTCGCCGGGCTCGCCACCATCAGCGGCGCGCTGTACTACTGGTTCGCCTCGGCCACGGTCGCCGCGGCGCTCGGCGCGCCACCGGTGGTGGTCCCGTTGGTGCGCGCGACCGCGATCGCGCTGCTGACATGGTGGATGTCGCAGGTCAGTCGGCCGCTGCAACACGCCGCGCCACTTCCGCACTGACTGACGTCGTCGCGGCGATTCCCTTACGGCTATCCCGCGACGCGCATCCGAGATTGGGCACGGAGGTCATCATGCGTGCCCTGATCATCGTCGGCATCCTCTGCGTCACGATCCTCGTCGCACTCGGCGTCTACGCCGCGCTCCCGAGCTCGAACCTCGAAGCGGAGTACCGGAGCACCCGACGCAGCATCCTGCGCGACACCGCGGCCCCACCCTTGCTCCTCGACACCGACACCGATTTCATCCGGCTGCCCGCACCGGTGCAGCGGTACCTTCGCGTGAGCGGCGCCCTCGGGCGCCCGCGCGTCGTGAACTTCCGCGCCCACATGCACGGCGAGATCCGCAGTGGCCCCAACGACCCGTGGATGACATTCACGGCTGAGCAGCTTAACCTCGTGCAGGAGCCCACGCGACTCTTCTTCATGCGGGCGCGGATGTTCGGCATCCCGACGCAGATCTATCATCGCTTCATGGGCCCATCGGCGACCATGCGCGTGCGGCTGCTCCGGCTGTTCACGGTCGTGGACGCGAAAGGACCGGAGATGGACATCAGCGAGACCGTCACGCTGTTCAACGACCTATGCATCCTCGCGCCGGGCGCGTTGGTCTCGCCGACGATCACTTGGGACGAAGTCAATGAGACCCATGTGCGCGCAACGTTCACCAACGCGGGGCGTCAGGTACGCGCGCTCATCCGGTTCAGTGCGGCTGGCGACCTGATCGATTTCCGTTCGGAGGACCGCCTGCAGATCGACACCGACGGCACACACTACACCAAGGCCGGGTGGTCGACGCCCATGTCCGCCCACGGACTGCTCGGCGCGCATCGTCTCGGGGTCCGCGGCGAGGGACGCTGGCACACGCCATCAGGGGACTATGCGTACATCCGGCTGACGTTCGACTCGGTGGCGTACAACGTGTCGCAGTGAGCGCGGAATCAAGCCTCGACGCACGCCCCGCCCGGCCCCAGATTCCACGCATGTCCACCTCCCGCGAACGCATCCCGACCGTCGTCGTCGCCACGCACGACGACCTCGCCCGCGAAGTCGCGGGCCGCATCGCCGCACTCATCCGCCATCGCGCCGCCGAGCAGCGACCGGTGGTGCTCGGCCTCGCCACCGGATCGACGCCGATCGGCGTGTACCGCGAACTGATCCGGCTGCACCGTGAGGAGGGGCTGAGTTTCCGCAACGTGACGACGTTCAACCTCGACGAGTACTGGCCGATGGCCAAGTCGAGTATCCACTCGTACCACCGCTTCATGTGGGAGAACCTCTTCTCCCACGTCGACATCGACCCGGCGCAGGTGCACATCCCCGACGGCGGCTGGTCCCGCGACGAGATCGAAGCCAAGTGTCAGGCGTATGAGGCCGCGATCGTCGCCGCCGGCGGCATCGACTTCCAGCTGCTCGGCATCGGCAAGACGGGACATATCGGCTTCAACGAACCCGGCTCCGGCGAAACGAGCCGGACGCGGTCGATCCACCTCGACAGCGTCACACGCCGCGACGCGGCAGCCGATTTCTTCGGCGAAGCCAATGTGCCGCGCGAAGCGATCACGATGGGCATCGCGACCATCCTCGGCGCACGCGAGATCGCCATCCTCGCCACCGGCGAGCACAAGGCCGGGATCGTGCGACGCTCGGTGGAGGGCGAGATCGACCGCGCGGTGGCCGCGACGTTCCTGCAGCGCCACGCCAACACCACGTTCTACGTCGACGACGCAGCGGGCGCCGAACTCACGCGGATCGCGACGCCTTGGCTGCTCGATGAGATCACCTGGACACCAGCGCTGGAGTTGCGCGCCGTCACCTGGCTCGCGCGCACCACCAAGAAGGCGATCCTCAAGCTCACCGAGCGGGACTACGCGGAGCATCATCTCAACTCGCTTGTGGCGAAACACGGGAGTCCCGGTGCGGTGAACGGGCTGGTGTTCAACGCCCTCGGCGCGAAGATCCGCGGCACGAGCACACTGCCGCGCGGCAAACGGGTGATCTGCTTCTCGCCGCACCCCGACGACGATGTGATCTCTATGGGCGGCATCCTGCGCAAGTTCGTCGAGAACGATAACCAGATGACGGTCGCCTACATGACGAGCGGCAACATCGCCGTGTTCGACCACGATGTCCGGCGCTACATGGATTTTCTGGAGCGTCTGGAGTCGGAGCGCATTGGCGACGGACACAGCGGCGGGATCGGCGGCGCGTCCGTGACGGCGCTCGCACAGAAGGTCGACGCCTTCCTCGACGCCAAACGCGCCGGCGAGGTGGATATCCCGGAAGTGCAGGACCTCAAGCGCATCATCCGCGAGTCCGAAGCGGTGAGCGGCATCGAGGTGATGGGGCTCTCGCGTGACCACGCGCGCTTCTTGAATCTGCCGTTCTACCAGACGGGCAAGGTGCGCAAGGATCCGATCGGGCCGGCGGATGTCGCGATCGTCGCCGCGCTACTGCGCGAGCTCAAGCCGGAGATCGTATTCGTCGCGGGCGACCTCTCCGACCCGCACGGCACGCACCGCATGTGCAAAGAAGCGATCGACGCGGCACTTGCCGAAGTGTACGGTGCGTCCACCGCGCCGCCGCGGCCCGAGGTGTGGTTGTATCGCGGAGCCTGGCAGGAGTGGCCGATCACCGAAGCGACCGTGCTCTGCCCGATGTCGCAGGAAGAGTTGAGCCTCAAGATCCAGGCGATCTTCAAGCACCAGTCGCAAAAGGACTCGATGCCCTTCCCGGGGCAGGACGAGCGGGAGTTCTGGCAGCGTGTCGAGCAGCGCAACAAGGGCACCGCGGCCGAACTCGACCAGCTCGGTCTCGCCGAGTACTTCGCGATGGAAGCCTACGTGATCGTGTGAGCGTGTGCGCTCAGCAGCGCCACTCCTCGCGACGGAGCACGATGGAGGCGTTGATGCCGCCGAAGCCGAACGAGTTGGAGATGGCGACGTCCATGGCGCGTTCCTCACCCTCGCCGGTGACGCAGGCGAGGTCGCAGGCATCGTCGCGCAGCTCGAGGTTGAGCGTCGGCGGGATCCAGCTCCGATTCAAGGCGAGTGCGGAGATGGCGATCTCCCACGCGCCGGTGGCACCGAGCGCGTGCCCGTGATGCCCCTTGGTGCCGCTCACCGGCACGATGGACGCGATGCCGCCGAGCGCCGCGCGGATCGCGAGTGTCTCGGCCGGGTCGTTCAGTGGCGTGGAGCTCGCGTGGGCGTTCACGTAGTCGACCTCGTGCGGCGCGAGGTGTGCATCCTCCAACGCAAGGCGCATGGCGCGCGCGGCCTCACGGCCGTCCTGACGCGGTGCGGTCATGTGCGAGCCATCGCTGGTGGTCCCGTATCCGACGAGTTCACCATAGATCGGTGCGCCGCGGGCCACCGCGCGCGCCCGTTCCTCGAGCACGAGCACCACAGCGCCTTCCGCCATCACGAACCCGTCACGCGCCGCATCGAACGGCCGTGACGCGCGTTCGGGGGCGAGATTCCGCGTGCTCATGGCCCGGATGAGCGAGAACGAGCCGAAGCAGAGCGGGAAGAGCGGCGCTTCGACACCGCCGGCGAACATCACATCTGCGCGTCCGGCGCGGATCTCGCGCATGGCTTCACCGATCGCCATGGTGCCCGACGCACAGCTCATGGCATTGGTGGAGTTCGGTCCTGAGATCCCGAACTCGATCGCCACGTTGCAGCTCGCTGAGCCGGCGAACACCGTGAGGGCGAGCAGCGGATCGACCGACTTGACGCCTTCGGAGAGGTAGCGAGCAAACTGCACTTCGGCGTAGCCGATCCCGCCCAACGCGCTGCCCATCATGGCCCCGATGCGTGAGCGGTCCTCGCGCGCCACTTCGAGACCGGAGTCGGCCGCGGCGTACAGCGCGGCGACCACGGCGAAGTGTCCGAAGCGATCCAAGCGTCGCGCGCGCTTGGCTTCGAGGTGGTCGGCGGGGACGAAGTCGTTCACCTGCGCCGCGACGTGCGTGCGGAAGGGCGACGGGTCGAAGCGGTCGAGGGTACGCACCGCGGAGCGGCCCGACTTGAGTCCACTCCACAACGCTTCATGGCCGATGCCGTACGGGGTGATGGCCCCGATCCCGGAGATCACCACGCGGCGTGGCGCGCGGGTGGGGTCCTTCACGTGCATGATCATCGTTCCTCGAGTTCTGCGGCGCGCGCGAGTCCCGCGAGCGTCAGCGTCGCGATGGCGTGGACGAATACCGGGCCGATGACACGCGTGGCCGCGAACGTGCGCACGAAGGGCCACGGGGGTCCGTCCCAGCTATGGACCAGGGTGATGTGCGTCCCGCGCTCGGCGGCCTCGAAGGACCAGTCGACGTCCATCCCGGTGGTGACGCCGCCGATGTGCCGGAAACGCACGGCCGGTCGCGCGTGGTCGATTTCCATGAGCGATCGCCACCACGTCGGCCACTTGAGCGCACCGAACGCCCGCACCGCGGACATATCGACGATGCCACCACCGGCGGCATCGCGTTCGATGATGCGCACATGGCGATAGTGCGGCAGCAGCCGCGGCCATGCTTCGACTGCACGCACCTGGTCGAAGACCGTGCGCACCGAGGCATTGGCGAAGCCGAGATCACGCGTGATCATCCGGCGCGCCAACGGCAGCGGTCCGAGCGCGACATTCGCGGCGAGTTGCCCGATCGGTGCGTACATCAGGAGCGGACCCGGGCGGCGGACCACGACGCCGTGACGCGGAATCCCAGGCGATCGACGGCATGCGGCACCACCCCCGTCGCGCGGGTCACAAGCGCGGCGAGTTCACCGCGTCGGTACCCCCGAAGCACCGACCGCACGCCAGCGTGCCGGCTCGCCGGATGGAACCCGAGCGGGAATGACGCGAGCCACACCCCGATGACCGCGAACCACGACCGACGCAGGTCCGCCACGATCACGAGCGACCGGGCCACACGGTCCAACTCGCGCAGCAGTACGACGGCGTCCGCATCGTCGAAGTGGTGCAGCACCTCGGAGCAGATCACGATGTCGATGCTCTGGTCCTTGAAGGGCAACGCCAGCGCGTCCCCGACGCAGACCTGACCCGCTGGCCACGCCGCGCGACTCGCGATCGCGACCGTGTGCTCGAGACCCAAGGTCTCCAACGCGACGTCACGGCGCGCCGCGAAGACCCGCGCACGCTCCGGGATGTCCCCCGCGCCGATGCCGACGTCAAGCAGCGTCATCCATCGACGCCGCGTGCGGAACACCGGACCGAGGCACGCGAGGACGGCGCGTGTTCCCCCAAACCAGGCATTCGCCTGCGCGACGTCCCGCAGGCGGCGCTCGACCAACGTTGGGTCGACGTCGGAACGATGCAGATCGACGCCGCGCCGGCGTTGCGGCGCCAGAATGCCCATCAGCGCGTCCTCGCGCGGGCCGGCGGCATCACTGCGTCCGCGCGAACAGGTCGAACAGAAAGCGCGGACGAAGCACTTCGGCGTGCGGCACGAAGTCGCCGGTGACGCCGACCAGCATATCGGCCATCTCCCGTCGACGCGCCAACATCCGCGCGGCGCGATTGAACACCCACGGCGTGCCGACCGCCGCGCCGATGAGCCGTTCGACGACACGCTTGGAACGGAACGTCGACTCGTGTGCGCGCGCGTAGCCGCGGAGCGCGAGATCCGCGTACCGGGGATCGTCCGCCGCGGCCGCGCGCGAGACGAACGGCGCGAGGAGTTCTCCGCCACGGAGCGCGGCATAGATGCCCTCGCCGGTGAAGGGATCGAAGTACTCCGCCGCGACACCGACCAACGCCGCGCCGGGTGCCCACACGCGCCGCGCGCGCGATCCGAACGGACCCGTCGCCTGAACGGGGGCGACGCGGGACGCTCGTGCGAACCGAGGCGCCAACTCCGGTTGCCGCTCCAACCACGAATGCAGAAACGCCGCCGGGTCGCCCGACGAGGCCGCAAGCGATGCGGACGGCACCACGAGTGCGACGTTCGTCAGACCACCGCCGACGTCGGCCAAGCCGACGTACCCATCGCTCGTCACGTGCAACTCACCAGCGCGCCCTATGCCCTTCACACCCGTATAGTGTGTGACCACGGCATAGCGCTCCATGAACGTCGATCGCTGTGCGAGCTTGAGTCCGTGCGAGACCATCGACCGCAACCCGTCCGCGCCGACGACGATGCGAGCCCCGTGCACCATCGATGCACCGGACGCATCCACCCCGCGCACTCCCGTGACCCGTCCGTCTTCGTCGCGGACGAGTTTATCGGCGCGGAACCGCTCGACCACCTGCACGCCTGCAGCCCGCGCGGCGTCCAGGAGGATCGCGTCGAGCGTCACCCGCGGCAACGCGAGTCCCTGATCGCGGAACGCACGGTAGCCATGGTCCGCGACGAATCGACCCTCGAACACGGTGCCATCTGGCGATCGCACGCGCAGCCCATCAAGCCGCGCCGCGCCCGCCGCCTCGACGCGATCGAGCACGCCCATCGCATCGAGACACCGCGACGCCTCAGGGCTCAGGTACTCGGCGCAGGCCTTGCTGCGCGGGAACCGTGCCCGATCGAGCAGCGTCACCCGCACGCCCGCACGCGCGAGCCAGAAGGCGGTGGTCGAACCCGCGGGACCGGCCCCGACCACGACGACCTGCGCCGGCGACGTCACTGAGAAACGCGGGTCCAGGCGTCCCGGATCGCGAGCCGCGCCACAGCCCACGGCATGCGACGAGCGGGAAGCGTGTGCTCCCACAGCGACTGCAGATCGGACTCGACCTCCGACCACGCCTTCCCGTCCAGCCCCGCGCGCGCTTCCCAGCCGAAGGCATAGGCCGCACCATAGGTGTCGTAGTCATCATCCGACTTCGCATACGGTCGCATGCCGAAGTTCGCACGCCAGTAGGCGTCCTGCTCGACCGGGTCGATCTGCCCAAGCCGGCTGCGCAGATCGCTGCCCACGGTCGCACCGAGGTCGGAGACCTGTGGGATGTTGCCCGGGAATCCTTGAGCGCGCGTGGGTGCATTGCTCCCCGTGCTGGGGCGGCGGCGGTCCACCCCGGACCGCTGAGCGCGAGATCCGTCGGCTTGCTGGGTGGCGTCAGAAGGAACGGCAGGCTGTGTCATGGTCGGCGAGGGCTGAAGTGTGGTCGGCAGAGCACCGGAGGGTGTCTGCGGGTTGATCGCGATCGGTGCCTTCCCTCACCCCGTCTTGCGCGTCAGGCCGACCGCGAGGAGCCCGATGCCGGCGACGATTCCGAGTCCGGCCATCCACGGTTGCACCACGTGGCGCTCGGACGCGGTGATCTGCAGGGAGCCGATCTCCGCCACCTTCTGTTGAGTGCGGAACGACCCTCCCGTCGCGAGCAGGTACGCGCCCAGGATGACCAGCAGCGACCCGAACATGTAGAACGGAGTGGTGCGCTTCATGCGGGAGGTTCCCGAGGGGAATGAGGACTCAGGCACGATACGTGGCCGCACGAAGCCCGCCCATCGCCAGATGGGACTACTTCCTTCGTGCAGGGTTGTGCGGCAGCAGCCGTCGCAGCAGCCGTCGCAGCAGCCTACGTCGCGGACTCGGGATACAGATGCGACGCGCAGTTGGGGCAGATCCCGTGCGTGAACTCCGCATCGGTCCGCGCCCGGATGTACTGCTCCAGGTCCGACCAGTTGCCCTTGTCGTCGCGGATCTGCTTGCAGCTCGCGCAGATCGGCAGGAGCCCGGTGAGCGTGCGCACCTCCCCGAGCGCGTGCTGCAGCTCGTGGATGAGCCGCGCCTGCTCGGCGAACCAGGTCTGCCGTGCGGTGACGTCGCGCAGCATGACGATGCGGGCCGCGGCGCCGTCGACGCGCTGGCTCACGGGGACGATCTCGATGTCAAAGACCCGTGTGCCGATGGTGATCGGCTCCAGCGTGACTCGGGTGTTCGCGGCGCCCGACGACGTCAGCGAGAGTGTCGTCGCCCGCACGAGGGCATCGCGCGCTTCGGGCGCGCTCACGCGGGCTTCCAGCAAGGTGCGCCCGAGCAGCGTGCGCCCCTCATCGCCGACCAGGGTCGCCATCGTGCGGTTCAGGTCGATCACGCGCCCGAGGTCATCGAGGATCATGATGCCGTGATCCAGTGATTCCACCAGCGCGCTGCGCGCGATGGGGACGAGATCCAGCAGCCCGTGTCGGAAGACCGCGGCCCACAGTACCACCCCGCAGACCGCGTGGCCGAGCGGCATGGGGTCGTACTGTCGCGGCGCGATACCGCTGATCAGCAACAGATTGGCGAACAACGGCGCGAACGCGCCAACGATGAGCAGACTGCCCTGCACCTTCGCGAGGCGCCCACCCCGCACCATCGCCGCGATGACGAAGGCCACACCACCGAGGGTGAGTGCGAAGTTCACGCCGACGAACAGGAGATAGAGCGGACCGATCTCGAGCGTCGAGATGTATGTCAGGCCGTCCAGCCGAGAGAACTCGGTGGCCGCGAGCATCCCCGCGCCGTCCCTCCACGTGATCACGGCCCCGAACACCGCCCATAGCGCCATCGCGCCAAGACGCGGCGGCGTCAGTCGCATCGCCCGCGCGTGTGCGCCGAGGAACACGAACGTCGTCGCCGCACTCCCGGCGATGAAGAACGCCTTCACGCCGAGCAACGGGCGCGCCAGTTCGGGGGGCACCACGGCCATCAGGGCCACCAGCACGGCCCAGCCGAACGACATGGCGATGAGCGCGATGAACAGCCAGCCGCTCCGCGTCTGTCGATGCTGCCATCCGATGATGACCAGCCCGCCCAAAATGATAGCGGCGAGTACGGTCAACAGGAGATACGCGACTTGAGGAATCATCGGCAGGCTGCTCCCGAGCGTCCCGACGGGCCGCGGACGCGCGTCCCATCGCGTGGAGAAGTCTAGTCGAATCAGGAAGTGGACGCACTTCCCGTGCGCCGAACGACGGCCACGCGCCTCGCCTCCGCGTGCGCTGGAGGCTAAGCTACGCGCGGAGCCCGAGCCGTCGCGCGACCCCCACCTGCCCCCACCTCACCTGAATGCCACCCGACACGACGTCACCCGCGTTCGCCGGAGACAAGAAGGTCGGACGCCCGCTGCTCTATCGCCCGGAGCGCGCGCTGGTGGCATGGGGAACGCCACGCGTCCCGCGGTGGCTCGAGACGTACCACCTTACCTTGCTCACCTTGCTCTGGAGCGGCCTCAACGCCGTCTTCGGCGTGCTCGCGCAACGCGACCTGCGATGGTTCTGGGGCGTCTCGGCGATGATCGTCCTGCAATACCTCACCGATCTCTTCGACGGCGCCGTCGGACGCGCGCGTGGCACCGGGCTTGTGAAGTGGGGATTCTACATGGACCACTTCGTCGACTTCATCTTCCTCGGCTCGCTCGTACTCGCAGGATACCTAGTCGCACCGCCTGGCGTGGCGCATTGGTTCATCGTACTGCTCACCCTCAACGGCGCGTTCATGGTGAGCTCGTTCCTCTCGTTCGCGGCGACCAACGAGTTCGAGATCTACGTGAGCGGCGTCGGCCCCACCGAGGTGCGACTGCTCATCATCACGATCAACACGGTGATCATCTACACTGGCACCAGCCACTTCCCGGTCACCGTGCCGCTCATCTGCGCCGCCTGCCTCATCGGGCTGGTGGTGGTGGTCTGGTCGGCGAGCCGGAAGCTCTGGGCGATCGATATGGCGAATCGGGCAGCGCACGAAGCAGCCGATCAAGCCCCGCACGATCGGTCGAGCGCACCGTAGCGATGCGCTGCGCGATGGCGGCGGCCGTCGCCTCGACATCACGCTGCGCCTTGCGCTTGATCACGCCGAGTCCGGCGATGCGTCCACCCGGCACGACGAGATTGCGATACGTGAAGAGCGTGCCACCCCGATACGCCTCGAACTGCGCCTCACCGTCGGCCGCCTTGGTGGAGCTGGCGCGCACGAGCGTCCACGCGATGCGGTAGCTGCTCGATGCGCCCGAGTCCGGTGCCGCGAAGTGTGAGACACGATTGCGCACGGTGTACGACTCATCGGAGACGATCGGCACGCTCAGCACGTAGCTGACCTCGGCAGTGACCGAGTCCACCACGCGCGAGACCTCGGACCGCAGTACGTTCGGCAGGAAACTCGCGTGTCGCGCGTAGTCGGCGAACACGGCGGCCGCGTCGTCCGGAGGCCCGGGGATGACGCGCAGCACAGTCACCCGCGGCCACGCGACGCCGGCGACGTCGTCGGTGATCACCACCGGGCGCCCAGCGTCGAGCGCGTCGCGCTGTGATGCGCTGAGTACGGGCATCGTCGGCTGGGCCCCGGCCACCGCTGATCCGATCACGAGCGCGAGGAGCGTGGCAAGAACGGATAGGCTAGGGCGCATTCATGTCCCCCTCGTCCAGGTCGTGCGGCGCCGCGGTGCCCGCGAACGCGTGGCGCACATCATCGACCGCGGGAACCGCCGCCAGCACCAGCAGCACCAGCGCCAACGGGACTGTCGCGATGAACCCAGCACGACTGAACCCGAACGCGCCTGCCACCCCGCCGATGAAGAACGCGAGCAAGAGCAACGAGAGTACGCGCAGCCGCGCGCGATCCGCATGTACCGCCGGAATCCCTTTGGCGCGATTCACGTACACGCCCTTCCCGAGCTCGATCCCGATATCCGTCACGATGCCGGTGACGTGCGTGGTGCGGATCTCCGCACTGGAGAGCTTGGTGACCACGGCGTTCTGCAGCCCCATGGTGAACGTCAGCAACACCACCGTGACCGGCACGAACGCACTGTGGATCCCCTCAAGCCGCGCACCGAGGAAGCCGAAGACCAGCAACAGCACGGCTTCGACCATCAACGGCAGCGCGAACGCACTGCTGAGCCCGCGCCGCCGTGCGAAGTTCACCATCACCGCCGTGGTCGCCGCGCCGAGCATGAAGGAGAGGAGCGCGGCGAACCCCGTGACGAACACCGACATCCGGCCGAGTCCGAGTGCGTCCGCCATCCCGGACACCATGCCGGTCATATGCGAGGTGTATTCGCCCACCGCGAGGAACGCGCCGGCGTTCGTGGCACCCGCGACGAACGCGAGCCCGACGCCAACGTGCAGGTTCGTCCGGCTCGTGCGATCCTCGGCGGTCAAACGACGCGCGTAGTCGATCGGCATGCGGTGAAGCATACTCGATTGCGCTACTTTCTCCCACGTTCGCCCTCGCCTCCCGCCCCCACCCGACCGCCCTATGCGCCTGCGCGCGTTCGTCCCCGCCCTTCTCCCGCTGGCACTCGCGTGCTCCGGCACCCCTGCCGCAGGTGACCGGGACGCCGTCGATCTGCTCATCACCAACGGCACCGTGATCACCATGGATGCGACGCGCCGGGTCATCGACTCGGGGGCCGTCGCGATCCGTGCGGACCGCATCGTCGCCGTGGGCACCACCGCCGAGATCACGGCGAAGTACGCCGCGACCGAGACCATCGACGCCACGCGCAAGATCGTCATGCCCGGCCTCATCGATGGCCATGGGCACGCCGGGCACGGCCTCGTGAAGACCCTCGGCATGGATACCGAGCAGTGGTACGGCGCGACCGAGCAGGTGTATGCGCGCGGATCGACGGTGGACTTCTGGCGCGCCGAGGCGCTGCTGACCGGCGCGGAGCGCGTGCGCTTCGGCGTCACGACGGCGCTGTCGTTCTTCGGCGGCGGCGACATGATCATCCGCACCGATGACCCGCGGTACGGCGAGGCGTACCTCAAAGCGACCGAGGAGGTCGGCCTGCGGTTCATCCTCGCCGTCGGTCCGCGGCGGCCGCCGTTCCCCAAGACCTACACCGATTGGAGCGGCGACACGGCCCGCGAGGTGCTCGTCCCGTTCGAGAAGCAGCTTGAGGTGTCCGAGACGCTCATCACCCGCTGGAACGGTGCCGCCGGCGGTCGTATCCATCTGGCGATGATGTTCCCCACGCACGACCCGAAGGAGCGTCAGCTCACGGGCGCCGCCCTCGACGAGATCAAGACCCAGGCGCAAGCCACGCGAGCGCTCTCACGCAAGCACAAGCTGCTGTTCACGCAGGACGGCCACACCACGGGCACGGTGAAGTTCGCGCACTCACTCGGCTTGCTCGGCCCCGATGCGCTGCTGTCGCACGCGACCGAGTTCACCGACGAGGAGATCCGCATCCTCAAGGAGACCGACACGCGCATCGTGCATAATCCGAGTGCGAATGCGGCCACACGGCGGCGGTTCCAGCTCGTAGAGTTGCTGGATGCCGGCGTGACGGTGATGCTCGGGTCCGACGGCGTCGCGCCGGACCGCAGTTACGACATGTTCCGCCACATGTTCCTGGCCATGCGTTACCATCGCTTCCACTGGCGTGACACCAAGGTGCTGCCGGCCGGCAAGGTGCTCGAGATGGTCACGGTCGACGCCGCCAAAGCGCTCGGCATGGAGAAAGAGATCGGGTCGCTCGAGGCCGGCAAAAAGGCGGACGTGATCCTCGTCGACTGGTGGCGCCCACACATGGTACCGATGAACATGCCGCTCTACCGCGTGGCCTACTTCGCCAACGGCAACGATGTCTCCACGGTGGTCGTGGACGGCCGCGTGCTCATGCGCGACCGTGTGCTGCTGAGCGTCAACGAGAACGAGGTCCTCACTCTCGCGCAGCGCGAGGCCGAGGCCGCGATCTCCCGGATGGGCCTCGAGACGCTCGCCGAGACGCCGGAGGGCTTCTGGGGGCGCAGTCGGTTCCCCTGACGCTGGCTCGGGCGCGCCCCGGCCGTCCTCGCCCCCGCACCGCCCGTCCCAGCGTCTGGCGGCTGGTCGGCGTTACGGGCTAGTATCCCTGCGGTTGTTTCCCCTCTGGTCGCTCTCTGGAGATCACTCGATGCGCCTTCGCACGTCCGCCACGCTGGCCCTGTTGCTCACCTTCGCGGCCAGCGCCGCGTACTCGACGGTGGAGGCGCAGCTTCCCGTTGCCGCCGCGCCCGCCAAAGTCGACGAAGCCAACTATCGGCTGGCGGCACGCTTCGCGCCATACAAGATGCGTCGCCTCATCTACTCGACGACGCTCACTCCGCGGTGGATCAAGGGCAGCGAGAAGTTCTGGTACGAGTGGGATACCGCCGAGGGCAAGCGGTACATGATCGTCGATCCGGTCGCCGGTACCAAGAAGCAGCTGTTCGACAACGATCGCATCGCCGCCGAACTGACGCGCATCACCAAGGATCCGTGGGATGGGCGTCATCTCCCGATCCGTTCGATCAAGTTCATCGACGTCAACACGCTGCAGTTCGAGGTGGAGTCGTCGCAAGACGAAGAGGTCGCCGATGCCGAAGCTGAGCGCGGCAATCAGCAGGGCGGTCAGGCTGCGCGACGGCCCGCGCGTCCGAAGAAGAAGGTCTGGCATTTCAAGTACGACATCGCCACGCAGACCCTGACCGAGATCCCGGACTGGAAGCACCCCGACAACCACCCGCAGTGGGCAAGTGTGTCGCCGGACGGCCAGACCATCGTCTACGGCCGCAAGCACAACCTCTACAAGATCACCAAGGCCGAGTACCAGAAGGTGCTCGACGCGCGGCGCGGGAAGACCGGCGCGGCCGCGGACAGCGCGGACTGGCGGGTCGAAGTACAAGAGGTGCAACTCACGACCAACGGTGAGGAGCACTACAGCTGGATGCAGAACAACTTCAACATGTCGGACGACGAGGCCGAGAAGGCGAAGGACCGCCGCAAGCGCGCCAATATCACCTGGTCGCGCGACTCCAAGCGCTTCACGGCGCAGCGCAGCGACCAGCGGAAGGTGGGGGACCTCTGGGTCATCCGTTCGGTGGGCAACAAGCGGCCGCAGCTCGAGACGTACAAGTATGACATGCCTGGCGAGACCAATGTGAGCCAGCCGGAGGTGGGCGTGTTCGACCTCGCGGCCAGCCAGATGGTCATGATCAAGGCCGCGGGCTTCAAGGACCAGACCATGGGTCTCTTCACCGCTCGGCAGTTCAACTATCCGGATAGCGAAGAGCCCACGCGCGCGCTGTGGCTCGCCGAGAACTCCAATCAGGTCTGGATGTGGCGGCGCAGCCGCGACCAGCACAAGGTCGACGTGCTCGTGGCCGATGCGGCGACGGGCGAGGTGCGCGTGGTCATCGAGGAACGGCTCAACACGTATGTCGAGCATCAGCGGCTGGAGATGCTCAAGTCGGGTGATCTGCTCTGGTGGTCGGAGCGCGATGGCTGGGCGCACCTATATCGCTTCGGGCAGGACGGCAAGCTCAAGAACCGGCTCACGGAAGGCCCTTACCATGTGAGCGGCGTCGCCGGCATCGATGAGGCGCGCGGGCTCGTGTATTTCGCGGCCAACGGCCGGGAAAAGGGTGAGGACCCGTACTACGGTCATGCGTACCGCGTCGGGCTCGACGGATCGGGCCTGACCCTGCTCAACCCGGGCAACTTCGATCACGCGACCACGCTGGGCGAATCCAATCGCTTCGCGGTGAACACCTTCTCTCGTGTGAACACCGTTCCGGCGGTGACGCTGCACGATGTGACGACCAGCCGGAAGATCCTCGATCTGGAGACAGCGGACTTCTCGAAGTTGGTCGAGGCAGGCTTCAAGTTCCCCGAGCCCTTCACCGTCAAGGCAGCGGACGGCATCACCGACCTCTATGGCGTGATGTACAAGCCGTTCGACTTCGACTCGACGCGCAAGTATCCCATCGTGCAGTACGTCTACCCTGGCCCGCAGACGGAATCGGTCGCGAAGGCGTTCGCGTCGAGTGCCTCTGAGGTCTCGCTCGCGCAGTTCGGCATGGTGGTGATCACCATCGGCAACCGCGGTGGCCACCCGGATCGCTCGAAGTGGTACCACAACTACGGCTACGGCGACCTGCGTGACTACGGCCTCGAGGACAAGAAGGTCGCGGCCGAGCAGTTGGGCGACCGGCACAAGTTCATCGATCTGGATCGCGTGGGCATCTACGGCCACTCGGGCGGCGGCTTCATGTCGACCGCCGCGATGCTCGTGTACCCGGACTTCTTCAAGGTCGCCGTGTCGTCCTCAGGCAACCATGAGAACGACGTGTACAACCTGAACTGGTCGGAGAAGCACCACGGCGTGAAGCAGACGCAGAAGGGCGACACCATCACGTTCGAGTACGCGATCGAGCGCAACTCGCAGCTCGCGGCGAACCTGAAGGGTCACCTGATGCTCACCACCGGTGACATCGACAACAACGTGCATCCGGCTGGCACGCTGCGCATGGCCGACGCGCTCATCAAGGCCAACAAGCGCTTTGATTTCTTCATCTTCCCGGGCCAGCGTCACGGCTACGGGAACATGAGCGACTACTGGCACTGGTTGCGCGCGGAGTACTTCGTGCGGCATCTGCTCGGCGACACGCGGTGGAATGCGAACGTCGACGAACTGAACGTCGAGAAGGCGCCGCCGGGTGGGGCGCGGCCGTAGTTGAGATGGCAGATGGGAGATGTGAGGGGGGCGCCCATGCGGGCGCCCCTTTTGCATCCCAGCAGGCCTCAGAGCACCGGACGCCCGTCGCGCACCTGCTCGGCGTAGGCGCGCAGTCGGGGCTCCAATCCCGCGCGTGACGCGAGGAAGCCCCGCACGACCTCAGGAGTGGCTTCGTGCCGGAGGTGGCCGAGTCCGTGCAATGCCGCGTACTGGCACTCGGTCGAATCGAGGGCCAAGATCTTCTCCAGCACCGGTAGACTGGTCTCGCGCACGAGCCGTTGCCGTGCGGCGTCCGGGTCATCAGGGCTCAGGAGACATTCGAGCAACAGATCCCAGAGCATGAAGGTTGCCGTATCGGTCTCGATATGCTGCAGGAGGTCCGCATAGAGCGGGTGGAGCGAAGTGATGACATCGACGATGCGATCATCCGATGTCTCCCGTCGCGCCAGCGGCCAGCCGAACCATTCGTTGCCCGCCGGACCGAAGAGGAACCACAACCCTTGCTCGATCTGTGCGGGAGAGAATCGCGTCCTCAAGGACCCCGCGTCGCGGAGCATCGCGGCCACCAACGCGAGATGATGCTCCGGGTCGATGTCGAACTCCCGATCGTCCCAGAACCACGCGGGACCACCTTGGTCGTCCGACTCGGCGGCGGCCGGGTGATCGAACACGAACGCGATGAGATCCTCCCGCGTGTGCGTGCGAAAGTCGATCATCGGCTCGATGGGATCACTCACGTGCGACGACGATGCGGTTCTAGTACCCAGCCGCGCGCATGAACAGCACGTTCTTGCGCGCGCTCTCCATCGCGTCCGCGGACCCTTCCTGCTCCACGAACAGCGGCTTGTCCGTGAAGTCCCCGACCTCGCGCAGGAAGCGCGGCACGTCCATGATGCCCTGCCCGAGGTCGACATCGTGTTTGCGATCGGCGACCACGTCCTTCAAGTGGAACGACCAGTAGCGCGCACGATGTTTGGCGAGATACGCGAACGGATCACCACCGCCCATGAGCATGTTGCCGGTGTCGAGCTGCAGCCGCACCGCCGACGGATCTGTGCGCTCGATGAACACGTCGTACGGCACCACGCCATCGATGGGCTTCTGGTGGTTGGGCTCATTGTGGAACGCGAGCCAGAGCCCGGCTTTCCGCGCCTCGGCACCGGCCGTGTTGAAATGATCGGCCCAGCGCTTCCACGCGTCGAGTGAGGTGTTGGTCTCGGACGGCAGCGACGGCACGATCAGATACTGCTGGCCGATGACATGTGCCATCTCCAACGACTTGCTCCAATCCTTCAGCAGCACATCGGGGGCCATGTGGCACGACGGGGCCTTGAGGCCCGTGCTGTCGAGCGTGGCGCGTACCTGCGCTGCGGTGCGACCGAAGTTGCCGAACGACCAGAGCAACTCCACGTCGTCATAGCCCATGGCCCGCACGGCGGCCATGGTCCGCTCCGGGTCGGCGCGCATCGCGGTGCGCACTGAGTAGAGCTCGAGGCCGAGTCGGCCGGCGCGGCGACGCGCGGACGCGCTGGCGCGCGCGGCGTCGTCTTGAGCGAGCCCGGGGAGCGAGGTGCACGCGGCGGTCGCCGCGGCGAGAGACTGGAGGAAGTATCGACGGTCCATGGGAGAAAGCATGGGCAGAAAACGGACGCGGCGGAAGAGCGCGTCTACCGACGGCGCTCCAGCGCATCCACCCGATCGCGCAGCGCGGCGACCTCGCCAGCGAGCGAGACGTCGGTATCCACTCGCTTCGAGGACGCAGCCGTGACGCGTGTCGAACTGGCTGCACCATCAGCTGCCGAGGCGCGCGGACCGCGGATCGAGAGCAGCATCCGACCGAGCCGCCCCAGCCAGAAGAAGCTGAACAAGTGTTCCGCGACCGTCCGGCGGAACGGGCTGGAAACGAGGACCGTGATCGCCGCGGCCAGCCCGAGCAACGACGCGAAGAACATGATGGTCTGCGCCGTGCCTTGTATCTCACCACGCACGGACACTTCGTCGCCGAACCGGATGGTGACGATGCGGCTCGCCAACCAGATCGCGAGCCCCGCCGAGATCCACATTCGCGTGGTACGCCGCTTGACGAGGGTGACGTCCGTCGCACGTCGCGCGCGCTCCTCGTCGCGCTCTGCGAGGGTGAGCGCGAGCAGCCGTTGGATCTCGGCCACATCGAACCCCATGCCACGCAAACGTCCGACCTCGCGCAACGCCGTCACGAGACCCACCCAGAACATCGCGAAGACGATCACGCCGATCGCCAGCATGTTGCCGTTGCCGTTGCTGAGGACCATGCCGGTCCCATTGAGCAGCAGCGCGAATGCCACGACCGCCCGGGTGCTCGCGGTCGAGAGCTCCGGCGCGAGCAATCGTATCGCGACGGGGATCTCCGGCGTGGCGAGCTGTGTCGCGTCGAGCGCTTCGACCAGGGCTTCGGCGGTCTGGAAACGGGCCGCGGGTTCTTTGGCGCAGCAGGTGTCGATGACGTCGCTGAGGGCCTTCGGCAGATCGGTCCGGAACGTCGTGACCGAGGGCACCGCTTCGGTGAGTTGCCGCACGAGGATCCGCTGCGTGCTTTCTCCCATCATCGCCGTGCGACCGGTGGTCGCGAACCACGCGACCAAGCCGAGCGAGTAGAGATCCGAGCGCCCGTCGACGGTGTCGCCGGTCGCCTGCTCCGGACTCATGTACTCCGGCGTCCCCACCACTTCACCGATGCGTGTGAGCCCTGCAGCCTCGTTGACCGGCGTGATCGCCCGCGCGATGCCGAAATCCATGACCAGCGCACGACCGGTCGCGCGTTCGATCATGATGTTGTCGGGCTTGATGTCGCGGTGCACGACGCCACGTCCGTGCGCGTAGGCGAGCGCGTACCCGACGTCCTGCAGCAATCGCACCGTGTCTCGGCGCGAGAGCGGGCCGTCGCGGGTGACGCGCGCCGAGAGCGATTCGCCTTCGACGAATCCCATGGCGAACGCCAGCACCTCGTCCGACTCCTCGACCGCGAACACCGGGACGATGTTCGGGTGTGAGAACCCAGCGGCGAGTCGGGTTTCGCGCAGGAAGCGTTCGCGGAGGTCGGCGACGGATGCGAACTCCGGCGGCAACACCTTGAGGGCGACGGGACGGTCGAGCCGTCGATCGCGTGCGAGGTACACGGTCCCCATGCCACCCCGACCGAGTTCGCGCTCGATCAGATAGGTCTCACCTAGAGTGCGACTGACTGCGGCGACGTCGGCGTGCATGACCTGACTCGGGGCTGGGAGCGCGGGGACGTCGGACGCGACGCCGCAGAAGCTTGGTCCTTTCGGCGTACCGAGGCAAGCCGCAGGGCGTCACGGCCATGCGTGCCGGCGCAGCCGTTGCACCCCGTCCGTATCGATCACACTCACGTAGATCGTCTTGGCGCCGAAGCCGACGACGCGCTCCTGCAGCGGCAACTGCAACTGCGCCTCGATCACGCCAGCGCGTGACACGATGTCATAGCGATGCATCCGCGCGGCGGCGCTGGGCAGACGTGCCACCATCGCGCGCCCGTCAGGCATGGCGAGCACGGCACTGCCGTCGATCCCGCTCGGCGACGCGAACGGTGGGACATAGGACGGCCAGTTCGCGGTCTCATCCACCTTCGTCGTGGGAGGCCAGCTGTGCGTGATCTTCGCTGCGTCGAGATACGCCTGCTTCTCCTGCGTCGTCATGGCGGGCTTCTCGTACCCCAGCGGCTTCCCCTCGGTGCAGCGGCCGTCGGGCCGGCACCAGTCGACGCGATACGGATCCGGGCGCGCGATTGCCACCCAACTGTCGGCGAAGACCGCGACTTGGTCCGGCGCCATCAACGCGATGCTGTAGCGCTTCGGTGCATTCGGCACACCACCGGCCGCACGTTCCGCCATGGGCGGCGTCGCCAGTCCAGCGCCCCGCTTCCAGAGCTCCTCGTGCTGCAGGCGTGCCATCGTGTCCACGCGCGCGCTGCGGCGATCGACTCGGATCAGGACCAGCGGATCTTCGATCGACGGGACGCCACGCGCGTTCTTCGCGAGCGTGGTCGCGTAGACACGACCCACCGCGTCGCTTCCTTGCAGCGGTCCCATCGCCACCGCCGTGAGCGCGGGATCGGACGCGCCGATGGTCGCCACGACTTTGTCGCCCACCAGCATCATCCAGCGCGGGGCGTAGGGTTCCTTCACCAACGTGCTATCGCCACCGAGCGCCCAGATTCGTGCGACCTGGCGGTACTCGCCGGGTCCGCTCCCCTTACGACCGATCTGTCGGACGGTGCCGGCCTTGAAGTCCGTCACCACGAGCCGCCCCTCCCGCACATCCGTCACCAGCACTCGCCCGTCGCGCAGTTCGCGCAGCCCCGACAGCTCCGTGAACTCCTCCGCCAGCACCACGCCGGCGCCGCTGAGACGGAGCACGGGA
>JADYYN010000190.1 GCA_020853635.1 Gemmatimonadaceae bacterium
CAATCTCGTGACGCGTACTGAGGGCCGCGGCCCCAACGCCGCCCGACTGCGCGTGCGCAGCACCACCGGCGTCGCCAACACCGCGTTCTCACCGCAAGACGCGTTCTGGCAACAGTATGGCATCAACGTGCGCGGTGGTGATGCGGCGCGAGCGGCGCAACTGGGAGTCACGGCAGGCACAGTCGGCGCGCTGTATCCGGGTGCCGACGCGGGCTACGTGCGTGCGAACGGGTCGGCGCGGTGGATTACCGGCAACACATCGTTCCGGCTCACGGGACGATTCCTCACTGAACGCCTCGGCGCGGGCAGCAATCCGTTCCTCACGGATTCCGCATTGGCCATCGGCGACTCGGGTGTGCTGAATCCCACGGTGCAATCGCAAGCGCAGTCGGTCACCCAATACACACTCGGCGCGACCTTGCGCTCGGCGGGCAGCGAACGCTGGACCCACCAGCTCGTGGCCGGTGTCGATGGCTACTCACTGAGCAACGTCACCAACGAACTCACGCCATTCCCGTCGGTGACTGACTCCGTGCTGCGCGCCTCGAGCGGCCGCGCGGATCGCTACTCCGTGCGCGCGTCGAGTGTGGCGCGGGTGCCGTTCACCGCGCGGAGTCACGGCACGTGGACGTTCGCACTGGAGCACGCCGCGCTCCGCGAATCCTCACCGGTGCCGACATTCCGCGGCGTGGGTGGTGTGATTCGCCCGGTGCCGGGCCTCGATCCCGTTCAGTGGCTCACCAATACCGGCGTGGCAGGGCAGGGTGATCTCGCATTCCGCAATCGCTTCTTCCTCACCGCCGGCGTACGCGTGGAGCGCAGTGACGCGTTCGTGAACGGCACGCGCTACACGACGTTGCCGTTGGTGGGTGCTGCTGTGGTGACCGACCACGGCAAGACCACACTCAAGTGGCGCGCCTCGTACGGTCGCGGTATGCGTGCGCCGCGCACGGCCAACCGCCTCAGCGTGCAGGGCGGATTGCGCGCCGTCGCCACCGCAACGGTGGCACTCGCCTCACTCGCACCGGAGGAGCAGGCGGGTGTCGAGGGCGGCTTCGATCTGTACGTGGGGCAGCACTTCTCACTGCAGGCGACCGCGTTCGATCAACGCGCGACGGGACTCATCCAACAGGTCGCCATCCCCGACACTGGCCGACTCGGCCGGCGCTTTCTCACGTTCCAGTATCAGAACGTGGGTGCGATCGACAATCACGGAATCGAGCTGGCGGCGAAGGCCCACGCAGGACGATTCACGTTGCGTAGCACACTCAGCGTGACGGAGAGTCGTGTGCAGCAACTCGCCGCGCGCTACACCGGTGACCTGCGCGAGGGCGATCGCATGCTCGGCGTGCCGCGTGTGACGACGAGCGCCGATGTGCGCTGGAACGCACGGCGTTGGTCGGTGACCGTCGGCGCCGCGCGCGCGAGTGATTGGATCGAGTACGATCGCGTGGAGCTCGCGCGGGCCTATGCGAACTTCGATGGGGATTTCGTGCGGCTGGCGGGTGCGGAGCTGCGCGGCTACTGGCGCAAATACGACGGCGTGACGCGACTGCGCGCCGGCGTGACGCGGGAACTCTGGGCGTCCACCACGCTCACGCTCACCGGCGAGAACCTGCTCGATGTGCAGCGCGGTGAACCTGACAACGTGACGATCGTGCCGGGGCGGACGGTGTTGCTGGGGCTCAGGGCAGCGATCCGCTGAACCTGCAGCGGTCAGCCGGTCGCGACGTCGAACAGCCGAGACACATCGATCCGTAGTGGTGCGAGTGCTGCGCGCGGCTGCCAGTCGAGCGTGTCAGTGAGGATCTCCGGCCTCACGTCGGTCGGCCGCCAGCGCTCGACCAGCCGTGCGTCGCCGTCGACGATCCAGTACTCGCTCACGCCTTGTTCCTGGTAGATGACGCGCTTGCGATGCCGATCGGCGCGCGCGGTGCTGGGCGAGAGGACTTCGATGGCGAGTAGCAGGGTCGTGACGTCGGACCAGTCGCGCGGCGCCCCGCCGTCGCGCCAAGGCACTACGAAGAGGTCGGGCTGCAGCAGACGACGCGGGGAGAACACGATGTCGGCAGGAGACCAACGAAGCCAGCCGATCTGATTGCCCCTAACATACCCGACGAGGTGATCATACAGGCTCGCCAGGATCGCGTGATGATCCCAACTCGGCGCCGGCGTCACGAACAGCTCGCCGTCGAGCACCTCGTAACGATTCCCGTCGCTCGGCAGCGCGAGCGCGCGGTCGACGGTCCAGTCGAGATCAGGCACGTGGACGGGCATGGCCATACGGTACGCTCGGCTCGGCGGGGGACGCAATGGGGCATGTGCCGAGGCTAGCGCGATGTGGCTGAGTGTCGGCATCCTTGTATGCGGCGAGCAATCGTATCGTCGCGGCAAACACCCCCTTCCCGGTGCACATCGATGACCACGCTGGAGATCGCCAACACCCTCGTGCAGCTCTGCCGAGAGGGACGCAACCACGACGCCATCAGGACTCTCTATGCCACCGACGTGGTGAGCGTCGAGTCGGGTGGGCCCGAGGGCATGTCGCGCGAGAGCGTCGGCCGCGACGCCGTGCTGGCCAAGGGCCAATGGTGGGTCGACAATCACGAGGTGCACAGCGCCAACGTGACCGGTCCTTGGCCCAGGGGGATCAGTTCATCGTCGGGTTCGACTTCGACGTGACCCTCAAGTCCAGCGGCCAGCGATTCCGCATGCAGGAGATGGGACTGTACACGGTGAAGAACGGCCAGATCGTCCACGAAGCGTTCTTCTACGCGATGTAACTCACCACGACACACCCATGTTCACCACACTCGCCGCATTCCAAGCCGCGTGGGCGCACGAATCCACGTCCACGCAGGCCCTGCTCGACACACTCACCGATGCCTCGCTCCATCAGCCGGTGTACCCAGGCGGCCGCACACTCGGCCGGTTGGCGTGGCACATCGCGCAGACCATCCCCGAGATGATGGGCAAGGCAGGACTCCAGCTCACCGGTCCGGGCGAGCACGAGCCGGTGCCCACAAGTGCCGCCGCGATCGCCGACGGCTATCGCCGCGCGAGCGCGTCGCTCGTGGAGCAGCTCCCCAAGCAGTGGACCGACGCCGCACTCGCCGAGCGCACGGAGATGTACGGTGACATGTGGGAGAAGGGGACGACGCTGTCGATCCTCATCCGGCACGAGGCGCATCACCGCGGGCAGATGACCGTGCTGATGCGGCAGGCGGGGTTGAAGGTGTCCGGCGTGTACGGGCCGTCGAAGGAGGAGTGGGGCGCGTTCGGGGCGCCGGCGCCGGAGTAAGCCGGGCGGCGTCTGAGATCAGCGCCGCTCTGCCCCTTCCGCCGCCAGCACC
>JADYYN010000191.1 GCA_020853635.1 Gemmatimonadaceae bacterium
GGCGGGGGCGGCGGCGGGGGCGGGGGGGGCGGCGGCGGCGGCGCGGCTACGACCGTGATGTAGGCCGTGTCGCGGACCGTGGTGGAGTCGAAGCCCACGACGACCGTGTCCACGCCGGGGGTGAGCGGCGCAGTGTATGTCCGGTTCGCCGCGTTGATCGTCGCACCGGCGGACGACGTGAACACCGGCGTCGGCAGCGTGTCCGTGGTGTCGGCGAGTTCGACGTCCACCTGGAAGACCTGCGTTTCACCGATATCGAGCGTCACGACCTTGGGGTCGATCTTGACCGAGATGATCCCCAGATCGTTGAGCAGTTGGGTGACCGCATCCGTACAGGCAGCCCCGGCCCCGACTACGAGGATCGCGATGGCCCACTTCGCCGCTTGATGTCGAAAAACTCGCATCCGTACTCCACGCGCTTAAGGAAGTCGCTCTGCCCAGCTGCTGCACACTTCGCGCCACCGCCACGGAATCATCCCGCGGACAAAATCGCCGCCGTAGCGCCTTCGACCACGTCGAAGGCTGGCTCGGCGGCAGTCCATACCCTTCGGTCAGGTTAGGTCTTGTACCCAGCACCGTCAAGTCATAAACCGGTAACGCAATTCACCGGAGCGGAGCGACGGAGACCGAATATTCGCCGAACGGGAGGTACACCGACTGCTATACCCCGGACGGGGGAGGAGTTCAGGTCGTCATCACATGCGTCATGTTGTGATAGGGGACGACAGTCTCCTTCGTTGGAAGCCGCCCGTGAGGCGGAGGACGTCCGACCGGCCGACCGGGTCACTCCGTGCGCGACGTGGTCGCTAGATTCTGCCGCGAGCGGTGCTGCGGTCTGATTCCTGCCGTCAGACCGAGTATCGGCTCACCGCGCTGTCCTCCGGTAGGCCTCGCCCGGCTCCCACACGCATCCCATGACGAACCCCACCGAGTCCCGCTCGACCCCAGCACTTCCCGCGTGGAAGGTCCTGCTCTTCACCTCGGTCCTGCTCGGGGTCTTCGCCGTCATTCTCGAAGTCAGCGCGCACTTCTATCTCAAGGCCACCCGCGGCTACGACGGCGAACATCTCCTGCAGTACGCCTTCGACCCGTACAAGAACATCGTCCCCACGCCGAACTTCGTCGACACACGGGGGATTCAGCACAACTCGATGGGGTTCCGACGCTCCGCCGAAATCAGCCGCGAGAAGGCTCCCGGGACTTATCGCGTGTTCCTCATGGGTGCCTCCACCGCGTACGGGCTCGGCGGGCTCTGGACGCACATCCAGGACGAGTTCGCGGTCATTCCCAACGATCAGACCATCGACGCATACCTGGAGAAGTCGCTGCAGGCCCGGTTCCCGGACCGGAAGATCGAGGTGATCAACGCGGCGATCACGAGTACGTGGACGCATCACAACCTGATCTATCTGAATCAGCAGGTGCTCAGCTACGACCCGGACATGATCCTCTTCCTGGACGGGTTCAACGATTTCTATTGGTTCGATCCATCACACAATCAGTTCGCCAGTTACGCCTATGGCGAGCAATCCGCCCGCATCATGGGCGAACCCACGTTCGGCGCATTGGTCTTCCAGAACTTCTGGTGGTTGTACCGAAAGAGCGCGTTCGTGCACGTGATGACACGTGAGGCACGGAAGCTCGGCGGCCTCTTCTCGCGGCCGACCCGCAGCCCCATCGATGTGGACAAGGACCTCGCGAACCTGCAGTCCGTGTTCGCCCGCGGGCCCATGACCATGATCGGCCGCTACGTGCGCATGACAAGCGATGCCGGTGTGATTCCGGTGGAAATCCATCAGCCGCTGCTGATCATGGAACGCGGCCGCAAGTCGCTCACGGGCATCGAGCAGCAGTTGTTCGAGTACAACGTCAACTCGTATCGCCCGAACTACGAAGCGATGATGCAGCGGGCGGTCCCGTGGGTGAATGACACGCTCGCGAAGGTGGTCACGCGCGCCGGCGGTCATTACATCGACGCGACGCGGATCTACGGGGAGAGCCAGGGCCAGATCTTCACCGACTACTGTCACCTGACGCCGAAGGGCAACGAACTCCTGGCGGCCTACATCGAGCAGCGCATCACGCCGCTCATCGCAGCCGACACCATCGGAGCGAATCGCGCCGTGACGGCTTCCGCGACGACTTCCGCGAGGGCGTCCGTGCCGGCGTCCGGGGCAGTGCGACAGCGGTAGTCGTCGGAGTCAGCGTCCGACACGGCGCGCGATATTGCGCGCCAGCAAGTCCCAAGCCCAGCGCCACTGCATGGCACGCCACTCGCTCGCCGGGAGCGTGCTCGCACCTCCGCGCTGCGCGGCGAGGAAGTCGAGTAGCTGGTCCACCGGCACGAACCATCCCGGTTTCGCGGCGAGCCGTTCGAGCAGTGCCTTGGTGGTCGGATGCACGGTGCCGTCGCGCGCGTAGCCCTTTCCCAAGTGCGTCGCGATGATGCACACCCCGCCCTCGCGCTCGAGCCGATCCTGGGCTTCCGGGGTGACGAGCGCGTTGAACTCGGTCACACTCTCCGCATCTGACGCCGAGAACCAGCGGTCCACGGCCGGCCGTCGCGGGTCGTGGTACGGCATCGACGGATTGTACTTAAGCGTGTTGATGTCCGCGCACGTGAGATTGCGCACGTAACGGATCGCCGTCGAGCGGTCGCCCCAATAGCGGGGCGAGTCGGGCCGATGGCCGTCGTAGTAACCGGACGGGCGCCCCTCGGTGCGCGCGTAGAGTGCCCGGAGGAACGGGTCGTCGAGCCGCTCCACACCCCAGTAGAGATTCTCTTGATTGTAGGCGTGGTTCGCGTACACCCGCGGCACGCCACCGAAGAGTTCGCGGTAGCGATCCAGTCCCCGCAAGGTGCGCTCGCGCGGCGAACTCTCCATCGTCGCGCCGTGATAGGCGATCTCGAAGCCTCGCGAGGCCAACCACCGCACGAACTCCACGTACGCCGGGTCCTCGAGGGTATCGGAGTCGCGGAAGTTCGACGGCCCTTCGGTGTAGCCGAAGGGCCAGACGGTCTTCGTGGTCCGCATGCCGAGCGCGTCCAACAACCGATAGACGGGTCCGACGTTCTCGACCGTCGAGACATCGGTGTCGTCCATGATGGTGAACGCGA
>JADYYN010000192.1 GCA_020853635.1 Gemmatimonadaceae bacterium
CCGGCAAACGGGCCCGCCACCTGCACGTTGCCGACCTCCGCTGCCACAAGCGCAGAAACCCTTGTCCCCTGCGCCGTAGCAGGGGCCGTCATGAGTGCCGCAACGCACAGAGCGTACGCAAGGGAGCCCAGGTACTCAGAGGTGGAAGCAGGACTCCAGTTCGTCATACCACAGAAGACCTCCGCGAGAGCCACCCAGTCACCTCCGATCGGCGCGTGACGGGGAGCGTTCCGGAGAGTTCATCCCCTAACGCCGAAAAGACATGGTGACAGCATCGTCGCTAGAGACCGAGAAAGCGCGTACGCCGAACCCGGTTCGCGTGAGTTGGACGATCGGCCCCTTAAGTGGCACCGCTTTTCTGTAAGGCCTACGTCGTCCGGGGAGGAAGTCGTCCGTTGCCCGCAGCTCCTTGAGCAGTCTTGGCATCGTTTCGAGGCGACGCTCGCCAAAGCTTCGGCGAACAGTCGCTTCTTCGTCTCCGCTTTCTGACCCATGGACGCGAGCTTCTCGGGGTGCTTGAAGGCGAAGTACGCCAGCGTCGTGCTCTCGAGAAGACACCACACCGCGGCGAATCTCCCTGGCTCCATGTACGTAACGTTGGCGGAGCGCAGCCCATGTTAGGCGTGGGACGACCGAACCCTTGGTCGCACCATCGAACGCACGCAGGGTCATGCGCGCCCCCGACCCGCGGCGTGCGCGGGAGCATGGTCCGCAGGTGACGCGGTAGGCACGCCGTCTCGGCCACCCGTGGGCATCGCGACTCGACACCGGCCCGACGTCACGATCACGGCCAGCACCGCGAGCACGACCAAGGCCCCCCACTGCGCGGGCGTGAGCCCCGCGTAGCGCACATCGCTCACACGAAGATAGTCGAGCAGGAAGCGCGCGGGCATGTAAAGCACGATGAACGCGGCGAGGAAGAATCCCGGTCTCCTCGACCGTCGGTCGAGCAGCAGCATCGTCGGCACGACGGTGGCCGCGAGGAAGAGGAACTCGTACCAGCCGAGGTCGTGGAAGCCAAGCGTCGCGAGCACGTCGAGCGGGGGAAGCTCTGCTCCCCGGCCCGCGTCGGCGTAGACGCCCTCCATGTATGAGCGGGCCGGAGCGCTCTCGAGGCTCACCGCGAGGGGGAAGTCGGTCACCGTCCCCGGGTGGTCGTGCGCGAGGCTGCAGGCAATGCGCCCAATCATGAGCGACACGGGGAAAACGAACGCGGCCACGTCGAGGTACGCCAGCCGTGTCAGCGTGTCGATGCTGCGGGCCCTGAGCCGGAAGAAAAGCCAGATGCCGAGGATGCCCCCCAGGATGCTGCCGAACGAGCTGATGTCCTCCCACAGCTTGAAGAGCAAGAGCGGGTTCGCGGCCACCTTCTGCGGGAAGTAGAAGAGCACCGAGAAGAGGTGCGCGCCGAGGAAGCCGCCGACGACCGCCCACCACGCGAGGCGCTCTCCGAGGGCGCGGTCGAGGCCAAGCCCGGTGAACCGCCGCGCGCCGATTGCGAGCCCCGCGTACACCGCCGCGGCGACGATCGCGCCGAAGGCGTGGATCGTGAGCGGGCCAATGCTGACAGATGGTTGCTCGATGTAGGGAATCACGGTGCCAGCTCCGCCCGGGCCCGCTTGGGTTGGTCTTCCGCCCGCATGCGCACCCTACGCGCGCAGCATCCGCAGCCCGCTCGCGATCACGATGAACTCGCTCATCTCGTGGGCGAGCACCGCGACCGGAAGTGTGAACCTGCCGAGCACCGCGCCCACGACGAGGACGGCGATGACCACGATCGAGAGCGCGAGGTTCTGTCGCACGATGCGCTGATTGCGCTGCGCGAGCCGTAGCGCGTAGACGAGCTTCTCCAGGTCGTCCGCCATGAGCGCGACGTCCGCCGTCTCGAGCGCGACGTCGGTCCCGGCCGCACCCATCGCCACGCCAACCGTGGCCTCTGCAAGGGCCGGCGCATCATTCACACCGTCGCCTACCATCAGTACGTGCCCGTTTCGCGCCCTCAGCTCCCGGATGATGCGCGCCTTGTCCTCCGGCTTGAGGTCCGCATGCACCTCGTCGATGCCGACCTCGCGCGCGATGGCCTGCGCCGTCCGGGGGTTGTCACCGGTGAGCATCGCCACTGTCCGAACGCCGATTTCGTGGAGAGCACGGATGGCTGCGGCCGCGTTCGGGCGCACGTTGTCGCGAATCGCGAGCAGCGCCCAGGCACTCCGGGCGTCGCCGACGACGATGACCGTCTTGCCGGCCCCCTGCAGCCGCGCAATATCGCTCGCCGCGTGCGCGAGCGAGATACCCAACTCGCTTTCGAAAAGCGCCGGGCTGCCGACGAACACTTCACCCTCGATGCCCTCGACCCGTGCCGCGGCGCCTGCACCGGTCAGCGACCGGAATTCGGCGATCGTTGCGGGCGCGACGCGCTGCGCTTCCGCGTGTCGCATCACGGCGCGGGCGAGAGGGTGCTGGCTCCGCGACTCGATTCCCGCGGCGACGGCGAGCACGCGCTCCGGTGGCAGGGTCGCGCCGGACAGCGCGAGCACGTCCATGACGCCGGGTGCGCCGTGCGTGATGGTACCCGTCTTGTCCAACGCCACGACGCGCACCTTCGCCAGCTCCTCGACGAAGACGCCGCCCTTGATGAGCACGCCCATTCGCGCGCCCGTGCCAAGCGTCGCGACCAGCGTGATCGGAATGGAGATGACCAGCGCGCACGGCGCGGCGGCGACGATGAACACCGTCGCCCGGGTGATCGCCTCGCTCCAGGTCATCGCGTCCATCATCGGCAGCAGCCCCGCCATCAGGATGCCGATCGCGAGGACGGCCGGGCTGTACCGCTTGCCGAAGCGCTCGATGAAGCGCTCGCTCGAGCCCTTCCGCTCCTGCGCCTCCTCAACCATGTGGATGACGCGCGCGATCGTATTCTCGGCGAACGCCTTGGTCGCCCGCACCTCGAGCGAGCCCTCGCCGTTGATCGTGCCTGCGAAGACGGTGTCGCCAACCGCCTTCTCCACCGGCACGCTCTCGCCGGTGACGGGCGCCTGATCCACGCTTGACTGGCCGACGAGCACCTCGCCGTCGGTCGGCATCGACTGGCCGGGGCGCACGATGAAGACGTCGCCAGCGCGGACTTCCTCGACAGGGATCTCGGTCTCGGTGCTGCCACGGCGGACCAGCGCCGTCTTGGGCGCGAGGTCCATCAGTGCCTTCACGGCGGCGCGCGTCTTCTCGCCGGTGTAACCCTCGGCCGCCTCGGACATCGAGTAGAGGAAGGCGAGCATCGCGCCCTCGAGCGCCTCGCCCATGGCCGTGGCGACGATGGCCGCCACGGTCATCAGCAGCTCGATGCCGACCTCGCGCTCGAGGAAGAGCTCCTCGAGCGCCTCGCGCCCGAAGTAGTAGCCTCCGATGAGCAGCGAGGCGACGAAGATGCCCGTCGTGACGCCCTCGGCGGCCCCGGCCCGCGCGAGGAGCCAGCCCACGAGGAGCAGCAGGCCGGACACCGCTGACGTGATGACCTTGGGGTTCTTCCAGGGCCGCGGCGTCTCGGGGAGCGTCGCGGAGGCCTGCGGCGGGAAGCCCAGGTCGCGGAGCCGGTCCTTGAGCGCGTCCGCGGACGCCGCATCGGGCCGGAAGCGCAGCGACACCTGGGCCGCCTTCGGAAAGACGGTCAGCGCGGTCACGCCGGGCGCGTCACCGAGCGCACGCTGGATCTTCGCGGCGTCGCGCTCGCAATCGAGGTTCGCGACGCGGACGTCCAGCCTCTCCTCGTCGCCCGCCTGGACGGTGCCGACCGTCTCCTTCACTCCACGCCCCGAGGTCTCACTCACGGATGCTTCCCTCATCGTGCGGCGGGCCGCCGCCGGCCGCCTGGTCGTTGTCGCTGCGTGCCTCGAGCAGGCGAGGACGCGTGGGCCCCGCTATTCGTCGTGTTGGATGTGTCGTACGCCTTCGCGCACGAGCTGCGCGACGTGGGCGTCGTCCAGCATGTAGTACGCGATCTTCCCCGCCTTGCGGTACTTGACCACGCCGAGCTGCCGGAGCGTGCGCAGCGAGTGCGACACCGCCGATTCGGACACGTTCACGAGGGTCGCGATGTCGCAGACGCACAGCTCGTCCACGTCGTCGGTCGCGAGCGCGCAGACGATCTGCAACCGGGTCGGATCGCCGAGAGCTCGCAGCAGCTCGGCAAGGTCGACGAGCGTCGAGGGGTCGGGCAGCGCCGCGCGTGCGCGCGCCACCTTGTCGTGGTCGACGACCTCGACTTCGCACAGGTCCGACTTGTCTTCCCGAGCCACACGCGGGAGTGGTCGGACGTTTCGGCGCCCTGGCTGCTTCTTGGCGGCGGTCGTGCGGCGGGATTGCGGAGTCGGTGTGGGCATCGTAGGTTCCTGTTTGACTGAACAGACGTTCAAGTATCGTACCCGCGGATCATCCCGGTCGCAACTGGTCGATACGGCCCGCTTCAGACCCGCTCGCGTGAATCCCATGGCAACCCCGCGACACTCGCGCTTCGCCCGGTGGCTCCGTCGGAGCCAGCGGGGCATCGCGGCGTTGCTGCTCGGGTTGCTGGCGCTCGGCTGCGCCGAGCCGCTCTCCGAGCTGGCATGCTGTGGAGGGCCGCAGCTCGCGAGCGCGGCGCACGCAGGGCCGATCGGGACCCTCGTGGTGCGCGGGGTCGAGATGCGCGACATCGGTCAAGGCGCGCCTGCCGGCGACCGCCACGATGACGCGAACGCCCCAGGCTCACGCGAGCAGCCCGCGGCGCCCCACGGAGTGTCGCCGCCGCCCTGCGCCTGCGTGAATGCCGTCCCGGTCTCGGCGCTGTCCGACCTCGCCAGCACGGCCGTCGTGGACTCGTCCTCCGCACCGTGCGGCGGCGACAGCACGCTGCCGCCCAGTCCCGTGCTGGAGCTGCACCTGCGCCCTCCCCTCGCACACCTCGGCTGACGCCGGCCGGTCGGCTCGCGCTCGTCGCGACCGATGGGATTATGTGGCGAGCCGCGCCGATCGTCCTGACGTTCCGGCTCCGCGCGCTGGCCGCTTTGGCTCGACGCGCATGGTCGCCGGACGCGGTGCGGTCATGAGTGCGACCCGACCACATCCCGCTTCCAGTACATGCCGGTCCGGCGCCACCGGCCTGGCTCGCTTTCGCGATCATTTCACTCCCCTTCCCAGAGACGTCACGTGCACGTGGATCCGTTTCCTCGCCTGCGACTTCGCCCGCCGCCTGTCGGTGGGCACGCATGCTCGTCGAGGCCTCACGACGCGCCGCCTGGTGCAGCGCAAGCCGCTCCGATTCTGACCGCACTCCTCGCGGCGGCTATGCTACTCGGAGCCGGCGGACTGCACGCACAGGAGGTCCGCTCTGCCTCCGCCGCGGATTCACTCCTCGCAACGCTGCTGCCGGCTCCGGTGCGCACGGCGATCGTCTCGGCCTCGCCGGCGCTCGTCGTGCGACGCGCGGAAGTCGCCGCGGCCGAGGCGCGCAGGGCGGCGGTCGGCTTCGCGCCGGCTGCCGTGCTCGGCTTCGAGTCGGAGGAGTCGCGCAATGGCCGGCTCGATCGCGGCAATACCCGCGTCGACCTGTCACGTGAGTTCCTCTCCGGCGCGCGACGCCGCAGCGAGCGCGAGGCTGCCGAGGCCGACGTGCGCGTCGCGCGAGTGGCGCTCGTCATCGAGGAGCGGCGCGCGCTGGCCGCGGCCGCGCGCGCCCTCTATGGCGCCGCCGGATGGCGTGGCATCACGCGGCGACTGGCCGCGCAGGACTCGCTGCTCGCCTCGGCTGAGGTGTCCGTACGCGCCCGGTTCAGCGTCGGGGAGTCGCGCTACGTCGATGTGCTGCGGCTGCGGACCGAACGCCTCCGTGTCCAGACGGATCGCGCGACCGCCGAGACCGAAGCCGAGGCGGCCGCAATCGCTCTCGTAGCGATCGTTGGAGGAGACAGCGCGGCCATCCGGGCTGCCAGCGACGCGATCGACAGCGCCGATGCCTCGGGCGTCCGGCGGTCCGGTGCGCGCGTCGTCCCGGTGGTGCTCACGCTGCGGCTGCCAGAGGCGCCGCCGATCGACTCGCTGGTCGGGCTCGCGGCGGACGTACAGCTGGCCGAGGCGCGCATCGCGCAGGCGCGCGCCCAACGCCAGCTCATCCTCGCGCGCCAGCGCCCGGCCTTCTCGGCCTCGCTGGGCCTCCAGCGCATCGGCCCCGAGGGGGACGAGGGGGCGGCATTCGGTCCCGTCATCTCGGCCGGCATGACGCTCCCCTTTACGGTGGCGCGCGCCAACCGCGCCGGACTGGCCGCGGCCGAGCAGCAGACCGCCGTCGCGCTCGCCGCGCGCGCCGCGACGGTGACGAGTGTGCGGGGCGCGGTCGCGGCAGCCCGGGCGCGCTACGAGGCGGCGAGGCGGCGAGCGGCCACCTTCGATGCGACGCTGCTCCAGGCGGCGCGCGAGGAGCGCGAGAGCGCGCTCGCCGCCTATCGCACGACGGACATCTCGCTGCTCGAGCTGCTCGACTTCGAGCGCGCCCTGGCGCGCGCCGAGATCGAACGCACGCAGGCGACACTGGACGCGCTGACCGCCCTCGCGGAGCTCCTGTCGGGAGCGCCGTCACCGGTCACCGCTTCTTCCCTCTCCACGACCCAAGCCGAGACCGGCACTGGCCGGGCCACCGATGACCAATAGCACCAAGGATGGGACGCGCCCGCGGGTGCGCCGGATGATCGACCTGCCCCTACACGCCCGCGCACTCGCGCTCTCGCTCCTGCTGGCGTTGACGACGGCGTGCTCCGGCGGTGAGAAGACACCGGAGGACAGTGCGTCGTCCGCGGAGGCGCGCGCGCCCGCTGGTGCGCCACGCGAGGGAGCCGAGGCCGGCGAGAACGGCGGCAAGGAAGCAGGCGAGGAAGGCGAGGCGGGTCCGAGCACCCGCGTCACGCTCGGCGAGGCGGCATTCCGCACCGCGCGCATCGCCGTCGAGGTGCCCACGCTCGAGAGCATGAGCGCGGCGTCCGGCGGCCTGGAAGTGCCCGGCCAGATCGACTTCGATCCGGCACGCGTCGCGATCGTCTCGCCCCGTGCGAGCGGCCGGCTCGAACGGCTGCTCGTCGTGCCGGGCGACCGCGTGGGCGCCGGGCAGACGGTGGCGCTCGTGCAGAGCCCCGCGTATCTGACCGCGCAGAACGACGTGCTGCAGGCGCATCGCCGCCTCGAGCTCCTGCGCGAGACGCCCGATGCCTCCGGAGCGCAGGCGCTGCTCGACGCCGCGCGCCGGCGGCTCGCCCTCCTCGGCCTCGGCGAGGCCGCCATTCGCCGGCTGGAGGAAAGCGCCACGCCGAGCGCCCTGCTCCCGGTGGCGGCGCCCTTCGCCGGCAGCATCATCGAGGCGCAGGCGCTCGCCGGCCAGGCGGTCGAGGCGGGGACGCCGCTCTACAAGATCGCGGACCTCTCGGTGGTAAACGTCGCGGCCGACGTGCCGGAGCGCGCGCTGCCGGCGCTGCGCGTCGGACAAGGTGCCACCATCCGCGTTACGGGCGCGCCGCAGGCGGCGTTCGCGGGGCGCGTGACGCGCGTGAGCGATGTGCTCGACCCCGACAAGCGCACGGCCCGCGCGCTCATCACCGTGGCCAACAGCGGCCGCACGCTCAAGCCGGGCATGTTCGCCGCCGTGAACCTTCGTGGCGGCGGGACGTCGACGGTCCCGGCGCTCACGATCCCGGCCACCTCGGTGGTCGCCGACGGGTCGGCCCTCTACGTGTTCGTCGAGGTCGGGCCGCGCACCTACGAGCGCCGGCCGGTCGAGCTAGCGCCGGGCGTCGTCGCCGGCGCCGGGCCGGCGGGCGGCCGCGTCTCCGTGGTCAGCGGCCTCGACGCCGACGACCGCGTCGTCGTCCGCGGGGCGTTCACCCTCAAATCCGAGCTCGCGAAGGCGACGCTCGTCGACGAAGACTGAGGGCTGCCGCATGATCGACTCCATCATCGCATGGGCAGTCCGCGCCCGCGTGCTCGTCGTGCTCGGGGTGCTCGCCGTCGTCGCGGGTGGCATCTGGGCGTTCCGCACGCTCCGCGTCGATGCCTTCCCCGACCTCACCAACGTGCAGGTCGCCGTGCTCGCCGAGGCGCCGGGACTCTCACCGGTCGAGGTCGAGCGACTCGTCACCTTCCCGATCGAGGTCACCGTCAATGGCGTCCCCCGCGTCGAGCAGGTGCGCTCCATCTCCAAGTACGGCTTCGCCCAGGTGACCGTCGTCTTCGAGGACGGCACGGACGTCTACTTTGCCCGCACGCTCGTGAACGAGCGGCTGCAGGGCATCCGCGACCAGCTCCCCGAGGGCACCGAGGCGTCCCTCGGCCCAATGGCGGGCGCGACGAGCGAGATCTATCTCTACACGCTCGAGGACACGCTGCACGGTGAGGCCGGGCGGAGCGACACCGCGTTGATGGCGCTGCGCACGCTGCACGACCGCATCGTCCGTCCGCAGCTCCGCAGTGTGCCGGGCGTCGTCGAGATCAACCCGTTCGGCGGGTTCGTGCGCCAGGCACAGGTCGTCGTGTCCCCGGAGAAGCTGGCGAGCTACGGCCTCTCGATCGGCGACGTCATCGAGGCGGTCGAAGCGAACAGCCAGGTGCCTGCCGGCGCCTATGTCGAACACGCGCAGGAGCAGTACATCCTCCGCGGCCTCGGCCAGGCGGCGAGTCCCGACGACATCCGCCGGTCGGTGATCCGCGCCACGGGCGGCGTGCCGGTGCTCGTCGGTGACGTGGCCGACGTGCGCTACGGACCCGAGGTGCGCCAAGGTGCCGTGTCGCGCGATGCCGAGGGCGAGGTGATGAGTGGCATCGTCATGATGCTGCGCGGCGCGAACAGTCGCGAGGTCGTGCACCGCGTCCGCGAGCGAGTCGCCGACATCAACCGCTCGCTGCCGGAGGGGGTGGTCCTCTCCTCCTACTACGACCAGACGGACCTCGTCGAGGGCACGCTCACCACGGTGGAGCGCAACCTCCTTGAAGGCGGCTTCCTCGTCATCGCCGTGCTCCTGCTCTTCCTCGGCAACGTGCGCGCGGCGCTGCTCGTGGCGGCGACGATCCCGCTGTCGCTGCTCTTCGCCTTCCTGGGAATGCGCTGGCTCGGCCTCTCGGCGAACCTCATGAGCCTGGGCGCCATCGACTTCGGCATGATCGTCGACGGCGCCGTCGTCATGGCGGAGAACTTCATCCGCAAGCTGCATCCGGCCCCGGTGCACGACGCGCATCCGCACGAGGTCGAGGCCGGCGGCGAGGCCGCGCCGCCCCGCGCCGCCCTGTCGCGGGAGGAGGCCACGCGGCGCATCGTCGCCGCCGCGCGCGAGGTGGGGAGGCCGATCGTCTTCGGCGTGCTCATCATCATGCTGGTGTACGTGCCGATCATGACGCTGCAGGGGCTCGAGGGGAGAATGTTCCGGCCGATGGCGATCACGGTGGCCATCGCGCTCTTCGGCAGCCTCCTTCTGGCGCTCATCGCCGTGCCGGCGGTCGCGACGTGGATCTTCCGGCGGGGGGCCCACGAGGCCCGCTACGCCATCGCCATCGAGCACTGGCTCGATCACCGCTACGCGCGCCTGCTGCGGGCCACGATGCGTCGGCCCGCCCTCGTCGTCGGGACGGCCGTCGCCCTGTTCGGGGCGACCATGTTGCTCGTGCCCCGGCTCGGCACCGAGTTCCTCCCCGAGCTCGACGAGGGGTCGATCCTGCTGCAGGCCACGAAGGACCCGAGCATCTCGCTCTCGTTCGCCGGTGAGGTGCACCGGGAGATCGAGCGCGTGGTGAAGGAGACGCCCGAGGTCACCACCGTCGTGAGCCGGATGGGACGCGCGGAGGTCGGCAGCGACCCGATGGGGGTGAACCAGTCCGACGTCTTCGTCATGCTCAAGCCGCGCGAAGCATGGCGGCCCGGGCTCACCAAGCAGGACCTGATCGAGGAGCTCGACCACCGGCTCAACGAACGCGTCCCGGGCGTTGGCTTCGGTTTCACGCAGCCCGTGAAGATGCGCCTCGACGAGCTGATCTCCGGCGTGCGCTCGGACCTCGCGGTGAAGGTCTTCGGCGACGACCCGGACGTGAACCGGGAGACGGCCGAGCGCGTGGCCGCGGCCATCCGCAAGGTGTCCGGCACGGCCGAGGTGTTCGTCGAGGCCACGACGGGTCAGGGCTATCTGGCGGTCCGCATGGACCGGGCGGCGCTCGCACGACATGGCATCCCGGTCTCGGAGGTGCGGCAGGCGCTGGCCGTCGCCGTCGGCGGGCAGCCGGTCGCGCCGATCACCGACGGCGGCGCCGGCACCTACACGCTCGACGCGGTCGTCCTGCTCCCTCCGGAGTACCGGAACACCCCGGAGGGAACCGGCAGCATCACGGTACCGTCCGCGTCGGGCGCACGCGTCGCGCTCGCCGAGCTGGCCGACATCCGCATGGAATCGGGCCCCGTGCAGATCAGCCGCGAGCGCGCCCAGCGCCTCGTGATCGTGCAGGCCAACGTGCGCGGACGCGACCTCGGCGGCTACGTGGCAGACGTGCAGGCACAGATCGCCAGGGACGTGAAGGTTCCCGCCGGGGTGTTCCTGACCTACGGCGGCCAGTTCGAGAACCAGCAGCGCGCGATGGGGCGGCTGCGCTTCGTGGTGCCGTTGTCCATCGCGCTGATCGCCCTGCTGCTCTATGCATCGCTCCGGAGCTGGCCGCTCGCGGGGCTAGTGTTGGTGAACCTGCCGTTCGCCGCCGTGGGCGGCGTCCTCGCGCTCTGGCTGCGTGGCCTGCACCTGAGCATCTCGGCGTCGGTCGGCTTCATCGCGCTCTTCGGCGTTGCAGTGCTCAACGGTCTCGTGCTGCTCTCGACGGTCCAGCGCCTGCGCGCCGACGGGAGAGCACCGGACGACGCGGCGGTCGACGGTGCGCGAGCCCGACTTCGTCCGGTGCTCATGACGGCGCTCGTCGCGTCGATCGGCTTCATCCCGGTGGCGATGTCGCATGGTACGGGCGCCGAAGTGCAGCGGCCGCTCGCCACGGTGGTCATCGGGGGCTTGGTGACGTCCACGCTCCTCACCCTCCTCGTGCTGCCGACGCTGTACGGTACGATCGAGCGCCGACGCGCGCGGCGGGCGGCGGCGCGGACCGCGGACCGCGCCGGCGAGTACGGCGGCGCCGTGCCGACGGCGGCCACGACCATCGCGCCCGCGGAAGGGACCTCCTGATGCCCGCGCACGCCGCGCCGTCGACAAAGCGCGGCGCTCCGCCTCGGCGCGTCGAGGAGGCCCACGTGTCTGCGGTGATCGGGAAGTCGTTCCGGCGGCGCGGCGGCGCGCTGCTCACAGCGGCGCTCGTATGGGGGGCCGCGGAGTGCGAGCGTGAATCGGGAGCGGGATAGCCCGCGTCCCGGGAGAGCGGTGACCACTCAACGCCCGCGAGCGCAGTCCCATCCGCCGCCCCCACGGTGCCAACGGGGACCGCCTCCCCGGCCCAACCCGCCGCGAGCCCGCCCGCAGAGACGTCCGGGACGCGGTTGAGCATCCGCACGACCGCGGAGCACGGCGCGTTTCTCACCGACGCGGCCGAGAGGGCGGTCTACCTCCTCGAGGCGGGTTCGGTGGGTGAGTGCGTCGAGATGTGCGCGGCGATCTGGCCGCCGGTGCTGGCGCGCGGGGTGCCGACCGCGGCCGATACCGCGGTGCGGACCTCCCTACTCGGCACCGTCACGCGGCGCGACGGAGCGACGGCGCGACGCAGGTCACGTACGGCGGCCAACCCCTTTACAACTACCTCGGCGACGCCGCGCCCGGACAGACGCGCGGCCTGCGGGACGGGGACTCGTGGAGTGAATGGTACCTCGTGACCCCCGCGGGCCGGGCGGTAGAGGCCTCGCGCGACGGCACCGGCACCGGCCGGCGGCGTGGGCGGCGCCGCTGACGCGGGGCGACGCCGGGGCCGCCCAGCAGCGGCGCATCCTCGCCGTCGTGCTCGCGCTCAACCTGCTGCTGGTGGTGCTGCTCACGGCCGCGGGGGTGAGCGCCGACTCAAGCGCCCTGATCGCGAACGAGCTCCATAACGCGTCGGACTCCGCCGTCTACGTGATCAGCCTCTTCGCCGTGAACCGATCGTCGACTTGGAAGCGCGCCGCGGCCACCGCGTCCGGCGTGCTGCTCCTCCTATTCGCCACCGGCGTGCTCGCCGACGCCGTGCGGCGCTACGTGGTCGGGTCGGAACCGGTCGGGCCGATGATGATGGGCGCGTCGTCCGTCGCCGGCGGCGGCGTGCTGGTGGTGGGAGGGCTCGTCGTTTGGACCGACCAGCGGTGGCCGGACCTGCCGTGGGCGTTGCCGTCACGGCGATCGCGGTAAAAGGCGGGATCGAGATTCTCCGCGACGCGCGCGACGCGAAGCGCGTTCAGGGACCCTCGGGAGGGGCGGACGCGTGACCGCTCGGTTCTTCGCGCTCGCGTACGTCGTCCTGTTCGTCGGGGCGCGCGTCGTCGCGAGACTCCTCGCGCACCGGCAGGCGCGGGGACGGGACGCCGGGGCGGTCATCGACGACCGCGTGAACGCCGGAGAGCGGCTCGTCATGGCCGCGTATCTCGCCGGCGGGCTCGTGCTCCCCCTTCTGGCGCTCGGACCGTGGCTCCCCGGGTTCCGCTACTCGCTGCCCGAGTGGGCGAGTTGGGCCGGCCTCGCGATCCTCGCCGGGGCGCTGTACCTCCACGTGAGCTCGATCGCCGACCTCGGACGCAGCTATTCGGCTACGGTGCGCGCGCGGGAGCATCAGCCGCTCGTGCGCGACGGCGTCTACGCGTGGGTGCGTCATCCGATCTACGCGTCGCTCTGGCTCGTCACGCTCGCGCAGCCCCTCCTCGTGCATCACGTCGTCTTCGGGTTCGCGGGGCTGCTGGGCTTCGCGCTCCTCTACTTCTACCGCCTGCCGCGGGAGGAAGGCATGATGCTCGACCGCTACGGGGACGAGTACCGAGAGTATATGCGGCGTGTGGGAGGTCTCGTTCCAAGGCTCCGCCGACGGCCGTGAACGCGCATCGCGGGCGCGCGCCGCGGTCCCGCGTCAGGCGCGCAGCGCGCGGAGCCCGTTCGCCACGACCACGAGCGACGCGCCCATGTCCGCGGCGACCGCCATCCAGAGCGTCGCCCACCCGCCGACCGCGAGTACCAGGAACACCGCCTTGATCGCGATCGAGAACCAGATGTTCTGCCGGATCACGCCCTGCGTCTTCCGCGAGAGGCGCATCGCGAGGGCGAGCTTCGAGAGGTCGTCGCCCGTAGGGGCGATGCCCGCCGTCTCCGGTGCCACGTCGGTACCCGCCGCGCCCATCCCGACGCCCATCGTCGCCGCCGCAAGCGCGGGCGCGTCGTTCACGCCGTCGCCCACGAACGCTACCGTCTCCACCACTGCCTCCAGCTCGCGGACGATCCGCATTTTGTCGTCTGGGAGGAGCTCTGCGCGGTAGTCGGTCACCCCGGGCCGTTCCGCGACGGCGCGCGCGGTGCCCGGGTTGTCGCCGGTGAGCATGATCGGGCGGCGGACGCCCGCCTCGCGCAGACCGGCGAGCGCGTCGTGGGCCTACGCGCGCACCTGGTCGGCGATCGCGATGACCCCTAACGGGTCCCCCGCCGTGGCGACGAGCACCGCGGTCTTCCCTTCCCGCTCGAAGCGCCGGAGTGCCTCGGCGGTCGCCAGACCGGCCGCGCCGATCTCCCCCGCCAGGCGCTCGTTCCCGACGAAGACGACGTCGCCGTCGACCGCCGCCCGCGCGCCGCGCCCGATGAGCGCTTCGAAGTCGCGGGCCGGCTTCGTGGAGCGGATGCGGAGCGCGCCCTGCCCGTTCAGCGTCCCCGGAACACCTCGGCGCCGAGCTCCTTGTCCACGGGCATCGACTCGCCGGTGATCGGGGCCTGGTTCACGCCCGAGCGGCCTTCGGTGACCTCGCCGTCGACGGGGATCTTCTCGCCGGGCCGCACGATCACGGTCTGGCCCACGGCGACCTCGCTCACGGGCACGCGCGCCTCGCGGCCGTCGCGCTCAACGGTCGCCTCGGCGGGCGAGAGCTCCATGAGCGCCCGGATGGCGTTCCGCGCGCGGTCCATCGAGTACGCCTCGAGGAGCTCCGCGACGGCGAAGAGGTACAGCGTCGCCGCGGCCTCGGTCGGCTCGCCGATGACCCACGCTCAGCCGGCCGCGACCGACATTAGGAAGTTCATGTTGAGCGCCCGGTTCCGCGCCGCGCGGAGCGCGCGCCGGACGACGTACCAGCCGCCCGCGATCGTCGGGACGACGAGCAGCGCGGTCGTCGCCGCCGCGGGCGCGCCGAGCGCGCCGGCGAGCAGCGCGAGCGCGATCGCGGCGCCAGCCGTCGCCGTCATCACGCGCCGACCGCGTCGCTCCCAGATCGTCTTCGGCGCCGCGGTCTCTCCTTCCACGCGCGGACATGCCGACGTCGCTCACGGCGCGCTGGATCTCGGGCGTGGTGATCGAACCCGCGACGACGAGCCGGTGCCATACCGCAGAAGAGCTCCGCGAGAGCCACCCAGTCACCTCAGATCGGCTCGTGACGGGGAGCGTCCCGGGGAGCTCATCCCCTAACGCCGAAAAGACACCGTGACAGCATCGACGCTAGAGACCGAGAAAGCGCGTACGCCGAACCCGGTTCGTGTGAGTTGTACGAACGGCGCCTTGGAAGACGAGCCAAGAGGTAACTCCAAGCCTGCTCGCCAAGTGGCGCGGACTACCGCGCTCTCGTCCACGATGCCTCGAGTTCGTTGATTCTCACGAGGTGCCGAAGCAAGAGTTGCTCCGAGTCCACCCACTAACCGAATCGGCAAGCCACCCCGTGGAGCCAGGCTGCCCTCTACAGCTAGTCCGCTCATCCAGGTTGGAAATACGGCGTCCGGTAGACAACCGCCACCTTCGGGATGACACAACGCGATGTCGTCGGCCGAAAACACCCCGCGTGTCGGCGATGCGAGCGCACGCAGAGAGAACGCGGTCGTCAGTGACCGTTCTATACCCAGAACGATGCCTGCGGTAGCAATGCCGCCCTCCGGGTGTGGAGTGCGGGCGCCGCCTACGGTCAGCCCAGCTAATAACAGTGTGCGGGACGTTCTGCGCTGGGCCTCAGATGGCCGCGGCGACAATGAGACGGCAAGGCTACTTACCACAATGACAACAAGCGACAAGCCGCGCATCGTAGCCTCTCGGGACGCGAGGTAGAACGCCACAAGTTGGATAGCCCGCCGACATCGACGCCAACGAGGCATCGACCTGCGCCACGCCCCGCTGCGTACGCCCATCCTGCAGCGCAGCGCCGAGATGCTCGAAGGCCTGGCGCTGCCAGAGCTAGAAGAGCGTGGGCTGGATCGCGTACTCGTCACACAGGTCCGAGACCGCGACCTTGTCGACGAGATGGCGTCGCAGAATGATCGCCTTCTCCTCCGGCGTGCACTGCCGCCGTGCCTTCTTCTTGCCGTTGTTTCGACTCATGGACTCCTCCGAGGGACTCTTGCATAGAGTGGAGGCAGTGGGAGTCACATTTCAACTGAGGCAGGACATCCGAAACCACGCGCGCGGTTCTTGGGGGACTGGCAACTTCAGCGATTGATCCGTAGACCCATCCGACGATCCGGTAGCGGCCAGCAGGAACGGCTCCCCCACTGTCCCCTTCGCCGGACCACGCAATGCTTATCTGCCATTCGTCCCCTGGCACCAGCATCCTACGATGGCTGACGGCTTTACGATCCAACTCGATGTACGCGACGTCAGAGAGGGATCGCAATACCGCGACTGCGGCCGGTGAAAGGGTCGTGGCGAACCCTCGTAAGGCATTCTCGAAAATGTGATGCGTGATCTTTCCGTATTGGGTCGTCAGTGCCAGCGCACGTGTTCTAGGATTGACGACGATGTCCTTCAGCATCACGATGTAGCGGGCATCGCTATCTGGTGGAGTGGAGCCCACTGACCGAGCACGCCGAGATGGACATGGCTCGCGCAGCGAAAGCAGACACGCTGGCGATAGTCGCACGCATGCGGCTCAATGGCTTGGATGCGGGCGTGGCGCGTCGGCAACGTTGCAGCTCCCGACTCAGTCGATCGCAATCCCGTCGCGGCGGAGTTCCTCGACCGTCGCCGCACGCGCGACCGTGCCAGGCGGATCCTGATACCATCCCGGATCAGACTGCCCGCTCACGCGCTCGCGCACCTTGAGGATGGTGAACATCCCTCCCATGTCGATGTAGCCCTTCGGCCCAGCGGTGCCCAACATCGGAATGGAATTGCGGGGTACGGGCATTCCCATCGTCGCGTGTTCGCCCATCCCCCCCTGCCCCATCGTCATGTACTCGGGGAGTACGCTGCGTGTGGCGGCATCGATCTTCTCCCCGTCGACCCCGAGAAGACTGAGTCCGCTGTGCCCCATCTGGTTCATCGTGTGATGCGTCATGTGACAATGCATCGCCCAGTCACCCGGGTTGGTCGCCTCGAATTCGACCGTCCGCGTGCTGCCAACCGGGACCAGCACCGTACTTTCGGGCCACTGCCCGTCGCGTGCGATCGGTCCGCCATCCGTCGCCACCACGCGCCACGCGAGTCCATGCACATGAATGGGATGATGACTCATCGCACTCAGGTTGCCGAAGCGGATTCGCACGTCATCGCCAAGCTGTATCACCAAGGGGGCCGTGGCGGGAAACGCCTTGCTGTTGAACGTGAGCACGTTGAAATCGAGCATCTCGTTCGGATCGGGACGCGACGTGCCGATCCCGATACGCCACTCACTCGAGAGCATGGCGAAGTCCTTGTTAGGCCGTCGCCGTTCGTCGCGCTGGTGGATCACGAAGAGCCCCATCATCCCCAGCGCCTGCTGCGTCATCTCATCGTAGTGCGGATGGTACATGTACGTGCCGTACTGATTCAGGTCGAATTCGTAGCGATACGTCTCGCCTGATGGAATCGGTGCGTGACTCAACCCGGCCACCCCGTCCATCCCCGACGGAAGGATGATGCCGTGCCAGTGCACACTGGTCGGCTCGGGAAGGCGATTCGTGACGTAGATGCGCACACGGTCCCCTTCAACCGCCTCGATGGTCGGGCCGATCGTGCGACCGTTGTATCCCCAGCACGTCGCCTTCAGGCCGGGGGCGAACTCGTGGGAAAACTCTCCCGTCACAAGGTGGAAGACCTTCACGCCGTCGACCACACGGAACGGGAGCGTCGCACCGTTAGGTGTAATGACCGGCGTATAGTCCTGTCCCGAAACACCTGCGCGAGCACGACGTCGCACGTGGGCCACTGACACCGCATCCGGAGCTGCCGCGGGCGCCGCTGGTGGGGGCGGCATCTTGTGCCCAGCGTGCTGTGCCTCGGCCATCGTCGCGGCGGCGGCCGAAGCGGCGAGCACGGAGAGCCCCTGTCCAATCAGGTCGCGTCGTGTCAAGGTCGAGTCGCTCATGCTAGTGCTCGTCTCGCATCTCGGGGCGGCTCGCGCCGCGGTCACTGAAGGCCGCCTCTTCCGCCAAGGACAGCGGGGCGAAGGAACCGCCCACCGCACGCTCCAACTCGGCGCGCGTTGACCAGTACTCGCGCAACGACTCCACGTACGCCTGTCCGGCGTCGATCTCCGACTGTCGCGCCAGGAGCAAGGTGAAGACGGTTTCCTGCATCGCGTTCACGAAGCGCTGCATCTCGGATACGACCGCGCGGCGAAGCGGGAGCACCGAACGTTGCAGCTGCAACGCGCGGGCGCGCGCCCCGCTGAGCCTCGCGAAATCGCTGGTGACCTCGGCCGAGATATCGACAGCGAGCGCATCGTGCAGGGCCACCGCTTGTCGCAGCTGGGCGCGCGCGCGTGCCACCCGCCCCTGGCCGCGGTCAAACAAGGGGATGGGCACGTTTACTCCGCCGCCTCGGAATGTGCCATCAGGTTCCCGCTCGTACCCCAGCCCGATCGTGCCATCTGCCAGCAGCGCGAACTTCTCGGTGAACCCCAACGACCGCGCGACCGACTCGATGTCCTGACGGCGCGCCATGAGGTCCAGGCGACGCGCTTGCGCGACGCGGAGGAGCGTCGCAAGGGTCAGACTGTCGGCGCCCGGATCCGGGAGTCGCGGCGATACGTTCCACGACGAGTCAGCCGCGACCCCCATCTGTCGCTCCAGTTCGGCCCGCGCCACGCGCCGCGATTCCTCTGCCCGAATCAACGACAATCGCGACTCGGCCGCCATCGCGCGTTCTTGGGCGAGCGCGAGATCGGACAGGTTTCCCGCCGCGTGCACAGCCGAGGCGGCGGTCGCACTGGCGTCAGTGACCGTTACCACGCGTTGCCACAGTTCGACCGATTGCTCGGTTGCCTGCGCCTCCACATAGGCAATGCGTACGTCCGCTACCACGCGCACCACTGCATCGGCGACTCGCTGCTGCGTCGCGACGAGCGCGCTTGCCGCTATGCGGCGTCGCAGTGGACGCTGCAGCGCGTCGACGAAGGGAAGCGCGACGTTCGCCAGCTGCACTCCACGCCCTCCCCCACCCGCCCCAAGGACCTCACCCGAGAACACGGGATTCGCGAGCAAGGACGCCTGGACAACGTCCGCCTGCGCCAAGCCGACCTCCTCGAACGTCGCCCGTAGCGCCCGATTGCGCAGCAGCGCCACCTGCACCGCGGAATCGGCCGTGACCTCACCGCGAAGGACCGCGCGCACCCGCTCGTCGACGAGCGAGTCCTCATGCGTCCCGCTGGTCCATCGCACGACCAGCGGTGTTCGCGCACCAACGAGGCGCTCGACGGCACCAAAGTCCCCGCGATTCGACGCCGAAGCACACCCGACAGAGAGTGTCGCGAGGAGCATATACGTCGGTCTTACCGGTGCGCAGCTCAGCGCGCGTACCAAGCCGCGCGTGCGGCGAAACAAAACGGCGGTGGGCAACATCAGCGGGCGACCGCGGAGCTAAGAGCGAAGCCGATTCTTGACTTGCTCAACATCGTCAACTTGGATCGGTGGCGCGTCGGGCCCGCGACGACGTCTGCGTATGGCGTACGACCCATCGGCTGCCACGGCGCTCGAGCACCGCCGTTCCTCTGCCGACCTGATCAACCGCCTTTCCGCCCATTTCGGCCTTCAGCGAATACCGGAAGAGGGCCCATGCCACGTCTCCAGCGACGTGCACCTCGATGTCGCTCGGCGCATACTGGAAGTTCTTCATCTCCTTGAGTTCGGGCGCGAGGTGATGGTCCCGGTAGTCAGCCCACCCGCGGTTGATCCCGGCCCCCTCAACGACCGTCAGGCTGTCGCCGGCATACAGGGAATCGAGCGCCGCCATGTCGTTGCGCTCCGCGGCGCTGAACAGCGCGCGTAGCACGGCGGCGACGTTCCCGGCATCCGTTCGATGCGTCATGGCTGCGTGATCGTGCGCGGCCTGAGCCTGCGTAACAGAAGTCGCGAGGGGCGTGAGGAGGGTCACACCGATAAGCAGGAAAAGTCGCCGCATTACGTCGCTCCATGAGTGTAGGCGAGCTGGCCACTGTGTGGACAGCGATCATCGCCCCAGCGCCAAACGGCGCCGCGGCAAAAAAGGTGCGTGAGCGGGCCACCCGAATGCTTGTCGCAGTGCACGGGCCCGACGTAATTCGAGCTCGCGTCGGGCAACGGATGGAGGACCATGACACCAGATCCCCACGCCGCGGCAAGCACGAGCACCGCGCCGACGATCGAGCGGCGTGAGACATGACTGTGAATCGGTGGTTCGAATCCAGCCAGCCTCCTGACTCTCCGCTCGAGCAGATCGGCCGACTCGAACCCGACGATGCCGTCAATGGTCTCGCGCGGACTGGGCCCGCCGGCGAGCGTCACCAGCGCTGACGCGAGATCGAGCGGAAAACGCGCGGCCGCAATCGAGTCGGCCTCGATCTCGAAGTCGTCGGCGAGATCGTCGGCCAAGCGACGGAGCGCCGGAATCCAGAACAACAATGTGGCGAGGAACCGACACGCAGAGAGACGAAGCGGATCGCGACGATTCCGGTGAACGGACTCGTGCGTCAATACGGCCGCCATCTCTTCCACCGTCAGCCGCGAGGGCAGGTCGGCCGCGACGTAGATTCGCGGACGCAATAAGCCGGCGGTGAACGCCGGTACCGGACCGCTTCCAAGTGTGTGGATGCAGTCGGGCGGCACGCCGGCCAGCGCGGCCGCCTCGTACAACCCGTCCCCCGGTTGTGTCGGCGACGTCACCACGCCGCGCAGCACGGCGCGGGCGCGCCACACCGCGCGCGAACGATCGAGCACGGCCAGTACGAAGCCCAATCCGAGCAGCCAATGAAACAGCCCGTGCACCGGGACCAGCAACAGGTGCAACGAGACGAGGCAGAAGACGCCCAGGTGTTGTCGAGACGCCGGGAGCCAATCCACCGCCTTCACCACGTGATGCCCCAGAACCGGGCTGGTACTCAGCACGATCAGAACGGCGAGCCCGATCAGCAGCGTGCGGCGTCGGTGAACCTCACGTCGACGGAGCGTCGTCGTCAGGACCGAGTCGGGCGACGACGCCGGCATCACTTCGCCGGGCGTCCGGCGTTTCGTTCGCGGATTCTCTGGCGAACCAACTTCGCCAACTCCTCGAGTTCCTCCGGCCTCCGCTCCGCCACGACATCCACGAACGATGCCGTGATCGCGTCAGGCTGCAACGACAGAATACCTTCAACTACCCGCCGCGACGCGAACTTCATGAACTGCTCTTCTCGTAGCAGCGCTGAATAGTGCAACAGATCGTCCCACGTGGTCCGCGCGAGGATTCCCTTCGTCACCAACTTGTTGAGCACCGTGATCGTGGTCAGGTGCGAGACCTGATGCTCCAGCACCAGACGCTCATGAATTTCGCGCGCAGGCGCCGGTCGATCGAACGACCACACGGTTCGAAGTACGCGTGCCTCCAAGTCGCCGAGGACCTTCGCCAGCCCCTCGGCCGACAGTCGGACAGTGTCCTGCATCTGCGGAGCGTGTGCTCCCTTTCGATCGAGTCGCGGCGGACGCGGCATGTGAATACGGGGTGAGGCGTTCAGCCAAAACATATCGGGTGATTTAGCCTGCGTCAAATGGTCGCGGGTCTCCCACTCCGCTTCGCCTCCCCAATCGCCCGGTCGCCTCACGGACGGCGTCTCGATACATTCGCCAGGCCCACTCCACCCCCCCCAGCGCCTCTATCCGCCCGTCCGATGCCGAACCCGCCCGACGATCCGGCTCGAACCCTCATCGCGCGATGGCGGGATGACCCGGCAGCGACCTATCGGTCGTGGTTCCTCTGGGAGGAGCGCGTGAAGAATTTTCGCTCCATTCGGCGCGGCGTGCAGGCGGTCGCCCGGGAGATCGAACTCGGAACATTCGGCAACGCGTATCGCGGGTCGTCGCTCGAGACGGTCGTACACTCGATCGCCGAGCAGCGGCAGCTGTTCAAAGGTGCCGATCACGCCTGGCTCTGGAAGCCCAAACTCCGGATCCCCGATATCTATGAGTCGCCCGACAATCAACGGGCGTTCGGACGCTTCCTCGACACCTGCGTCTGCTGCAGTACTGAAGAACACCTCTTGTCGGCCGTTCGCGCGCTCGACGCTCTCAAGATCAAGGGATTGGGTCCGACGGCTGCCAACCTGCTCTACTTTCTGCACCCGACACTGGCGCCGCCGTTCAACACCGCCATCGTCAACGGGTACAACGCGATGACCGGTGCCAGCGTGAAGCTCGGCAACTGGTCGCACTATCTCGCCATGCGGTCGGGCATTCTCGACTTCAATCGTCGCTACCGCGACCTGCTGTCGAACGATCTCGGAGCGGTCGCGGGGCTCCTGTTCGACATCGGCAGCGGACGCTACCCCGCTCCGCCGCGCGACGCGGACACCGGCAACGCATCGGACCAACGTGCCGCGTGGGAGGCGGAGCTCGCCCGAGTGCGCGAGGCGTCGACCCGGGACGCCAAGGCGCTCGCATCGGCGCGCGACAGTGATCGCACCCACACCGAGGTGCAGGGATGGCTCCGTGACCTCGGTCACGCGCTCGGGTACGCCGTCTGGATCGCCGCCAACGATCAGTCGCGTCCGTGCGGCGTGGGTCGCCTGGGAGACGGATGTCTCGACGCGCTCCCCGTGACGCTCGCCGTGTCGCCCGGGGCGGACGCGGTCCGCCTGATCGACGTCTTATGGCTCGAACGCGATGGCGAGGGACGTCCAAGCGGCCTCGTCGCCGGCGCCTTCGAGGTCGAGCACACCACGTCCATCTACTCCGGTATCGTGCGAATGCTCGATCTCGCGCTCGGCGCGCCCAACGCCGCGGTCACCCACCTCTTTCTCGTGGCACCTGACGAGCGCGAACCGGATGTCCGCGCACAGCTCGCCAGACCGGCGTTCAGCCGGATCAACGATCTCCGTGTTCGCTTCCTCCCATACAGCGAGCTGGCCAATCACCGGGAAAGCATGGCGCGATTTGGCACCGGAATGAAGGCCGTCGAGGCGGTGGCGCGAACGCTACCCTGACGGGAGACTCCGAACCATCAGAGTTCCACACGGCGTAGCAGTTGCGCGTTGATCGCCACGATGATCGTGCTCATCGACATCAACACGGCGCCGATGGCCGGCGTCAGCACGATCCCCCACGGCGCCAGGACGCCTGCGGCAAGCGGGATCGCCACGATGTTGTAGCCGGCCGCCCACCACAGGTTCTGCACCATCTTCCGATACGTCGCGCGGGAGAGATTGATGATGCGCGGAATATCGCGTGGATCGCTCCGCACGAGCACGATATCGCCCGCCTCGACCGCGACGTCTGTTCCTGCTCCCACGGCGATGCCGACGTCCGCCGTCACGAGCGCCGGCGCGTCATTCACGCCATCGCCGACCATCGCCACTCGCTTCCCCTCCTGCTGCAGACGCGCGATGTGCGACGCCTTCTCCTCGGGCAGCACCTGCGACAGCACGGTATCAATGCCCAGCTCCTTCGCCACCGTCGTCGCAACGGCCGTCGCATCACCGGTCATCATCACGATCTCGATCCCCCGCTCGTGAAGCCGGCGTACGGCGTCAACCGACTCCGGCCGGATCGCGTCCGCCACCGCGAAGGCCGCGCGAACACCCACGCTCCCGCCGCCGACCGCCGGCCCCTCGTCGATGAGATACACGACCCCCTGCCCTCGCATCGCCGCGCGTTCGCCGAAGAGCTGCAGGTCCAGCGGCACGGTGACGGCCAGACGAGCCACAAGGTTCGGACCTCCCGCCGAGTAGCGTCGCCCGTCGACCGTCGCCCGCACCCCGCGTCCCGGGATCGCCTCGAAGTCCGTCGCGCGCGCGACAACCAGATCGCGCGCGGCGGCGCTGGCGACTATCGCGCGCCCAACCGGATGCTCGGCGTCGCGTTCGACCGCGGCCGCCACGCGCAACGCGTCGTCAGGCCGGAGGTCTTGGACCGTGAGCATGTCCACCACGCGATGTTCGCCTAACGTCAATGTGCCGGTCTTGTCGAAGACCACCGCCGTCAGCAAACGGGCCGTTTCCAGGCCGCGCCGGTCGCGGACCAGGAGTCCGCTCTGTGCGCCCAACGTCGTCGAAATCGCCAACACGAGCGGAACCGCCAGCCCGAGCGCGTGCGGGCAGGCAATGACCAGGACCGTCACGAGACGTTCCACCGCCGTAGCCGCGCTGGCACCCACTGCCAACCAGGCCACCAGCGTCACCGCTCCGGCACCGAGTGCAATCCAGGTCAGCCAAAACGCTGCACGGTCCGCCAGCACCTGCGCCCGAGACTTCGAGCGCTGCGCCTCGGCCACCAGGCGCATGATCCCCGCCAGCGCGGTCCGCTCCCCCGTGTCCGTCACCTCCACGCGAAGCGATCCGGAGCCGTTGACCGTCCCGGCGATCACTCTGGTCCCTGGAGCCTTCTCGACCGGCACCGATTCGCCGGTGATCATCGATTCGTTCACCGCACTGTGCCCGTCGCGCACCATACCGTCCGCCGGCACATGGGCGCCAGGCCGTACCAGTACCACGTCACCCGCGTTGAGCGCCTCAACCGACACCTCCTCCTCCCGTTCAGCCCCGCTGTCACCTCGCACGCGAACTGCGCGATCGGGGAGGAGCTTGGCGAGCGCGCCCAACGCACCCTGCGCCTGGGCAATGGAGCGCATCTCCATCCAGTGTCCCAGCAGCATGATCGTGACCAGCGTGGCCAACTCCTCCCACAACGGCATCCCCGGAAATCCAAGCTCCACGACGGCGCTGAAGACGAACGCGACGCTGATGGCGAGCGCGATCAACGTCATCATCCCCGGTCGCCGGTCGCCGATTTCACGCGTCGCGCCGCGCAGGAACGGCGGGCCGCCATACAGGAAGACCGCCGCACCGAAGAGCGCCGGCACCAGTCGCGCGCCCGTGAACATCGGCGCCTCGTAGCCAAGGGCGCGCTGCAGCATGTGCCCCCAGATGAGCGTCGGAAGCGTCAGCAGCAGCGCAATCCAGAAGCGGTCGCGAAACATCGCGACGGAATGACCCGAGTGCCGGTCGTGACCCTCGCTGGAGTCATGATGGTCGGGTGACTCCGGCACTCGCTCGTGCCGCGCCGACGGTGCGTTCGTATGCTCGGCCGATGGTTCGCGTTGCGGCTCGGACGCGGCCTGCCGATGCGTGTCGTGCGCGTGATGCTCGCTGGATGCGTCGGACACGGAAGCGCTCCTCCATTGCGTCTTCGAGTGGTTTCGTTCGGGGACATACACAACGACCGGCAAGACGAACTGTCAGATGCAGAGTGGTGTTAGCGCCTCCGTCGCACGCGTCACGCACCTGACGCACTAGGACGCGTGATCGGCAGGCCGGGCGTCCACGGCCCGGTCTCGCGAGACGTTCTGCGACATGCGCCATGCGAGCCAACCCAGCATGGCGAGCACCAAGCCTGCGCCGAGAAGGAGCGCGGCGAGGTCGGCGCGGGAGAGCGCGACGCGGCGCCGCGTCCGGCCATCGAACCGCACCGCAGGCATCGTGCCCTCTATCTCCGGTGTCGAGAGGCTCACGAGTCCGCTCCCACCGCAGGAGAGGGAAGCACCGACCCGATGTCGCGCCGCGCGCGTGTGCCGGGAAACTGCAGCCGCCAACCGGTCGCGATCATCCCGAGAATCGCAAGTTGAAATGTCACCAGCAGCGTCATGTCCACGGGCTTGTTTCCCGTGAACGAGAACATGTGCAAGGCGAGGAAGGGTCCGAACATGCGCCAGAACCACGGTCGACGCTGAATGATCTGACCGGTGCTCTGGGCGACGTAGACGTCGGTACGCCCCGGGTCGTCGAAGCGGAAGTGGTAGGTAGCCACCGGGCGGTTGAGGTCCATCCACAGCTGTGGCGCGCTCCCGGCGAACCTGAACGACGGTTTGCCTACGACCTCCTGCCGCGCGATTTCGCCAGCCACTTCGGGGGCAAGCGTCTTGATTGCGGCTCCAGTGGCGGCCGCGAAAACGAGCGGCTCCTCGTCAAGCCGCGGCGTCACCAGCCATGCGTCCTGCACTCCGAGCTGACGCCACTCGATGGCCTGCACCGGCCGCGGACTCTTGGGCAGTGATGCCGACACCTTACCGAGTACCACTCCGGGAGCAGCCAGCGAATTCTCCGTGCTGAAACCACCGGCCCAGTCACTGCTGAAGCTGGCTTTGCCACGAAACGGATCCTCGAGCGGACCGAGGCTCATCCAGAGATACCCGCCCACGAGGAGCTCCACGGCAAGGACCCCGCCGGCGACCGCGCCCAGCTTGCGATGCCAGTTTCTCGACGGCGACGGCGGGACTCCTCGCTGTTTCGCCGCCGCGACGATACCGCCCGGTCGACGCCACCAGAAGAGCTGGTAGCCGAGCAGCGACAGCATGATGGCGCCGATGGCACCGATGAACAGCAGCGTCGTCCACAGGGCCATGTGGTCCGAGAATTGGTTCACGTGAAACGCTCGATACCACCAGTTGAACCGTTCCGACTCGGCGTTCAATCGGCGCAGTGTTCGGCCCTCGTCTCGGGAGAGGACCAGCGAAGCGAGTTGGTCACCGACGATGCTCGCCCGGACCACCGGCAGGCGATTCAGTTCGTAGTACCGATTGTACTCCGTCGTGGACTCGAGTGCCGCCACACGCCCGCCAACAAGCGCCTCGCCAGCGACCACCTCGAGCAAGTCGTCTGGCAGCGGGTCGAGCCGTGCCGCGGTGTGCGCATCGAACACCATCGCTTGCGCGAAAGGCGTCGGCTTCACCACGTACCACAGGTGCGCCCCGCGCGACTGCAGGCGGAGCCAGTACACGCGCCGGATTCCGTGTTCCTTCGCGAGCGTGCGCAGAATCGTCGTGGGCTCGACGGTCGCCGCATCGAGGCGCACGTCCGCAGAGTTATACGGGTTCAGCGTGTAGACTCCGGCCAGTCCGTTCGGCGCGTCCATCGTGACCAGCATCATGACCGCGGCAGACACCGCCCAACCGGCGAGCGGCAGCGTGAGTCCCAGCCCCAGCCAACGATGCCACGATGCAACTCTCGCTTTGGCGCGTGCGCCGAACATCGGTGATCCCATGGCCCCTCAGGTAAGCGTAAGAATGTCTGGAGCGCGTTCGCGCACAGAATCCAACCGGCTACCAGTTCACCTTGAGACCAGCGGTGACGTTCGCGCCGGGCAGCGGGTTGAAGAATCTCCCGGCCCCCGCGTTGATTTGCGGCTGGGACGAGTACTTCTCGGACAGCACGTTGTTCACTCCGACAAATGGCGAAAACTGCACACGACCGGATGCCTGCTCCCAACCCATGCGGACGTTGACCAACTGGTACGCGTCATTGGTCGCCGTGTTCGCATCATTGAGGAAGAACTTGCCGACCGACTGAAGCTCAACGCCACCAACGAGCCCCCTGCTATCGCGGTACCGCATCTCAACAAATCCATTGTGCTTCGGAATGCCGGGCAGTTCATTGCCGGCAAAGTTGCTCGTGCCCGCCACGTAGCGCTCGTACGTGAAATCCGAGTACGTGTACGTCCCGGCAAGGGTGAGCGCGCTGGAGAGAACGAACGTGGTGCCGAACTCCACGCCACGCTGCTTCACTGAGGCAGCGTTCACCAGTGCCGCGAACTGCCCAGTGAGCGGCGGCACACGCACGAAGTTCACGTTGACCTGCTGGTCGCTGAGCTTCTGGCGAAAAACGGCGAGCTCGAATGTGGCCCGCCCGACGCCTCCCCGCGTCCCGAGCTCGTACGTCCGAATCGTGAGCGGTTCGACCACCTGGTTGGTGACGAACTCCCCGTCCGATCGCGGCGAGTTGCGCAGCTGGCCGATGACCGGCGCCTCGAACGACTCACTGACATTCGCGTAGACCGAGTGCGACGGATCGATGCGGTAGTTGAGGCCGAACTTCGGCGTCACGCGGGTGAATTCTCGTGGGCGCGTGAGTTCCTTGCGCAGCTTGTTCTGCTGGCGGAAGCGAATTTCATCGTAACGGACGCCCGCCTGCAACGTGAGATCATCCCGAAGGGCGAGTTCCTCGAGCGCGTACACACCGAACGCGGTCGCCTGTTCGTCGAAGGCGGAGAATGCAGTTCCCGCGCTCGTCGTGCCGGGACGACCGGTTGTCGTGGTCTGGATCGGTGTGTCGTGAAAATCCACACCAGTGGTAAAGCGACTGCCGAGTGAACCGAGCGAGCGCGTCGAGAGCAGTCGCGTCGTGGCACCGCGATTCAGGAAGGCCTGCTGGAGAAACTGCGCCTGGCTCGGCGCGTTGTGGATCGTGCGCGGCACGTAGAAGACCTGCGTCTCCAGCTCCTCGGACGCGGTAAGCGATCGCCGCACGTTCAAGCCGATTCGGAACTCGTCGAAACGACCGAAGTTCGAGAGGCGCACCCCGTTCACCCGGATGAACGAGGTCGAATCGGCGATAGTGGGAGACGCGCGCATCTCGCCTGCGGTGAGTCCGCCGGGCACGTCCTGCCCGAGGTTGTCATATGACATCACGCCCGTGATCGTGCTGCGAGCGTCGGGCTTGTAGACGAACTTCGAGCTGAAACCGGTCTGGTCGAAGTTGGAAAAGTCACGGTAGCCGTCCTGTTGCGTGCGCCAAGCACTCGCGAGGTAGCTCACCGTGCCGCCAAACGCCTGCCCCGTGGCCTTGGCGTGGAGTCGGGCGAAACCGAAGCTCCCTCCGAGCAGCTGCAATTGCCGGCGCGGCGTCTCACCGCCCGTCTCGCTGGTCATCACGATCACCCCGCCCGCCTGGTTGCCGTACAGGGTGGACGCTGCGCCGCGCAACACCTCGATGCTCGAAATGGACGTCATGTCCAGGTTGGCCAGGTCCTGCCCGGAACCGCCGGCGTTGTTCTTCGGCACACCGTCGATCATCAGTCGGATGCTGCGCACACCAAACGTGTTGGACGAACCCGCGCCGCGGATCGCGATCGTCACGCGCGACGCGCCACCGAGTTGATCCCGGACCACGAGGCCGGGAACGGTTCGCAGCGCTTCCTCGATGTTCGTGTTACGCCGACCTGTCCCCTGAATGACATCCAGCGGGACAACACTGACGGACGCCGGTACGCTCGCCAACGCCTGGCCACTTCGGCTTGCCGAGACAACCACCTGGCTGAGTACCGACGGCGCCTCGACAAGGGTGATAGTGATAGACGTCTCGCTGCCGATCGTGAGGTTGACATTGACGACATTCGGCAGGAAGCCGAGCAGCGTCGTACGGAGGCGAAACGGTCCAGCGGCCGAGGCACTTACGCTGAAGCGGCCGCCATCGTCCGACCTCGTTTCACGCTCGAGCCGGCCGGCCTCACCGAGCAACTCCACTCTCGCGCGCGGAATGGGGGCACCCTCGGCGTTGACGACTTGACCGCGCACCGTGGCGACCGCGGTTCTTTCCTGCGATTGGGCGGGCGTGACGAGCGTGCACACGAGGGCTGCGAAGCCGAGGAGGGTGCGCTGCCAGACTGGACGCTGCTGCAGGGCGTGTGGGGGCACGGAATCGGGGGAGGGAGTGTAAGCGCACGAACGGGCACGATGGCGGGACACGCCAGTCGCGCACGAGACAGAATTGCTACCACGCCGCCGCTCCCGGTCTTTGCGATGGACGAGGTGGCCTGACGACGGTCACACTTGATGCGGCGTAAAAGTCACTGCGACTCAGCGTCTTGTCAATCACGAAAGCGGGCGCGAGTCCTGACACGGCGCCCATGCGACCGGTCGGGAGGCATTCAACCGTAATGCTGCGATCCTCAAGTGACGTGGGCCCTGCATTCGACGGCGGTTGGCGACATGTTCGCCAGAACGGAGAAGTTCCCGATGTCGAAACGTCCCCGACGCAACCGTTCCCCGGCCATCAAGACGCGGTGCGCAACGAAGGCACGCGCGCCGAGTTGGCCAAAGGGTTTTGGTGAGCTCCCACTGTATCGCGGATCTACAGCAGGCGCTGGCACGCCACGGTCGTCCAGCGATCTCCAACACCCAACTCGGCGCCCAGTTCACGAGGGCGGCGTTCACCGGCCTGCTCCACGACCACGGCATCCAACTCAGCACGGAAGGCAAGGGCTGTCGGCGGGACTACATCTTCGTCGAGCGGCTCTGGCGGTCGCTCAAGTACGAAGCGGTGTATCTCCATGCCTTCGTCTCCGCCGCGACGGCGGGCATCGCCCGCTACTTCACCCTCTACAACAGCCGCAGCCCCCACGCCAGCTTGACCGACCGCAACCCGGACGACGTCTGCTTCTGCCCGCTGCCGCTCCAAGCCGCGGCGTGCCCCCCGCTCGCGCTCCAGTTAACCAGCGCCCCGTTAGGCTATACAGAAAAGCGGAGCCACTTCATCTTCCATGAGCTGGTGCCGGAAGATCGCGATCTATCCGGCACAGCAGGACAGCGTCGCTACATCCTTCGTGAAGGATTGGGCCGCGAGTTTCAGCCCTTCCACCATAGTGAGGTATGGGAACAGCTGATCCGCGAGGACATCAACCGTCATGCGGGCACGGATGGCCAGAGCAGCGGTTTGGATCAAGTCTCCTGCGTCGGTTGCGACGGCTTGCACCCCGAGGAGCCGACCACTGTCCACGTCCGCCACCAGTTTGATCACACCACGCGTATCGAAGTTTACGAGGGCACGCGGCACAAGAACCAAGGAGAGTGTTCTCGTATCCGCGTTGATGCCGCGTTCTCGCGCTTCGGCTTCCGAGAGTCCCACCGTAGCGACTTGCGGGTCTGTGAAGATCACGGCCGGCATGCTGGACAGGTCGAGCACACTGTCTCCGCCCATCAAGTTTACCGCCGCTCGGGTCCCCGCCGCCGCTGCGACGTAGACGAAATGCGGTTGCGTGGTGCAGTCGCCGACCGCATACACGTTAGGCACACTCGTACGCATGCGCTCATCGATCACGATCGCCCCGCGAGCATCGCGAACAACGCCCACACGTTGCAGTGCCAGGCTGTCGGTGTTTGGCGTCCGACCGGTCGCAACGAGAACCTGCTCAGCGTGCGAAACACCCGCATCCGTTTCTAGCTCAAACAGTCCATCGTGATACGCGGTACGGTGTACCGACACGTGGAGCCTTACATCGATCCCGTCTTCACGAAAAACGCCGGCCAACTCGTCCCCGAGAATTGGGTCTTCTCGGTGGAGCAATGTCCTCCGAGCAAAGATCGTTACCTCGCTCCCGAGGCGAGCAAACGCCTGCGCAAGTTCGACGGCAACAACAGACGACCCGATCACGGCGAGGCGACGTGGAATCTCGGGGCTCGCGAGTGCCTCCGTCGATGTCCAGAAGGGAGTGCCGTCAAGACCGGAGATCGGTGGGATCGCCGGCCGCGCGCCAGTCGCTATCACACAGCGGTCGAAGGCTACCGCCAGCTGCTTCCCACCTCCCACTTGCACGGAAAGCGAGCACGCATCGCGGAACATGGCCGTCCCATGCAGCACCGCAATCGATGGATGGTTGGCCAGGATGTTGTCGTACTTCGCTTCACGAAGCTCCGCAACGCGGCTCTGCTGCTGCCGCAGAAGAGCACGACGATCAATCGCAGCAGCGTGTGCGCTCAGGCCATCGTCGAATGGGCTGCTACGTCGTAGATGCGCAATATGGGCGGCACGGATGAGGATCTTTGAAGGCACGCAGCCGATGTTTACACACGTGCCGCCGATCTCGCCGCTTTCGATCACCGTTACGTGCGCTCCCAGTTCGGCCGCTCGGAGTGCGGCGGCCATCGCGCCCCCACCGCTTCCAATCACCGCCAAGCGAATTGGTGATCCGACGGTAGTGTCCCATTCCGCAGGCGTTCGCGGTGTCTCACACGAACTGCACCGCACCTGTGCGAGTGGGTCAGCCGTCATAACGAACCCCGCTCTCCCTTCTTAGGGAGTTTGACGGTCGACGGATAGCCTGCGTCTCTGGTCGCCTTGATCAGTGCGTCAGTACTCGTCGTCGCGTCGTCGAAGGTGACCACGGCTTCCAGCGCCTCGTAGCTCACTTCGACGTGGGTAACACCTGGCACCTTCACCAACGCCTTCTTAATCGTGATCGGACACGTCGCGCAGGTCATACCAGGAACCGAGAGCGTGACCGTCTTTGGAGCGACCCAAGCAGCCGTCGCGATTACAAGGAGGAAGGCTGCGGCCGAGCGGAGGAACTTCATGGGAGTTCTCCTGTCAGTAGAAGAGTGGAGCCACGTATGGAAAGGCCAGCGCAATGCCAAGGAGACCAGCTACGATCCAGAAGAGAACCTTGTAGCCGCGATTGACGACGGGAATGGCGCATATCTCGCCGGGTGCGCACGACTCGACAGAGCGAAAGATCCGTCGATTGGCGAAGTACAAGGCCAAGAGCGCGACACCGATAAATATGGGTCGATACGGTTCGAGCGCTGTGAGATTGCCGATCCACGCGCCGCTCACGCCCAGCATGAGCAGGACGAGCGGTCCGAGGCAGCACACCGACGCCAGCAAGGCCGCGATGCCTCCCGCGAGCAGAGCACCGCGAGCAGAAGGCGCCTGTGATGGCTTGGTTCCGATGGTTTCCATACCCTACTACCTTAACTCCGTACTTGAGTACGGAGTCAAGGAGGCGCATTCATGCCCGTTGAGTTCACGATCGGTGTCTTTGCGGCGGAGGCCGGGGTCACCGTCGAAACCATCCGGTTCTATCAGCGCAAGGGACTGATCCGCGAGCCATCACGGGCTCTCGGAGGCATCCGACGCTATGATGCGAGCGACATCGCGCGAGTGCGCTTCGTGAAGGCAGCACAGAATCTCGGCTTCAGTTTGGATGAGATCGCAAGCCTTCTTCGACTCGAAGACGGTGCGCATTGCGACGAGGCACGAGTTGTTGCGGAAGAAAAGCTCGCAGGGGTTCGCGTCAGGCTTGCAGACCTTCGACGCATCGAGACGGTGCTCGGAATGTTGGTTGATGAATGCTGCGCATTGGCGGGCCATGTTCGATGTCCGCTGATTAGCGCGTTGCAAAACCAGCAGGGGGATCTGGCTGAATTCCGCTTTTCAATTGGCGGACACCGTTCCTAGAGCTGTTACTGTTGATAAAAACTATGTTGTCACTAGTACAATAGGCCGCATGACCGCCCCCAGAAACCCCGATCCCCGGCGCCGCAGCCGACCACGAAAAGCCGAATCCGTCAACCTTCCTCTCCTTCCGGGGACTGAGACCGGGAAGCGGCCGCCTAGGATCGATTCTGCGGCCCGATCGGCAACCGCCGAGGGTGCGAGTAGCCTCGTGCGGCGATCCGACCGCTTGCTCACCGCCGCGGAGTTCGTGCGCGAAGACGACATCGCCTTCGCGTTCCGCCCAGCGCGCTACTGTGCAAGGAATCCCCTGGCTCTCACCGCGCAGCAATGGAATCTGCTATCCCCTGCTCCAGGGCCGCCGTTGTCGGCAGGGCGCTCGAGCACCTCACGGTCGCGCCTGGGGCGCTGGCGCCGCCCCGGCCGTCGCGGCTCCGCGCAGGTGACGCGGCAGCACCGCATCGGCTCGAGCCAGCGACGCTCTCGCGGAATCGCTCATCTGCTCGCGGGCGAATACGTAGTACCAGTGCAGCTGCGCGCCGGCCTCCTCATACACCCGCTCGCGCTCTGGAAACCGTAGCAGGACCGGGTCGGCGTGGGGCGGCGTCGCGCGCTTGAGTTGCTCCACGAATCGAAGGAGATCGCGCCCGACCAACGGTGGCCGACCCTCCGCCCGCAGCCGCGGCGCTAGGTGCTCCATCACCGGATGATCGTCCGTGTTGATCGGCACGTGCGCCCCACTGCGCTCGAGACCGAGCGCATTCCCCAGGTAGAACAGCCCGGCCATTACATCCGCGCCCCCGGGAACCGCCGGCGAGGTTCGCCGGAGGCGATGGGCGTTGCGGCGTATGGCGTCGAAGTCCAGCGGGCCGACCGACGTCTGGGCGACGAGTGCCACGATCGGCTCGGCCGCCGAGAAGTTCCCTCGCCAGATCGAGACCTGCGGGAAGGCCGTGCGCAGCGTGCGCACGATGATCAGGAATTCCTCTCGCGAGAGCTGATGGAGCGGGAGCCACTGGATGAACAGGCCGTTCGGGGCGAGACGCTTACGGGCCGTGCGAAAGTGCTCGCGCGTGTAGAGCGCACCCGCGCCCGCCTGCCACGGCACAAACAGGTCAGCGATGATCACGTCATACCGCGTCGAGTCGGTCGCGAGTACATGGCGCCCATCATCCACCACCACCCGTACACGCCGGTCAGAGAAGAGCGGAGCGCTCCACGAGGCGAAGAAGTCGCGCGCGGCGCGCACCACCTGGGGAAGCAGTTCCGACACGGTCACCCGTTCGACCCCGAGCTGGAGTGCCGATCCCGCCGTGAGGCCAGTTCCCATTCCCAACAAGAAGACCGATTGCGGCCGGGGATGCAGCAAGAGCGGGAGAGTCGCCTGTAGGCGCTCAACCTCGGCGGAACGGGTGTCGCCGAGCACGTAGCCGTTGTTCAAACGCATCACGCGGTTGCCACCTTCCTCGGTGACCGCCACCGACCCGCCGCTGCCCTCCACGAACCCGATCAGGCGCTCCCCCGCGCCCAGGCGCACCGTCGGTCCACGAGGCAGCAAGACGCCGATCGTGAGCGCGCTCGCGACCGCGATGACCGCGAAGGCCACCGCCCCCTCCCGACGAGGATCGGAGAAGCGCACAAGTATGGCCGCCACGCCATAGACGAGTGCCACCGTCAAGAGGCTAACCCAGTAGTGCAAGAGCGGAAGCAGCACGAATCCGGCCGCGAGCGCGCCCGTCACTGCGCCGAGCGAGTTGGCGGCGAGCAGTGGGCCGGACCAACGAACGGCGGAGGGCCCTTCGCGTGTGTAGTGAGAGAGCACCAGCGGTAGCACCATGCCAAGCAGCACGCCGGGGACCAGCATCAGCAGCGCGCTCGCGGTGCCGATCGACAATAGGTAGGCCCCCCAGCCGTGCCCGACGGTCAAGGTGGAGAAGTCGTGTGTGGCACGAACCAAGGCGACCGACGTCAAGGCAATCGCGGCCCCCGCGAGTGCCAGAGTCCACGCGAGTTGCCGCGCCGCGCTCGTGGCGCGCGCGCCGGATTGCGCGACGATCCACGCGCCGATCGACAGTGCGAGCAGGACGGTGACGAGGATCATCGCGAACACGTACAGCGAGTTGTTGGTTACGAGCGAGAGCAACCGCGTCCACAGGACTTCCATCGCGAGCACGCCAAATCCCGAAAGAAAGGCGAGGCCGATCGCGAGAAAGGGCGGGCGGGCGTGCTCCTTCTCCGCCGGATCCAGGGCGTCGGTTGCGCCCGCAGGGACACATCGCCTCGTGTGCGGCTGACGGCCGAGATGCACGGCGACCAATCCAACGGTCGTGGCGACGGCGACCGCGATCAGGTAGGTCAGGCGATAGCCCACCTCCTGCGGCAGGACGAAGCCGGCGGCGACTGCCCCGGCGGCCGCGCCTAACGTGTTGAGCGCATAGGCCAGCCGCAGCGACCGCGATCCGTCGGAGCCGGCGCTCGAGAGCGCCTCGAAGATCGCCGGCAATGTTCCGCCCATGCACACGGTAGGCGGAAGCAAGAGAGCCGTCGCGACCACGAGCCTGGTGACCAGTCGCGCCGCATCGCCGACACCATCACCGAGAGCAAGTGGCGCATGGCGCAACAACTCCAGCGCCCCGAGGGTGAGCAGGGCGCCGCCCGCCGTTCCCAACTCGAGCAGGCCGTAGAGCAGCAGCGGACGTTCACTGCACGCCGCGCGCCGCGCCCACCAGGCGCTCCCCACAGCGAGTCCGAGGAAGAAGATGCCAAGTGTGGCGCCCGCGGCGGGTGCCGTGCTCCCGAAAACCAGGGAAGCCTCACGCATCCAGAGCACTTCTAGCGCCAGGCCCGACGCGCCCGACAACATCGGGAGTACCAGCAACACTCGCTTCACGGTCTGCATCGTGCGATTCGGGGGTGCGCGGGGTGCACGAACGGCACGAATGGCCTGCCGACCATCCGTGCCGTCCGTAGTGCGAGTGTGTCAGTCGAGCCGCCAGATGCCTAGGGCAGTCGGTCCAGGCACCCGGTGACCTTGGGATTATTCAGCTCGCTGATAGGGAGCGGAAAGTTCACGTCTCCGCCGTACGTCCCACCCTTGAAGTAAGCACCCGAGGGAAAGACGGCTGAGGCGGCGCGCGCGTACTGCCGCACCAGTCGACGCATGTCCGCCAGTCGCTGGCCGCTCAACCACAACCACATCGCTCGCTCCTGGAAGTGAAACGAGACGCGTTCGTCGGCGGACATCTGGCTCACGGAGACGGCGGGGAGGCCGATGGTCGCGCGCAACGCGTCATGCCTCGCACCAAATGACGCGACGTCTCCTGCTCGCAGCGCAGCCTCGGCCTCGATGAGCCGCGCTTCCACGCCGCTGGCCAGGCGCACGGGCGCGGATGGCGAGTCATACAAGCGTTGCAGGAAGAACGGCGTGGCGCCGTCCTGTCCCACTTCGCCGTCGGTGCGTCCCCACCGCACGCGCGGGTCCGACATCGATCGGAACGCGACTCCCGTCGTGCCCTCGCGATCCGACACCGAGTACTGGCGATCCACGCCGCTGAGCGCAAAGACGCCATTCTGCTGCCGGGCCGTCGTCGCGGCGAACTCGAGGTCAAGCCGGAACGAGCTTGTGACGCTGCTCACGGCTTGTGCCGCTTCGGTGAACCGTGCGAGGCCGAGCAGTGCTCGCCCTTTGCCCACGGACGCGAGCGCCCGCTCGGGCGTCCCAGCGGGGGCGCCAGACAACGCGCGATCGAAGACGGCAACCGCTGCCTCGAGCACCGCCCTCGTCGTGAACGGATCTCCGTACTGCAATTCGCCAGATTCCGTCGCAGTGCTGATGGGAACACCGGAGCAGAAATTCTCGCCCAGCATCACGTAGGCGTAGCCCGCGAGTGCGAGCAGCTCGGCGCGGCGAACGTCGCTGGTGCTGGCGCGCTCGACGGTGGCGGCCGCGTTTTCAGCCGAAACACGCGCGCGATGCAGGTTGCGGAACAACGTGTTGACGTCGCCGTTATCGTCCTGCACTCGCCGCTCATCGAACTGCCGACGCGTGGGGAAGGTGCCGGAATAGGTTACTTCGTCGGTGAATGCGGCAACGTAATGCACCAACCCGGGTGTCGAGCCATGCCCAGCCGCCGCTCCTCCCACTGCGAGCGCCAGGTCGCCGAAGGCGCCCGCGCGCAGGACTTCGAGCCCGGCCCCGCCGGCCAGGTTCTCTGGCGTCACGATGTCCGGTGTGTCGACCGAGAGCAAGTTGTCGGTGCTGCAGGCGCCCGTGACGACTGCCAATGCGACCATCGAAGCGCGCAGCCGACGTCGCCAAGGCACGCGCGACTCGACCGGGGTCGCACCGTACGCGGAAGTATCAGTCATTCTTGCATGCTCGCGTTAGAAGGAAAGATTGATGCGCGCCGTGAAGTACCGCACCGGCGGCTGCGTCATGAAGTCGGTCGCGCCGAAGTTGCTCTGGCCCGCTTGGTTGATCTCCGGATCGAGCCCGGAGTAGTCGGTCCACACGGCGAGGTTGCGCCCGGCGAGCGCGAGGGACACGTCGCGCGCACGCAGCATCGAGGCCCAGCGTCGCGGAGCGCTGAAGGTGAGCGACACCTCGCGGAGTTTGAGGAACGAGGCGTCCTCGATGAATCCCGCGTTGGTGCCCAGGAACGCCGCCGCCACCTCGCGCGCCTGGTCGGCCAACGGTGCCCTACGATCGTTGAGTCCCCGCGTGATGCCTTGGATGCTGCGCCACTGCTGCGTGTTGTTGTACAGCCGCTGGCCACCGCGATACTCGAACAGCGCGCTGGCCTGCACGCCACCGCGGAACCGGAAGCCGTTGCGCATCGCAAGCTGACGCTTGGGAAACGGCGTCCCGAGATAGGCGACGTCTGTCGCGACAGAGACCTCACTCGCCGCCAGGATGCCGTCTCCGTTCCCGTCAGCGAACCCGGTGATCGGACGCGCCCAGAAGCCGCCCAGGGGATAACCGACAGTATGGCGTTGCACCCCCAGGTTGATGGGCGGGATGCCGGCGCCCAGCGACTGCAGTTCGTTGGTGTTGAGCGACCCGTTCAAGGTGATGTCCCAGCCTAACGCGTCGCGCGCCAGGAGCGTCGCATTCACCAGCGCTTCCAGCCCGGAGTTGCGGACCGAGCCGAGGTTCTCGAAGCGGCCGTTCCCCACGCCCAGCGACGGCGGCAGCACGCGCAGGATTAACGCATCCCTGGTGCGTTTGTCGTAGTACGTGAGTTCAGCTGTCACCCGGCCGTCGGCAAACTGTGCATCAAGGCCCAGCTCCAGCTCCGCGGATTGCTCCGGACGGAGCGACGGATTGCCCAGACTCCCGAACGTCACCCCCGTTACGTTGCGTCCCCCGAGCGCCACCGGCACGGGCTGGAAGTACCGCAGCGCGTCCACCGAGCCCGGTTGCAGTCCCGACTTGCCCCACGCCGATCGCAGACGCAATGACGTCAGGCCCGGGACGTCCGGGAAGAACCCCTCTTCCGACACGACCCACGAGACACTCAGCTTCGGATACGCCACAAGGTCGTAGTTGTTACCGAAGGCGCTGGCATCATCGGCCCGCACCGCTCCCGTGACAAAGAGCCGGTCACGCCAGGCCACCTGTTGCTGCGCAAAAATGCCAACCTTGACGTTCTCGGTCGTGCTCTCGCTTCCTTCCGTGACGGCGGCGGCCCGAATGGAACGGCTCCCCGCCACCAGCTGCCGCCCAGTCGTGTAGCGTCCGGTCACATCCTCGCGGATGTACTGCGCGCCCACCGACGTTTCTGCCGAGAGCGCGGTAGTCAGGGAGAACGAGGCGGACGACAGCGCGTCGACCGTGTACGTTTTGCCTGCGAACCGGTTGGCGAATCGCGCGCCCTGGTCGTACCCGAGCCACGCAGGTGCCCGTCCCGTCGGGAAGAACTCGTCGTCGTCGCGACCGATTTGGTCCAGGCCGACATTCAGGCGATTGCGCCAGAACGACACCGGGGCCCAGTCGAGGCGAACCGCCCCCGTGAGCCGGTTGATCAACTGGCGGCTCTCCACGGCGGTGAGCTGGTCAACGGGGAAGAAGCCCCATCCCCCCAGGATCGATTCCGTGCCTTGGCTTGCGAGGCCGTTGCCAATCAACCCGAGCTCGTAGTTGCCGTTCAGCGGAAGCTGCAGGTTGCTGTTGACATAGCCGGCGGAGACCGACGCGTTGAACGTGCTGCTGAGCGCGAAATCGAAGTTGCTGCGCACCGACGCGCGCTGCAGCGAATTGCTAGGCAGCACTCCCGTCTCGCGCTTCAGGTCGGACGACAGGAAGAAGCGCATATTTTCCCGCCCCCCCGACGCGCTCGCGCCGTACTGCTGCACCGTTCCGGTCCGGAAGGGCGACATTTCCGACGACTCGAGAGGATTGAGCGACTGCAGACTTGCCTGCACGCAGCGCCCGGCCGCGACATCGGCCAACCGGCACGCGCTTCCGGCGCTCGACACGCCGCGGTAGCTCGCCGGATACTCGGTCACGTCGAGCAGGCTCCCCTGCTCCGAGAAGAGTTTCCATTCCGTTGCACCCGCGCGGCCGCGCTTGGTGGTAATCCAGATCACGCCATTCGCGGCGTCGGTGCCGTAGAGCGTCGCGGCAGCCGGCCCCTTCACGATCTCGATGTTGGCGATCTCGTCGGGGTTCAGGTCGTTCAACCGTGTGGGCGCGTCTCCTCCCGTTTCGAACGACATCGCGCTCACGTCGTTCGAGGCACGCACGCCGTCGACGAAGATGATCGGTTCGTTGGAGAGGGAGACGCTATTGGAGCCTCGAATGCGAATGCGGCTTCCCATACCGCTCGTACCGCTGCTTTGCAGCACCTGCACCCCGGCCGCCCGCGCGGACAACATCTCCGACACATTCTTGAGCGCCGCCGGCTGCACGTCGGCCGCCGCGACAGATGCAATCGCGTTCCCAACGGCGCGCTTGCGTTCCTCGCCGGTGGCCGTGACCACCACGGACTCCAGACTGAGCGCAACGGCCGCGAGGGCGAAGTCCAGCGTGAGCGTTCCCGCGGCCGGGACGACGCCGGTGAGCGTGGCGCGCTGGTAACCGAGGCGCTGTGCCACGATCGTGATCGGGCCGGCGCTCAGCCCTCTGATCGTGTACGAGCCGTCCGACGACGTCGCGGTGGCGAGCGGCGTGCCGTCCACGCGGACCTGCACATCTACCAGCGGAAGGCGCGTCGACAGCGCGACCACCCGTCCGCGAACGGTGCCAGTGGCCTGTGCCGCCACCGATGGGGCGAGGATTGGAACGCCGGGCAGGAGCAGCAGCAACGACACACACCATGAGCGAATGCGCACGAGGACCTCCGGGAGGGGGGCTGCATCCTGCGAGGCTGGACGCAGATCTTTTAGCGCGCATAAAATCCATGCAAACGATCGAACTGTCAATACAAGGTCCAAGCGGTCCCGGTCTTCTGAACAGGGTGAATGCGTGGAGCGCGGGCTCCACCGGCGACATGTTCGCCAGAACCAAGGAGTCCCGATGTCGAAACGTCCCCGTCGCGACCATGCCCCGACCTTGCGGGCGAAGGTTGCTCTGGCCGCAGTGCGCAACGCAGGCACGCTCGCTGAACTGCCTGAACGGTTTGCGGTGCATCCGGGCCAAATTGCCCCGTGGCAGGACCAACTTCTCTCGGGCGCAAGCGACGACTTCGCTGCGGACCCGGTCGAGTCGACCGCCCATTTGAAGGCGGCTCAAGCCGACGAATCTGCGACGAGTTCCGTGGGCGGCGGCAGAAGCTACCGTCTGCGACCGCGTGACAGCGGTCGGTCTCTGGCGGCCTGCGGTGAAAGACCTCCGCGTGTACGGCGCGCAGTGGACGGACAACCCGAGCGACGAGCAGGTCAAGGATCGGGTCAGCCCAAGGCCGGCCCAGTAGGCCGGTCGGCGACGATCACGGCCCCGTCTGCCGAAGGCAGAGAGTGCCTTGCGTGCGGCGCCGGAGAAAGCCGCAATCGTTCGTGCGTGGTGGGTTCGGTGAGGACCGGTCCGGGCTTCGCCACGCGCGCTACGAACGTGGCACGCTTCGACTTGGACGTTCCGGCCGGGGCCACATGCGCCTGCCTGCGACGCGCCTGCGTGCACATCGTGTGTCTCCGTGCGTGCGGTGCGCGTGAGGTTGTGCGCCAGGGCGACGCGGGCCGCGGCGTACACGGCCCGCATCGTGTCTGTTCGTTAGGCGCTGCGCCAAGCTACGCCGCGAGGTCCGCCGACGCCGGCGTGGTCGTACCGCTCTTTGCCGCGGGCGGCGCATCGCCCGCGGCGGACGCGACCGTGGCACTCCGCACGAACCGCCCGATCGCACGCCACTCGGCGAGCTTCTCCGGCTGGTCCACGAGACGCGGGGCGAGCATGAGGTCGAGCAGGCGCACCAGATCGCGGCCCCGCGACAGCTCGACCACCAGGCCGCTGGTGGCCGCGGAGCGACGAGCCAGATCAAGCGAGCGATCGGTGATCTCGTCGCGGAAGGCGTTGGTCGCCCGGCGCAGGCGCTCGCCGAGATCCACGGCCATCCCACGCGCCGCGAACGTGTCCTTGAACTCCTCGACCCGTTCGGCGAAGGCATTGGCGGTCTGGATCAACCCTTCGTCGTCCCGTGTCCCATGAAGGCGAAAGGCCTGGCGCAGCTGCGCATCGTGAGCAAAGAGGTGGCGCCCGACGTACGCGATGGGGCGCAGGTACTCCTGGCGCAGCTCGCGAGCCAGGGCGCGCTTCTTGTCGGTCGCGGTACGTGCGGCGCTGTTCCGGGCCGACTGCTCGGTGGCGAACCGCTCCAACCGGACCACGATGGCGTCGAGCGCCTCGACGTGGGGCTTGAGGTCGCCGACGGCGGCGGTGAAGTCCTTCCCGGCCAGGAAGGCGTGGGCGCGCCGGAGCGTCTGCAGTCCCTGCTTTGTCTTGAGTTCCATGGTGTCGTCTCCCTTCCATATAGTGGTGGACGCGAGGTGATCGAGCGGGGTGACGCGCGTCCTTCGCCAGCCCCGCCAGGTGCCCATCATGTGACGTCGTGTGCCGAGTGGCTGACGTCGTCGAGCGAGTGGTACGCCTCCTCTTTCTATGCGGCGACATCGTCGCGTGATGTGCGCGCACTGCGGCCCGACGCCGCGTCGCCGTCTTGCGATCGCAGCGCATCGTGTTGCAGCAACGCCGTTTCGTCGTCCGCTCTCTCGACATCGCCTTCCGTGCGCCTGACAACGGTGTCAGGCTCACCGACATCGTCGTCCGGCTCACGGACATCGTCGTCCGGCTCACCGACATCGTCGTCTGGCGTGACGACATCGCCGTCCGTCGTGCGTGCATCGTCGTTCGTCGTGCGCGCTGCGTGATCCGTTGCACCTGCGCGCGCTGCCGTCGCTCGCGCGTTGTCATACGCCTCCGACTGCGCCGTCCTCCGTTGCTCGCGCACGCCCATCCGTGCCGATCGCTTGCTTCGACGAACGCCGCGCCCTGTGTCCCGATGTGCACGCCGTGCCTTCCGGTCGTCGCGCTTCGCCCTCCCGTCGCCGCGCTCAGCCTTTCGGTCGTTGCACTCTGTGCTCCGTGCATCCCGCGCTGGCTCTCGTGCCGTGCGCGACGTCGGGCGTTGCATCGGCGTCGTGTCCAGCTGGCGCCGCTCCGTGCCTGCCGCATACGACCATGCCGTCCGAGCGAATCGCGTCGCCGTCCGTCGATGCGCGCAAGCATCGCGGCGTTAGTGCGCCGTGCGTCGAGGCGAGCGCGCGGTCGCCCGTGGGCTTTGCACGACGCCCCATTGCCGTTGCGCCCTCGCCCCTTTGTAGGGGGTCAGTGGTCCGACCATGCTGCGCGGTCGCCCGTTGGTGTCGCGCGGTCATCCGTCGTCGTAGCGCGATGCCTCGTGGAAATCCATGCGTGATCCTCGACTGGTGCGCGGTCGCCCGTCCCTATTGTGCAGAGCGCCCGAAGGTCCGCGCGCCGGCTCCGTGGCGTCGCGCATGGCGCTCTGGGCGTCGCGAACGTTGTCTCGTGCGTCACGCACCGCGCCGTTGGCCGATCGCGGAGCGCCGCGGGCTTCGATCGCGGCTCCACCTGCCTCGGGCGGGCCACCCTGCGCCTCCCGACGTGGCCGATCGGAGAGGGTGGGCGGTGGGTCCGGGCCGTCGGATCGGAGCCGTCAACAGCACTCGCGATCACACACCCCTCTACTTAACCCCCCGGCCCCCCCCTGCTTGTCAAGGGGGGTGGCGCGCCGACTTGCCGTACCTGAAGCTCCTGTTCCGCGATCGCGTGCCGGAAGTGGGTCAAGTGCTAGTCGTTGTGTAGGACTCTTCTGGCAGAACTGGGGGGTTAGACGATTCGGAGGCAGGAGAATGGCGCGCGTTGGGGTGGCCGACTGGGGGAGGTAGCTTGTAGTGCTCTACTTCTCGGAGGTATCCATGGCCAGGGCCGTGACGAGGCGGAGGAGGAGAGCTTCGTGCGTGAATATCCCGCCGACCCGCCTGCGCCGGCGGACCTCGACGTGGAAGCGCTCCAAGACGTTCGTCGACCGTAGCCTGCGCCGCGCCACATCCTCGGGAAGCACGTAGACGCCGAGCGTGTCGCCGCTGGTATCCTCGAGCCAGTCGGCCAGCTTGCCCGTCCGCGGTCGGAGCGCGGTGGCGAGGGCGGCCAGCCGCTGCTGGGCCTCCGCGGCGGTGGGGACCGCCCACGCGTCGGTCAGCCCGCGTGGCACCTCGCGCTGCAGCGTATCGTTGGAGATATGGCTCAGGGCATTCCGCTGGTAGTGCACCTGGTAGCGTTGGTGCACCGCCTCCGGGAAATAGCGACGGACACTCTCCACGATCCCGCGATGTTCGTCCGACACGACGTCGGCAACGCCCTGCAGGCCCCGCTCGGCGAGGTCGTGGAAGACGTGGGCCCAGCTTTCGCTGCTCTCGGAGGCCCTCGACCACGTCCCGAGCAGTTCGCAATCGCGGATGCCGAACACGACAGAAGGACGGTATGGCGCACCTGCCCTTCCCGCCGCACGCGCTACACCAGCGCCTCGACGACGAGCTGCGGATATGGATGCTCGTTCAATCGGCGCTGGCGCCACGCCGTCAGCGTCACGTCCAGCTTGCGGGCGAGGGTACTCACGGCGCTGGCACTGACGTTCGTGCCGCACACGACCTCGATCACAGCCGTGACTTTGCGGGTGGACACGCCGTGGAAGTACATCTCCGCCATCGCGAGGACGAGCGCTTGCTCGGCGCGCTCGTACCGGGCGAAGAGCGACGGTTGGAACACCCCTTCGCGATCGCGCGGCCCCGAGAAAGGTCTCGAACTCGCGCGCGAGTGCATCCTGCACGGCGACGGCGACGAGGTCGCGCAGCGCATCGGGGGCCACGGCTCGTTCGAGACGCAGGCCGGTCCTAGTCTTGTATTCTGAGGTCATCGGTTGTCTCTCCTGGGCCAGGCGGGGTTGGCGCCCCGCAGGTTGGTTAGCGCTCCCAGAAGAGACGGCCGATGGGCTCATCGCGTGAGGGGCCTCCAGCCGCTTCACCCCGGCGCTCACGTGGCGAAGTACACAGCTCGATGCACACTACTACCAGCTCGGTGCGATGTATTCGGAGCGTCGTGTGCTTCAAGCGAACGACGGCGTGGTCTCTTCGGCCGGCGCCGCGGGGATTTCGCGCTGCCGAGGGGCAGCGCGCACCATTGGCACGACGGTGCAGCAGGGTGTGCCAGCACGGCGGCTGCGTCGGACGACCGGGCGTTCATGTCCTGCGACGCTGCGCCGACATCGACGGCTCGGGCGACCGCGGCCAGCGTTGCAGCGCCCCCGTCGACAGTCAGGGCGATCTCGGCGGGTGACGCGACGTCCGGGTCGGCCGACGTAGCGATTTCACCTGGCGACGCGCAGCCAACAGCGCACGACGAGGCGGAAACGGCGAAGCACCTGTCAGAAAGTCTGGAAATGATCCATAACCACTGAAATCGGAGGCGGTGTTGGCGCGACAGATGGAGCCAGCAGCCGTCGACGGGCCGGTGGTCTCGGAGGGACGCATGGATCAGCTGGCGCAGAGGGTGTAGACGCCATTGGACACTCAGTCGAGCGAACGGCAGTACTGGAAGTCGTCGGACTTACCGGACTCTCCGAAGCGCTGCACGTCGTGTATCCTCGCACGGTGATCCACCAGTGCGTCGTGCACCTCATGCCTCGCAGCACTCTCCGCCGCGTTTCGCCTCTCGCACCTCCACCGAGTTCGTCTGATGGCGATGATGCGCCACCGTTGCTTTGCGCTCGGTCTTCGCAGCCGAGGTTGCATTTCATCGCGTCACCGGTGACGTGGCGCACCGCGCGGTTAGACGTCCGCGTCACAAGGCACCTTCGTAGGCCTCGCTGTTGGCGTCGGGAGCGAAGGCTGAGCGACATCAGGATGGCGGCAGTTTGAGGCGCAGTGGGTGGAGGGCGAGCAGGTCGAGGTGACGATGCATCGCAGTCGATGCCAAGCTCGAGCGAGGTGGGCGACAAGGACGCGCTGGCGGCGCTTCGCCACGCGCGCACGACGACTATCAGTACGCATGGGGCTCGTCGCGAGCGCTACCGCTGGCTGCGCAGATTCGGCGCCCGCCCCATCGTGGCTCGGATCGTATCCGTCAGAGTCGTTCGCGCATGGATTGCCCCTCACTCACCCCGCGCCTGACTATCGCGAGGGCTTTCGATCCGACTCGCTGAGCACGCCAGAGTTGCTAGGCGACTCCTCCGCGTTCAGCAGAATCAGCGCGCTTCGCGTCTTTGGTCGCCGACTGCTGGTGACTGATGCCGGCAGCCCCGAGCATTTAGTCGTGGTCGACCGCGTCTCCGGCGCCGTCGAGAGCCGGTTCGGAAGACACGGTGAAGGCCCTGGCGAGTTCCGTGATCCTCGATGGACGCACCATCACGCATCCGACGCCAGTCTCGCGTGGGTGTATGACTACACCTTGCGCCGCTTGGCGCTTGTTCGCCTCGATGGTAGCGTCCGTGAGCGGCTCGTGCGGACCCTCCGACTGGATCAAGGGCCGTACTTGTCCGAACCCGTCCTGCTCGGAGACCGCTTCGTCAGCAATGGTTATTTTGTCAGCCACACGCTAACCGTGGCTGACACGCAATGGAGCTCGCTCACTCACCTTGCCGGCGAGTCGCTCACGATTGCTACTGACGCGGATCCGATGTTTCGCACTCGACTGAACCGCACCCGCACGGCGGTCGATCCTGCTCACTCGCGTCTGGTTCTGGTGTTTCAGTCCGCCAACCGAATTGACATCTTCGATTCGGCGCTGCGTCATCGCGGATCGATTTCCGGACCGAGAGATACTAGGGTCGCACTTCGCACCATCGAAACACCACGCGGCCCAACCACACGGTGGAGCGACGAGAACGAGCTCGCCTACGTGGGCGTGGATGCGACCAATGAGTTCATTTTTGCACTTTTTTGTGGCCATTGTGGAGCGAGGGCGCTGCCCCGACGCGTGCACGTCTTCACGTGGGAAGGAAGATTCGTCTCAGAGCTGAACCTCGATCGATCGGTCGAGACGATCGCCGTTTCTGCCGATGGTCGGACACTCTACGGCTCGATCGACGAGCCATATCCCGCGATCGCGGCGTGGAGGGTTCCCGTGGAATCCGTGCGCCCCCCATAGCGACAGTCGATGATGTAAACAGCTCATGCGCTGTCAGACCGCTCGACTCCACGCCCTTCATCACGGAGCGACTCCGATGCGACCGAAGACTCAGCTCTTGTTCGCAGCTGGCTTGGCTGGTGCACTGGTTGTCCCAGTTGCCGGAAAGGTGCAGAACAATCGAATCACGATTGGCGGAAACGACGCGTGCGCACAGGCGTGCACGCCTCAACCACTGTGCGACGAGTGCTCACCAGAGCCGTACTACTCCTGCTCGGACTTGGGCGGATTCATCAACGTCGAGAACTACCGCTGCACCGGAGGGGGTTGTTCGTAGTGGCTCCCTTCATGCAGCGATGAAGCCGACCGTTGCTCGCGACGAGCGTCGGCCACTCGCGTACAGTCAAACAGCAAGTCACCCCGCCAACCCCATTGGGGCTGGCGGGGTGACATTGCTCCTCGATCACCGGGCCTGACTCACATCAATCACCGTTCCCGGTGATCGATCATCACGTGCCCTTCAAGTTCTCGTTGTTGTCCTTCTCGGCCAGCGGCAACGGATAGCATGTCTTGCTGCCGATGGCTGGGAAGCCGGGCTTGAAATACGGCTGACCCGGGACCGGGATCCCGGTCATCGCAGCCGGCTGACGGCGCCAGTCACCCTGACGCTGCCCCTCGAGGTAGAAATCGAGCGATTTCTGCCACAGGAACTCCTTGAGGACCGACGCGGCATCGGTCGGGCCGGTGTACGCCCCAACCCCGCCCGCCGTACGACGCGCCGCGATCAGGGCCAGCTGCGCCGCCGGCCCGGCGACTTCGGCCGCGATGTAGTCGGCTTCGAGCTTCGAGGCGATGCGCACGGCGGTGTTGAACGCCGGATACTTGTCCTGGATGTAGAAGGCACCGGTCGACGCATCCTGAGGGGCCAAGGTGTGCTCCGTGGGTGTCCTGTATCTCACTCGCGAATCTGGGCGAACGCGGAATGCCTCTGACACGCCGATCGAACCGCGATCGAGCGTGAACTGCCAGAAGCGATTCCCGAGGCGAGTGCGCTGCGCGAGGTTGTCGACGTACGGCAGGGTGAAGGTGAAGCCAGCGGGGACGGCGGCCGCATCTGCCGCCGCCTGTGGCCCACGCCCAGCCTGCAGATGCGCGCGGGCACGCCCGACAAGCGACGCACGCGCCAGCGCCAGTCCGTCGGCGGACGCATTGGCGGTACCGATGGTGATGGCGTTCGTGAAGTGTACCACGGCAGAATCGAGCATCTGTGCCGTCGTCAGCGCTGGCCCGCCGTTCACCACACCGGTGCAGAAGTCCTGCGCCATGTAGAGGAATGAATACCCCCGCCACGTCGCCGCCCGCGCGTAGTTGATGTTCGTCGTCGGGTTGGGAAGCGTAAGGTCAAGCACAATCTTGGTCGACGCCGCAGCGAGCGACAGCGGCTGCCACACGTCCGTGTTGAGTGAACCGTTGGCTTCGTTGGTATCGCGCCGGCCGAACTCATTGCGCGTCGGAAAGGTCTCGGCGACGATGCTCTCGCCGTTGAACCAGGACGAGTACATCACCGACCAGCCGTGGAAGACAGCGAAGTTCTGTTGCGCCGAGTTGGCCAGCGTCGCGGCGTCACGCACCGGGTCGATAGCCGATGCATCGATCACGTTGGGGTTTTCGACAGTGAGGAACTCGTTGCAGCCGATGCTGGCAAGCACGGCGGCGGCACCGAGCAGTCGCCCGAAGGCGCGCTGATAGGTCGTCATGTTGCCTCTGATCAGAAGGAAAGGTTGAGTCGGAGGAGCGCCCGACGCGGGTTCGGCAGCGTCAAGAAGTCGGTCCGTCCAACGCCAAACGCTTCGTTAGGGTTGGACACGACCTCCGGATCGGGACCCGAGTAATCGGTCCAGAGCGCCAGATTCTGCATGGCGAAGCCGACGGTCGCCGAGCGGGTGCCGAAGAGCCGAGTCAGCAGCCGGGGCGGAATGGTGTATGTTACCCCCAACTCGCGGAAGCGAATGAAGTCTCCCGGCTCAAGGAAGCCATCTCGGGCTTGGTCCACCGTGGTCGCCGTCCCGTTCTGCTGCACGAAGGCTGGCTGTCCTGCAGTCGGATTGCCGTAGCGGCGGAGCCGCTCGCGCTCGGAGAGCTTGGTGGGATTCAGGCGATTGTCGGAACGCACCAGCTGCGTCTCGCGGAAGTAACCCGTGAGGTTGTAGATGTAGAAGTCCTGCTTGGTGTCGATCAGCGTCGCGACGCGGAAGTTGCGGAAGAGCGTGAAGGTGTTGCTCCACGACGCTTCGAAGGTCGGCAAGGCATTGCCCACGACCTCGAACGTGTCGGCCACCGTCACGACTTTCGTGGTGGTGTTGATGTTGCGCACCCGCTTGGAGACGAACGCGCCGAGTTGGTACCCCTCGGTGAAGCGGTTGAGGGTGCCAAACGCGGCCACCTGACCGAGGTCAATCAACTCGTTGTGCAGCGTGTTGAAGTTGAGTCGCGTCTCCCACGAGAAGTTGCGCTTGCGCAACATGTCGGCCGTGATGCCAACCTCGACCCCGCGGTTCAGCACCTCGCCAATGTTCTGGAAGGGGTTTTGCTGGAAGCCCTGCGACGGCGGAAGCTGCGGCTGCAGGATGAGGTCCAGCGACTTCTTGTTGAAGAACGTGAGCTCGACGCGGGCGCGGTCCGACAAGAACGACGCGTCGAAGCCCAGCTCATACTCCACGCCGCGCTCGGGCTTGAGCTCCGCATTGCCCGGGTTCAAGGGAACGGCGCCGGCATCGGTAATGATGGCGGCCCCACTCGTCGTGGCGTAGGGCGCGGCACCGAGCGTCGTGAGGGCCGCTCCCGCGCGCGGAGCGCGTCCCGTCGTACCATAGGCGGTGCGGAACCGGAAGGATGACAGCAGGTTGGTCTTCGGAAACCACGACTCGTCGGACATGACCCACGACAAGCCGACCTTCGGCAGGAGGATCGGGTCCGTCGCAACGCCAAACGCCGAAAAGTCGTCGAGACGGGCGCCAGCCTGCAGGAAGATGCGATCACGATACCCAAGCTGCAGCTGCGAGAGGTATCCGTACTGGCGAACCTCGGTTCGCTGCTGCGCCGCCGAAGTTGTCGACGCGTTGCCGATCACGTTCGCCGAGTTCGTCACCAACCCCTGTCCCGTGGCAGAGAGACTGTCGGTGCGCGTGGCAATCGCCTGGAATCCCGCCGAGACGTTGAGCTGCCACTGGTTTTCGGATCCGAACGCCTTGTTGGCGTCGTTCATCCAGTCCACGGTAAAGCGCTGCGCGCCAAACCGGGTCTGCTGGTTGTTGCCCAGATTGAGGTCGCCAGCGTAGTTCGTCCCCGAGTTCTTCGGGAAGTACCGAGTCGCCTCGTCGTTGAGCAAGTCGGCGCCGAGCGTGAACCGGCTCTTGAGCCACGAAGTCGGAAGATAGGTCGCCGACATGTTCAGGATGTTGCGACGAGTGTCGAGCTCGTTCTGAATGGCCGCGATCGCGGCGACGCCGCGATTGAAACCGAACCACCCGTTCTGGGATGGAACGCCGTCATCACGGCGGGTCAGCGGCGACCCGAGCAGGGCGCCCCCCAGGTAGCCGTAAATGTTGTTGTCGTTGTCCGGCAGGATCGCTTTGGAGTAAATGGACGAAACTCCCGCCTCGAGCGTCATCTTGGCGTTTGGGATCCAGTTGAAGTTCGAACGCCACGAGTAGCGGCGAAAATCGTTGCTCGGGAGCGTGCCGATGTTACGGTCCGCACCCGCCGATACGAAGTAGCCGTAGTTCTGGCCTCCGCCACGACCCGTCCAGCCGAGGAGCTGGTCACCACCGTAACGAATACCGTCCTCGCGAGAGAGCGGATTGTCGCTCACGAGGGTCCCGACGGCCTTGCCCCGGCATAGCGGATTCGTGCTCGTGGTCGCGACGAGCGCCGCGGTGCAGTTGCCGAAGTTCGAAGGCGGCGTCCAGTTGAGATCGGCCTGGCCGTATTCGGCGCGCACGGTCTGCTGAAACGAGTTGGAGCCGGCGCGTCCCTTCTTCGTGATGATCTGGATCACGCCAGCGGAGGCGTCGGCGCCGTAGAGCGTCGCCGCTGCCGGTCCCTTCACGACCTCGATGTTCTCGATGTCGTCGGGGTTGAGATCATTGAGGCGGTCGGTGAGCTGGCCGTTGAGGCCAAGGTTGACGTTCCCCTCGTTGAAGCGTACGCCGTCGATGAAGATGATAGGGTTGTTCGACAGAGAAATGGACGACGCACCGCGGATCCGGATGTTGCGGTTCGTCCCAGCCGTGCCCGACGCTGAGTTCACAGCAATGCCCGGCACGCGCGACTGCAGCATGTCGTTTACGCTGTTGATGACTGCGTTCTCCTTGATGTCGGCGGCCGAAACCGAGGCAACCTGCGCGGGCTGCGCTCGGCGTTCCTGGTTCCCCGCCGTGCCGGTGACGACGAGCTCCTGCAGTGTCGTCACTGTCTTGGCCAGCTCGAAGTTCTGCGTGGCCGTTTCATTCGCCGTGATGCGCACGGTGTCCTGCCCGGCGCGATAGCCGATGCGAAGAACCCCCACCTGCACGACGCCGGGACGAACGCCGACGAGACGATACTCGCCTCGCGCGTTGCTCTGCGTCTCGAGGGTCGTTCCGGTGACCACGACACGTGCTCCCTCTAGCGGAGTTTTCGATTCGCGGTCGGTGATCACGCCACTTACCGAGCCCGTACCGGCTTGCTGCGCCGAGACGGCACTCGTCAGGCCTACGACGCCAGCCAGCGCGACGTAGAGCCTCCTGCGCCAACGAGACAATTGATTCATACGCCTCTCCTGGGGAGAAAGGGGATTGTCCGCACGCGGTGCGGTTACCGCACCTGCGCCGAACGGTAGCCAAACGCGTCACCTCGACGATTCGTTCAGTCGAGTTGTGGACACGTTCGGCACTCTGCAGGGGCCCTAACGTCCGTCGCGGGGGTGAGGCGCGGGTCGTGCCCCTACTCGAACTCTACTAGCAGGGCGCCCTTCTCGACAGCCACGCCGGGCTGAATGAGAACGTTCTTCACGACTCCGGCAGTCGTAGTTCGCAGCTCGTTCTCCATTTTCATCGCTTCCATCACGACCAGCCCCTGCCCCGCCTCGACGCTGTCCCCGGGACGAACCGTCACCCGTACGATGAGTCCGGGCATGGGGGCCACGAGCGGGCGCGGCCCGCTGGCGGCGGCGCTGGCATTCGTGAGGTCGCGAATGGTTCGCATGCGCTCATCGAGTGCTTCCACCTCGTAGCGATAGCCATCCATCCACAGCGCATAGCGGCCGCGCGCGTCGCCGCGGCGGACGGCGACCCGATGCATCTCGCTCCCGATGGTGACGAGCTGGATCGGCGTCCCTTCCACGTCGGCGAGGTGCGCCTGCACATGTGCACCATCCACCCGTACACCATCGGCGTCGAGGTCGACCTCGAGGCGTTCACCGTTCACGTCGACGATGTACTTCACTCAATTCTCCGGGGCGAGGAGGCACACGCTTTCCACGTGGGCCGTCTGGGGAAACATGTCATACGGCTGCACCTGCACCACCCGATACGACGGCAGCCGCGCCACGTCGCGCGCAAGCGTGGCCGGATTGCAGCTGACGTAGACCACGTGCGGGCGCGGCGCCCCTGCGGGCGGAGACTCGAGCGTCGCGCAGACCCTCGCATCAACCCCCGCACGCGGCGGGTTGAGGATCACCACATCGGCCGGCAGGTGCAACGCCAGGGCCTCTTCCACGCGCGCGCACACCGACGTGGATGGTGCCACCAGCCGGCGCGCGGCGTGCGTTGCCGCCTCGGGATCGAGTTCGATGGCCGTCACGCGAATGCCCGCCTCAGCGAGCGGGACCGACGTGTCGCCCGCCCCCGCATAGGCATCGATCACGACCCGTGGTTCGAGCGCGCGCACCATCGCCACCACATCGGCGTGCAACCGCGCCGCCATCGCCGGATTGACTTGTTCGAAGGACGCCGCCGGCCGATCGGGCTCGACGTCGACCACCTCATGATGCCGCCCTTCGACGTCGATCCACCGCACCACGCTGAAGGACGCGAGCCGCTGGGCGAAGTCGTGCGCGCGTGGCCACGACGACACCCCCTCGAGGACAAAGGCGAGCGACTCACCCGCCAGCCGCACGGCGCCGCGCAACTCCGGGGCCTTGGGGAGGAGCGCCTGCGCTGCCATGACGTCGTGCCACCCCGCAACCACGCGCGGATGCGTAATGGGGCATTCCTCGAGCGAGAAGACACGATTTGCGTCGTCCCACCGGTGCAGCCCGGCGAACCAACGCCCCCCTTCATGTCGCATCGTCAGGGTCAGCTTGTTGCGATACTCCCACTCGGCCGGACTGGCGACAACGGGCGGGACATCGACTGGTCGCTTGGCGATGCGCGCGAAGGCGTCGACGACGACCTGTCGCTTGGCCTCCCGCTGGGCGTCATACGCCAGATGCTGCACCTGGCATCCGCCGCAGCGATCGCGGTCGTAGTGGCGGCAGCGCGGCGCCACGCGGTCGGTTGACGGCTCCACGAGTCGCAGCAGGCGCCCGTGCCCCAGCCGATCCTTCTTGACGTACGTGAATTCCGCCTCGTCACCAGGCGCGGTGCGTGGCACGAAGACGACCAGTCCGTCGACGCGCGCCACGCCAGCTCCGCCAGCCGCAATGGAGTCGATGCGGGCGATGGTGCGGTGCACCTAACGCAGCCCTTCGCGGCGGCCCGCGATGACCCACGCATCGGCCCCCGACAACGGCGCGTCCACGCGGGAGGCGCCGCCGTTGCCGCGATTCGCGCCCGCCGCCCCTGGGCGACGCGTATGGCGATCACGATCGGCGAGCAGCGCCGCGGCGATCGCCGCGGCGCGCACACTGTCTCGTGGCGCCTTGGGTGTCACCAACTCCGGGAGTCGGCGCTCGAGCCACTGGATCTCGATGTCGCCGCGCTGGAACTCGGCGTCTTCCATCACGCGAAGGTGGAACTCACGCGACGTCTCGATCCCGACGATCGTGAGTTCCTTGAGCGCGCGGTGCATGCGCGCGACCGCCTGGTCGCGCGTGGCGGCCCAGACGATGAGCTTGGCCAGCATCGGGTCGTAATGCAGCCCGACGGTCGACCCCGACTCGACGCCACCGTCCCAGCGCACGCCGGGGCCCGCCGGCAGGTGCAAGTACTCGATGCGCCCGGTGCTCGGGAGGAATCCGTTGGCCGGGTCTTCGCTGGTGATGCGGCACTCGATTGCCCAGCCGCGCGGCTGGATCTCGTCAGGGAACGGGAGTTTTTCGCCGGCGGCCACCCTGATCTGCCACTGCACCAGGTCGATCCCGGTGACCAACTCGGTGACCGGGTGCTCCACCTGGAGGCGCGTGTTCATCTCCAGGAAGTAGAAGTCGCCGTTCTTGTCGAGGAGGAACTCGCAGGTGCCGGCGTTGACGTAGCCGGCCGCCCGCGCGGCGGCCACCGCGGTCTCGCCCATGCGACGCCGCAACTCGGGGCTCACCGCGACCGACGGCGCTTCCTCGATCATCTTCTGGTGCCGGCGCTGCACCGAGCACTCGCGTTCGCCTAACGACAAGACCGTGCCGTGCTGGTCGGCGATGATCTGGATCTCGACGTGACGCGGCCCCTCGATGTACTTCTCGACGTACACCGCATCATCGCCGAACGCGTTTTTCGCCTCACGCTTGGCGGCATCGAGCGACGCGGCGAGGTCCTTGGCCTCGCGCACCACACGCATCCCCTTCCCGCCCCCGCCCGCCGCCGCCTTGAGCAGGATCGGATAGCCGAACGTCTTCGCGATCTCCGCCGCCTCTTCAGCGTCTCGCAGCGGCTCGGTTGTCCCGGGGACGACCGGCACACCGGCCTTGATGGCCAGCTGTCGCGCCGACGTCTTGCTCCCCATCGCCGCGATCGCCTCGGCGGGCGGCCCAATGAAGACGAGTCCCGAGTCGCGCACCAGGCGCGCGAACCACTCGCGCTCGGAGAGAAAGCCGTATCCCGGGTGAATCGCCTCCGCTCCCACCTGCTTCGCCGCCTCGACGATGCGCTCGCCCCTGAGGTAGCTCTCGCTCGACGCGGCCGGTCCGATGTGCACCGCCTCATCGGCCTCGCGCACGTGCGGCGCCTGCGCGTCGGCATCGGAATACACGGCGACCGACTTGATGCCGAGTTCCTGGCAGGCGCGGATGATGCGCAGGGCGATTTCACCGCGATTGGCGACCAACACCTTGGTGAACATCAGAAGACGGGAGGACGGGAAGACGAGAAGACGAGTGAGGGCATTACAGGGGGAGGTTGCCGTGCTTTCGTGGGGGGTTCTTGTCGCGTTTGCCCTGTAACGTTTCCAGCGCGTCGATCAGGCGGGGGCGTGTGTCGCGCGGATCGATGATGTCGTCGAGGAAGCCGCGTGAGGCGGCGACGTAGGGGTTGGCGAACTTGTGCGAGTACTCGGCCACCCGCTCGTCCATCGCCTTCTGCGGATCGGTGGACTCGGCGATTTCCTTCCGGAAGAGGATCTCGACGGCGCCCTTGGGGCCCATGACCGCGATTTCGGCGGTGGGCCAGGCGACGTTGAAGTCGCCGCGGATGTGCTTGGAGCTCATCACGTCGTACGCGCCGCCGTACGCCTTGCGCGTGATGACGGTGAGCTTGGGGACCGTGGCTTCGCAGTAGGCGTACAGCAGTTTGGCCCCGTGGCGAATGATGCCGCCGTGTTCCTGCGCCAGTCCGGGGAGAAAGCCGGGGACATCCTCGAAGGTGACGATCGGGATGTTGAACGCATCGCAGAAGCGCACGAAGCGCGCCCCCTTCACCGACGCGTTGATGTCGAGCACCCCGGCCAGCACGGCTGGCTGGTTGGCGACGATGCCGACGCTGAACCCCCCAAGGTGCGCAAAGCCGCAGACAATGTTGGCGGCGTAGTCGCGATGCACTTCATAGAATTCGCCGTCGTCGACCACGCGGCGAATCACGTCGTGGATGTCGTACGGCTTGTTGGGGTGGTCGGGGACGACATCGAGCAACGCCTCGTCGCGGCGATCGCGCGGATCCCGGCCGCTCCCGCGCGGCGGATCGCCGAGGTTGTTCTGCGGGATGTAGCGAAACAGCTCGCGAATGGCCTGGAGCGATTGCAGCTCGGAGTCGTGCGCGAAGTGCGCCACCCCCGAGGTGCCGGCGTGCGTGTCGGCGCCGCCGAGTTGCTCCATGGTGACGTCCTCGTGCGTGACCGTCTTCACGACGTTGGGGCCGGTCACGAACATGTACGACGAGCCGCGCACCATGTAGACGAAGTCGGTGATGGCCGGCGAATAGACCGCCCCACCGGCGCACGGCCCCAGGATCGCCGAGATCTGCGGGATGACGCCCGAGGCCATCGTGTTGCGCAGGAAGATGTCGGCGTAGCCACCTAACGAGACCACCCCTTCCTGGATGCGCGCACCGCCGGAGTCGTTGAGTCCGACGACCGGGGCGCCGTTGCGCAGCGCCAGGTCCATCACCTTGCAGATCTTCTCGGCGAACGTCTCGGAGAGCGAGCCGCCAAAGACGGTGAAGTCCTGCGAGAAGACGTAGACCAGTCGCCCATCGATGCGTCCGTGCCCGGTGACCACGCCATCGCCGTAGACCTTCTGCGCGTCGAGGCCGAAGTCGGTGGAGCGATGGGTGACGAATCGGTCGTATTCGACGAACGACCCTTCATCGAGAAGGATGTCGAGGCGCTCGCGGGCGGAGAGCTTCCCCTTGTCGTGTTGGGCCTTGATGCGGGCAGGCCCGCCTCCCTGCTCCGACTCGGCGCGGCGGCGCTCGAGGAGCTCCAGTTTTTCACGCATGCTCATGGGCGGGTAAGGTAGCGGACGCGGGGGCGCTGGCAAACGCGCGCGGTCGACGCACCCATGGTCGCTGCAACTCGCGCCCGCCCCCTCCGGGCGTACGCATCCGCCGCGTACCGGTACCAATAGACGCGCAGCCGTATCACGGACGCCGTCGCAGGAAAGACAAAACGGGTCCCGGCTCGAAAGCCGGGACCCGTTCGTGGTGCGCGTCGCGAGGACGGCGCCAGGTGAAGCGCTTACTCCTCGACCGGGATGTCCACGGGGATCTCGCCGACGACGTCGCCGTCTTCGGTGTGGATCTTGGACGGGGTTTCCGGCTTGGGCGGCTGCTCTTCCGGAATGGCCGTGACGGTGAGGACGATGCGGCGGTGGATCGGATCGACTTCCACCACGCGCAGGTCGAGGTTCATCCCTTCCCAGCAGACATCGGCCGGGGAGGTGATGGCCTTGTCGGCCGGGAGGTGCGAGAGCGGAACGAAGCCTTCGATATCGTTGCCGATGTCGACGACGACGCCCTTCTCCATGAGGCGGACGACGCGGCCACGGAGTTCGGTGCCGACCGGGTAGGTCTCGCCGATGCGGAGCCACGGATCCTCGCTGGCCTGCTTGAGGCCTAACGAGATGCGCTTGTTCTCGGCGTCGATGTTGAGGATCACGACGTC
>JADYYN010000193.1 GCA_020853635.1 Gemmatimonadaceae bacterium
GACAGCGGGCAAGGATCGGATCGGTGGAACCGAGGGTTCGCAGAACCGAGACCGAGGTGCGGATCGGCGCCAGCGGGTTGCGGAGCTCGTGGGCAAGGACGGCGATGACCTCGTCCTTCTGGCGCATCTCCTCGCGCTGCGTCTCCTGTCTGGCGCGCTGGCTCGAGATGTCGGTGACGAGCGCCATGATCCGCGTCGGCGTGTGCGTGGAGTCGTAGAGCACCGCGACGAACTTGTGCACCCAGACGGGACGGCCATCCCTGGCGACGTAGCGATTCTCGATCTCGAAGTGCGGTATGCGCCCGTGCCGCAGGTCGTCGATGAGCGGCATGTTCTCCGCGCGGTCGTCCGGGTGCACGAGGTCCCAGGAACTGGTGCGCCGCAGTTCGTCCGGCGTGTACCCGAGCAGCTTCTCGTACGCCGGGTTGCACTGGATGAAGCGACCGGACAGGTCGGTGACCGCAATGGCCGTGGCGGCATGCTCGAAGACGCTGCGGAACTGCTGCTCGCTCCGGCGCAGTGCCTCCTCGGCCCGTTTGCGCTCGGTAATGTCCTCGACGATGGCGACGAAGTGAATGACCTCGTCGGACAATCCACGCACAGCGGACGCCGAGAGGTTCACGAAGACGCTCGATCCGTCCTTGCGGATGTAGCGCTTCTCGATCGTGTACTGCTGAAGTTCGCCTGCGACCAGTTTCGCAGCCAGCGCCACGTCGGGCGCCAGGTCATCCGGGTGCGTGATCTCCTGGAATGCGCGCTGGAGCAGTTCCTCGCGTGGGAACCCGGTGATCTCGCAGAGGGTGTTGTTGACCGTGACGAAGCGACCGTCGAGGCCCACCTCAGCGATGCCGACGGCGGCATTCTCGAAGATGTGCCTGAAGCGCTCCTCGCTGATGCGAAGCTGCGCCTCGGCTCGGGCCCGCGGGTCTTCGATACGGTGAGGCATGGTCTGGAGGACAGCGGCCGTCCCTGTCGTGCGGCGATTCTAGCAGGACGAGGGAAGGAGCGACGAGCTCAGCGGCGTGGCAACTCGTGGTGGGGAAGGGGCGGGCACGGGAGAGCGACTCCCGTGCCCGAGGTGCAACCGGCGAATCCGCTAGAACGCGCCGGTGTTGATGCCGAGGGTGAACGTCCGGCCGCGCGACGGCGCGAACTGGAACTGGTCGCGGTAGTACCGGTCGGTCAGGTTCTCCACGGCGAAGTTGAGGCTCAGCCGCTCGCGCTTGCGGGAGAGGCTGAGACCAGCGCCGATGCGCTGCACCGTGAAGCCGTCCAGCGACAGGAAGTCCTGCGCCACCGTGAAGGGCGAGGTGAGGAGCGTCGGGGTAATCCGGTTCACCTTGGTCTGCGAACGCACGCCGTACTCCGCCCACCAGCGGCCGCCCGGCTCGGTGAACCGCGCCGCGAGGACGACCTTGAGCGGCGTGATGTTGTCGGCGGGCGAGCCGTCGAGCGCACTGCCGTTGAGCGGGTTGATCCCCTTGGTGATCGTGCCGCGCGTGTAGGCGGCCGACCCGCTCAGGGTGAGGATGCCGCCCGCGACGTTCAGCGGTGAGTCGGCGTTGAGCTCGAGGCCGCCGATCCGGACGTCCGCGTAGTTGGTGGCCTGTGCAAGCGGGCCAGCGCTCGTCTGCGCGATGGCGAGATCCTGCACCACGAAATCCTGGTACTGGTTCAGGAACATGTAGACGCCGCCCGAGACGCGCGGCGTCGTGAACTTGGCGCCGGCATCGAAGTTGTGGCCCGTCTCCGGCTTCACCTTGACGTTCGGCGCGATGCTGCCCGCAGTGGCCGGACCAGCGAAGAGCATCTCTTCGAGGTTGGGGTGGCGATAGCTGCGGCCATATCGGACGAACGGGCTCAGCGCCGCACCGGTGTTGATGTTGAGGCCGATGTCGCCGGTCAGCGCCTGTCTCGTGTACGTGGCGCCGTTCGGGTCGGGCAGCGTTGACGGGTCGATGGCCGGGCGGGCGCCAGCGACAACCGACTGGATGTCGTACCCGGGAGTGGCCTCGGTGGTGACGTTGTAGAAGTCGCCGCGCAGACCGGCGACGATCGACACGGCCGGCAGCACCTTCCACTCATCCTGCGCGAACATCGCGATGTCGCGGAGGCTTGCGTCGGGCACGCGCACCGGGCGCGCCTCGCTCGGCGCGCCGAGCACCAGCGGGTTCGGGAAGACCGTGGCCGCAGGGCCGCGTGCGCCGAGCGCCACCTGACCGAGCAGCGACGTCGTCGTGCTGGTGGTCCGCCGGTCGCTGCTGCGGTCGCGGTAGAACGTCAGGCCGGTCGTCAGCACGTGGTGCTTCGCCGGCAGGAACACCGCCTGGAGATCGACGCCCGGAGTCCAGACCCGCTGTTCGGTGCGCGACAGGATGTCGAGACGGAACACGCTGATCGGGAAGAAGCTCACCGCCGTCGGTGCCGGGAACTGGACCGGCAGCTGGTTCTGCAGCATGCGCTCCGTGCGCTGGTAGTGCGCCGTGAGCGAGAGGTTGGCCAGCCACGGCGTCACCGCACGCGCTTCATACCGCGCCGACAGGCGATCCAGGTTGCTGAAGGGGAGCGACGTGGCGTTGAAGAAGATTGGCGGCTGGAAGTCGGGGAAGCCGATGTCCTCCATGCGACGACGCTGGTAGCGAACGCGCACCGACCGTCGATCGCCGACCTTGAACAGGCTCGAGACGTTCAGGAAGTTGCCCTTCGCGCTCGAGCTCGGAATCTCGCGGTCCGTGCGGACGAACGGCGCGTTGAACGGGTCGGGGAAGGCGCGGAACGCGAAGCCGAAGTTGGTGTCGATGGTGTCGGTCCGGGTCAGCTGGCCCGCGGCGAAGTAGGGGCGCGTGTCCTCGGAGGTCAGCGCGCCAGACTTGTAGTTGTCGAACGATTCGACACCCGCCTGCAGGCGCACCGCGAACGAGGGGGACGTCATGCCGACGGTGGCCGTCCCGCGCCGTCCGTTCTCGTTGGAACTGTAGAAGCCGTTGACACCGTAGAGCAGGCGCTTGACGTCCGAGAAGCCCGGCTCGTTCGTGATCACGTTGACCGTGCCGGCGAGCGCGTCGGACCCGTAGAGAAGGGTACCGGCGCCGTTCACGATCTCGATCCGGCTGATGGCGTCAGGCGAGACCAGGCCGGTCTCCGCGCCGGTGCGGTCGGTGGCCTGGCGTGCCGTATTGAGGCGTTCGCCGTCCACGAGCACCAGCATGCGGGTCGAATCGAGGCCGCGCAGGCGCGGCCGCACACCGAACGGCCCGTTGCCGACCGGGGTGATGTTCGCGGTGGTGGCCAGCGCGTCGC
>JADYYN010000194.1 GCA_020853635.1 Gemmatimonadaceae bacterium
ACGGCGACAAGAACATCGTGATCCCGCTGCTGCAGCTGAAGGAGTTCGACCAGTACACGACGACGCACTCGCTGAACGTGAGCGTGCTGACCATGGCGCTCGCCGAGTGGATGGGCATGAGCGCGACCGACGTGCGCGCGTTCGGTGTGGCCGGACTGCTGCATGACCTCGGGAAGGTGCGTATCCCGAAGGAAGTGCTCACCAAGCCGGGCAAGCTCACCGACGAGGAGTGGACGATCATGCGCAAACATCCGGTGGATGGTGCGAAGATCATCTATGAGAGTGACCGCAATCTCGATCTGGCGGCCGCGGTCGCGTACGAGCACCACATCATGGTGAACGGCGAGGGCTATCCACGCCGGCAGTTCCAGCGCGGAGTACACTCGGCGAGCAAGCTGGTGCACGTGTGCGACGTGTACGATGCGTTGCGCACCAATCGGCCGTACCGTCCGGCGTGGGACTCCGAGAAGGTGTTGTCGCACATCGAGAAGGGGGCGGGGCCGGACTTCGATCTGGAGTCGGCGACCGCGTTCATCACGATGATGCGCAACTGGGAGCCGCGGCTCGCGGTGGTGGATGATCAGACGACGTTCACGCTCGGCGGTGCGTTGCGCGACGCGCCGGGCACTGCGGCGCCGCCAGCCGCCGCCCCTCCGCAGACAGGAGACAGCAAGTGAGTCCGCAGCGCTTCCGGTCACTCGATGATCCCGAGGCCCTCCGCACGTTCGTGAAGAACCTGCGCGAGGCCATCTATATCACCAACTCCCGCGGCGACGTGCTCGACGCCAATCCGGCGTTCTTCGCGCTGCTCGGTGTGCGGTCGCTCGCCGACCTGCAGCAGTACGGGGCGAACGAGCTGGTGGTGGATCCCTCGCGTCGCCTGCAGCAGATGGAGCAACTCGAACGCGATGGGTTCGTGCGCGACTTCGAACTGCAGTTGGTGCGTCCGGACGGCGGGCTGCTCACTGTGCTGGATTCGTTGTTCGCGGTGCACGACGCGGCCAATGACGAAACGTTGTACCACGGCATGCTGGTGGACATCACACAGCGCAAGCGGATGGAGGACGAGCTCAGGCAGCAGTCCATGCGCGACCCGCTCACCGGTTGCTTCAATCGGCGCTACCTGGCGGAGATCGACGAGGAGATGAGCCGCGGTGACGGTCCGTGGGGCTGCTTGTTCATCGACATCGACCACTTCAAGCACTACAACGATACGCACGGTCACCAGATGGGCGACAACACGCTCATCCGCATGAGCCGTTTCCTGATGCGGCAGGTGCGCGCGGAGGAGCCAGTGGTGCGTGTGGGCGGCGATGAGTTCGTGATCGTGATGCGCGGCGCGAGTGAGGCGCAGACCATGATGGTCGCCCAGCGTATGCAGGCGGCCGCGCTCCGGACCGCGCCGGTGCCGTTCTCGTTGGGGTGGGCGTCGCGGCAGTCGGCGGAGAACCTCATGAACACCATGCACCGTGCCGACCAGAATCTGCTGGCGGTGCGCGTGATCGAGCGGACGCCGACGCGGATCACGGGTGCGGTGATCAAGGACGAGGATCTGCAGCCGTAGGTGCGGCGCAGCCACTCGGACTCAGGCCATCGGGGTCCGTTCGGGGTCTGACCCCCCCATGTGCAAGTTCGCGCGCGACCGGCGTCTCCTGTGCGACCCTGACTGGGAGACCCTGTGTTCCGCGCCATCCGATTCGCTCCGCTGCTGCTCCTGACCGCTCTTGCGACGCGCCCCGCCCTGGCCGCGGCGCAGGAGATCGACCGCGCCGTGCCCTGCGAGACCCGCATGTGTGTGTCGGCGCCCTGCCCTCAGCCGCCCTGCCCGGTGCGCGGTGGTGTGGTGCGCACCGCACGCGACGTGCGTGTGACGCTCGAGGGTCGCATCCTGCGCTACGAGGTCACCGAACGCTGGACCAACCACGGCCGCGCGATCGGTGAAGCCGACTACGTGCTGCCGCTGCCGCGCGGTGCGGCGTTCGAGGACCTCGCACTCGAGATCGACGGTGAGATGGTCACCGGCGAAGCGCTCGCCGCCGGTGAGGCGCGCCGCATCTATGAGGAGATCGTGCGCCGTCAGCGCGATCCCGCACTCGTGGAATGGATGGGACTCGGCGTGTTGCGCACACGGATCTTCCCGATCCAGCCTGGCGAGACGCGTACGGTCACGGTGCGCTTCCGCGCCGTGGCGGAGCGAGAGGGCGACGCGTTGCGCATCGATGTGCCTGCGCCGCGCGGCCAGGGCACTGCGAGCGGCACCGCGCTCATGATGCGCTGGCCGGCCGGCGAAGGCTTCGGTGATGTGTGGTCGCCCACGCACCACGTGGAGAGTCGTCGCGAAGGCGGACGCCGCGTGGCGCTGGTGGAGGATGCCGCCGGCACCGTGACCTTGCTCGTGCCGGTCCGCGATGCGTCGCGCGCGGCGATCAGCGTGCTCACGCATGCCCCGTCGGACAACGAAGGGTACGCGCTTATCACGCTGGCACCGCCGGCCGTGTCGCGACGCGAGACCGCACGGGACATCACCTTCGTGATGGACGTCTCGGGCTCGATGAGCGGCGCCAAGCTCGTGCAGGCGAAGGCCGCCGGTCGCCAGCTGCTCAACTCGCTCTCGTCGAGCGACCGCTTCCGCGTGATCGCGTTCGCGAACGACGTGGAAGAGTTCGCCGAAGGCTGGACCACGGCGACCTCGCAAGGGCGTGCGCGCGCGGCGCGTTGGATCGAGGACCTGCGTGCGAACGGCGGCACCAACATCGGTGACGCGCTGGAGCGTGCGCTTGAAGTGGAGAGCGGGCGTGAGCGCTTGTCGCTGGTGCTGTTCCTCACCGACGGGGCGCCCACGGTGGGTGAGCGTCGGCCAGAGCGGCTCGCCGCACGCGCGGCCGAGTTGCGCGGGGGGCGTCGGGTGTTCACCTTCGGCCTTGGGGCGGATGTGAATGCCGCGTTGCTCGAACAGGTGGCGCTCGATGGCGCCGGCACGGCGCACTTCGTACGTCCGGAGGAGGATGTGGAGCGAGTGGTGGGTGTGGTCGCGCAGCGCCTGACGCGTCCGGTGGCGACGAACCTCCGGGTGCGTGCCAGTGGCGTGCAGCTGCATGGGCTGCAGCCGGCCGGGCAGCTCGACCTGTTCGCCGGCCAGGAGCTCACCATTCTTGCGCGCTACCGTCGCAGTGCGATCGGCTTCGGTGGGTCGAGCAGTGGCCGCCTCACCATCACCGGTGAGACGGTCGATGGTCCGGTGACGTGGACCGCGCAGGCGACGTTCCCGGCGCGCCGCACACAGGATGCGTTCGTCGGTCGCCTCTGGGCCACACAGCGTGTGGGCTGGCTGAGCGCCGAACGCCGCAAGCACGGCGCCTCGAGTGAAGTGGACGACGAGATCCGCATGCTAGGCGAACGCTGGGGCATTCCGACTGAACTGACATCGTATCTCGTGCTCGAGCCTGGTATGTCGCGTCAGGGACCGGTGGGTGGTGTCGCACCGATGCCTGTGCGCCGCGGCGATCGTGTGCGTGATCTGTCGGCAGATGCACTGAACGGCGTGACCGGCACCGGCGTCGCACCGGCGACCGCGTCGCTGGGCTCGACGGCGACCGCAACAGCGAACGCTCCGGCAGCGAAGGCCACGGAGTTCGAACGCGCGAAGGCCGCCGCCGAGATGCGTTCGGCGCGCTCGATGGCGGACGTCGCGACGTTGCGTGAGGAGGACGGCGTGCGGCGCGCGGGCACCCGCAGCTTCACCCTGCGTGACTCGGTGTGGGTGGATGCACGTCCGGCAGCGAGTGGGGCACGCACGGTGTCGGTGATCGCGTTCTCGCCGGCGTACTTCTCGCTGATCGAGCGCATCCCCGAACTGCGCGAGGCGTTCGCGCTGGGTGAGAAGGTGCAGGTGCACGGGCGTGCCGTGACTCTGCGGCTCGCGGCGGATGGTGTGAAGTCGCTCGACGCGTCCGCGCTGGCCGCCATCACCCGCGACTGGTAACAGAGGCACAGTGGACCAGGCCGAACGTCTCTTCCGTGAGTATCACCCCACGCTCGTGCGGTATCTCACCCGTCGGTTGGGTGACCGCGATTGGGCGGAGGAGATCGCGCAGGAGACGTTCGTCCGGGCCCTGCGGCAGGAGACCATCGTGAACGAACGCTCATGGGTCTTCGCGGTGGCTCACAACCTGGTGCGTGACGGCGCGCGGCGCGATGCGCGCAACCGACGTCACCTGGAGTTGCTCGCGGCAGAGGAACGCGACGCGCATGTGCCCGATGTGGAATCGACGCTGGAGGCCGCACAGGAGCGTGCGCGTGAACGTGGCGCGGCTCGCAAGGCACTCGACGCGTTGAGTGAAAAGGACCGGCAGGCGTTGTTGCTCAAAGAAGAAGGACTGGACTACGGCGAGATCGCCGCGATCCTGGAGATCGAGAAGAGTTCGGTGGGCACGACACTATCGCGAGCGCGCAAGCGACTCGCCGAGGCATATGAGGCGCAGCAGGACCAGCGCCGTGGAGGATCGCATGTCGCATCCTGATGAAGGCCTGATTCACGCGTGGCTCGACGGTGAGCTCGACGCGGAGGAGGCAGCGCGCGTCGAACGTCTCGTGGCCGAGGACGCGGCGTGGGCTGCCGCTGCCGCCGAGGCGCGTGGGCTGATTGCGGCGAGCGCGCGCATCCTGTCGCATCTCGACTCGGTGCCGGGTGACGTGTTGCCGAAGGACTCGCGCAGTGGTGGCGGTGTCGCGGGCGTTGCCGCGACGCCGGTGACCCGTGGTGCGAGCAAGGGATTCACCGTCCAACCGTGGATGCGGCTTGCGGCGGGGTTCGTTTTGGTGGCCGGGGTAGGGTACGTGGCGAAGGGTGCGCTCGCTGGGCCACAAGACGCACCAATCGTCGCGGCAGAGGAATCCGCAGTGGCGATGAGTGCGCCGGAGACGACGGGACCGTCAGCGGATCGCGCGGTCGCGGACGTTGCGGCGCCCACACCGGTGGCAACCGGAAAGGTCGGTGCGCGGGTTGATGCGCCGGCCGCCAGCCAAGCCGTGGCTGCGAAAGCAACAGCGCCTTCGGTCGCGCAAGCCGAAGTCGCCACCGGGACCGTCGCAAAGTCGCTCGACTCGATCGCAGCACGCGAGCGTTCGCTCGCAGAAGCAAGCGCCGTGCAAGCCAACGCCACGCAAAGCGCCGAGCGACTCGCCTTGTCGAGCGCCGTGATCACCGCGGCACCTGCCGCGCCTGAAGCACGTCGCGAAGCAATGCGCGCCGTTGGTGGCGCTGCCACAAGCGGACTCAGCATGCGCAGCAGCATGGCAGCACTCGCCGACGCATCCACACGTCTCGCGGGATGCTGGCAGACCACCGGTGCCACCGCGTCGGATTCGCTCCTGGTGAACCCGCTCGTCCTGCGCTCCGCGGGCGACACGCTCGTGATCGCGATCAGCGCCAAGCCGGACTCTGCGCTCGTCCGCGTGCAGAGCAGCACGACCTACAGCGGAACGGTGATCGATGCGAACGGTCGGCGTGTCGCGTTCAGCATGACGCGCGTGGTGTGCCCCGCGCGCCCCTAGCGCTCAGCCCTCGTCCGGGAACGCCGTCGCCACGTCACGCGCGCAGGCGCAGAGTGCGGTCGCGGAACGCGCGTGCAGCATGAGCGTCGTGATCGCCCCGCGCACCTTCAGCAGTCCGCGGGTCACCGCGACGATGGGGTCGAGCTCACCCGTCGCGATCCGCTTCCACGTGGCATAGGGCGCGCTGAGCACGAACGGCGCGGTCACAGCGTCCGGTGCCATGATCACCGCGCCGTGGCAGCGACCGCGATCGAGCGCCAACTCCACCGCGACTGACGCCGCGTATCCGAACTCCGGCGCAGCGTCGAGCACGAACGCCATCGGCCAGATCCACTTCGCACCGGCCTCGCGGTACGCGCCGTTCGCTTCGATCGCCGCGCGGAAGGCCTCAGCCCACTCCGGCGTGAATGGCCGCACACTCATGGAGTGGGCGCCTCGGCGATCACTTCGTCGGGCTTCTCGCGCAGTGCACGCAGCACGGTGCTGCCAGCGGCGAGTGCACCGAGCAGCAAGTACAGATAGAACGTGTAGAAGCGCCACCAGAGCAGTGCGCCGCCGAGCACGCTCGCGGTGAGCACCGAAGCGAACGCCAGCTTGAACGAGAACTCCACGGCGCCGCCGCCGGCCGGTGCCGGCGCGATGGAACTGCCGAACATCAGCACCAGCGACCACACCACGAGGGGAGCTATCGGCGTGCCGGGCTGCAGTCCCGCCACCAAGGCGACCAGCACGAAGGTGCGCGCGAAAATGTGAACCAGCGACGCGAGCGTCGCTGCCGCGAGAGTGCTCAGCTTCGCCTGACGCAACTGGCCCATGCTGCGGCGCAGTGCCTTGAGTGCGCGCTGCACACGGCGCCACGCGCCTGCGTTGAAGCCGAGCTTGCGGGCGAGCGCCGGAGGCTTGCCGCGCGAGTGATGCTGCGCGAGGAACCAGCCGCCCACACCAGCACCACCCACCAACACCGCCCACGCGCCGATCACGCCCATGAGCAGGCCGATCATCCCGCCTGCTTCGCGGAACAACAGCGTGAGCAACACGCAGGCGATGATCAATGACACGAGCTCGAGGAACAGCTCGATGAACAACACCAGGATGATCGCCGCCGCAGGCCAGCCCGCTTCGGCCATGATGAGGTATCGTGCAGGCTCCGCCCCCGAGCGGCTTGGCGTGATGCCACCGGCGAAGTCCCCGCCGAGGATCACCCGCGCAGCGGTGCCGAGCGGGAGCCGCATCCCGACGGCTCTCGCGCTCAACGTCAGCTTGAGACTGCGCGCGAGGATCTCCACGCCCACCACGCCGAGCGCCGCGAGATGCGCCCACCACGGAAGAAGCGGGGGAGCGCCTTCACGCGCCCACCCGCTCCAGACGATCCATCCCGAGATCCCGAGCGTCGCGGCGAAGGAGAGGATGACGATCCACCATCGCCGCGCGCTCATCGACGTGCGTCCGCTCGTGAAGTGTGCGGGGCGCGCCGTTCGATCATTACTTCGGCTCGACCGACCAGATCTCGACGCGATTGCCCATGAAGAGCGGCACCGCGATCAGGTTGCGCGCCGCGTCGTAGCCGAGATCGGCGGGCGCCGGCAGTCCCTTGCGCAGCGTGCTCGACTGGCCGTTGCTGAACACGGTGAGCGAGGAGTCCGCCCAGCTCGAGTAGATCGCGCGTCCGTCCGTGAGGATCACCAGTCCGTCCGCACCGCCGGGGCCGGTGCCGATCACCGTCGCGTCCTTCGCGCCCGGCACCCACGAGAAGATGCTCGGCGAGTTGTAGCCGACGATCATCCATGCGTTGCGCGCGGCGTCCCACGTGATGCCGTTGGCCGCCGACTCCTTGGGCAACACCACCGCTTCACTCGCGGCGCGATTGCGTACGGCGAACACGCGGCTCTTGCCGGGATGTGAAACCGATCCATCCGCCCCGAACGCGATGCCGGAGTCGGTGATGTAGACGGCGCCGTCATTGCCGACCGCGACATCGTTGAGGAACGTCGCCTTCATGGGTGCAAGATCGATCGAGATGATCTCGGTGCCCGACGTCACGTTGAAGCCGCGCACGGCGTCGATGTCCGCGACCCACAGCGTGTCGCCCTGGAGCGCCATGCCCTTGGGGGCGTGCAGGGTGACATCGGCATCACCGCCGTTGATGAACGGCAGCGAGTCGATCTTCTGTCCGTCCGGACCCACGCGGAGGATGTAGCCGTTGTCGTCCTTCTCGGGCGGATTGCCATTGATGTTGGAGATATACCAGACCTGACGCGTGGCGTCCCACAGCACGGACTCCGGTGTCTGCAGGCCTTCGGCGATGACGGCGACCGGCGTGTTCGGATCGCGCACGGCAGGCGTGGCGGCGGCGTCGGCCGCGGCTTCCTTGCTGGCGTCGGCGCCGCCACAGGCGGCGAGGGTCAGGATGAACAGCGCCGAGGCGCGGCGCGTAAGGGTCAGCGTATGGATGGACATGGATCGGATCTCCGGAAGAGCGGGGGAGTGGAATCTAGCCACGAGTGAACCCGGTTCGAGGTGGCGAAGTGCCCGCGGAGGGCTTTCTATAGAAGGCGGGTCTTGCGGCGCACGGCCGGGAGGGCGAACGTCGCAGGATGGGGTCGGACGGTCGACCCCCGTGTGAACATTGTGATAGTGCTGCGGTGTGTCGCATACGTGTCTGTCGGTGTTGTCCCCACCCCTGAGGAGGTCGCGTTCGTGTCCGTCCGCTCCCTGATGACCCGCTCGGCACTCGCCGCGCTCGTGCTGCTGCCCGCCGCACTGACTGCGCAGCCGGTGCAGCCCACCGCGCTCAACGGACTCCGTTGGCGTGAACTCGGCCCCGCGCGTGGTGGCCGTTCCGTTGCGGTCGCCGGCTCCACGAGCCGCACGCTCGAATACTGGATGGGCACCACCGGTGGTGGTGTGTGGAAGACCACCGACGGCGGCACCAATTGGCAGCCGATGACCGATCGCTACTTCGGCGGCACCATCGGTGCGATCGGCGTGGCGGAGTCGAACCCCGACATCGTGTACGTGGGCGGCGGCGAGACACACATCCGCGGCAACACGTCGCACGGCGATGGGCTCTGGAAGACCACCGACGCCGGTCGCACCTGGACGTTGATGGGGCTCAAGGAGACGCGACACATCGCGCGTATCCGCGTGCATCCCACCAATCCCGACATCGTGTACGTCGGGGCGTTGGGCCACGCGTTCGGACCGAACCCGGAGCGCGGCGTCTTCAAGACGATCGATGGCGGAAAGACCTGGAGCCGAATCCTGTTCCGCAACGACTCCACCGGCATCTCGGATCTGGTGATGGATCCGAGTGACCCGAACACGCTGTACGCCGCGTTCTGGCACGCCTACCGCACACCGTGGTCGCTCAACTCGGGTGGCGCGGGTGGCGGTCTGATGAAGACCACCGACGGAGGTGCGACCTGGCGTGAACTCACCGGCAACGCCGGACTCCCGCGCGGCGTGTGGGGCAAGGTTGGCATCGCGGTGTCGCCGGCCAAGACGAGCCGCGTGTGGGCGATCATCGAGAACGACTCGGGCGGTGTGTACCGCTCCGACGACGCAGGCTCGACCTGGCAGTGGATCAACAAGGACCGCAATCTCCGCCCGCGCGCGTGGTACTACTCGAAGATCTTCGCGGATCCGAAGGACACGAATGTCGTGTACGGGCTGAACGTGAACTTCTTCCGCTCCACCGACGGCGGCCGCACGTTCCGCCAGACCATCCAGGTGCCGCACGGCGACAACCACGACATGTGGATCGCGCCGAACGATCCGATGCGCATGATCGAAAGCAACGACGGCGGCGCGAACGTGAGCTTCAACGGTGGCCAGACGTGGAGCGAGCAGGATTTCGCCACGGCGCAGATGTACCACGTCTCCACGTCGAACCACTTCCCGTACTGGGTGTGCGGTGCGCAACAGGACAACTCCACGCTCTGCGGCCCGAGCCGGAAGCAGGGCAACATCGGCATCGGTGACTGGGTGCAGGCCGGCGGCGGTGAGTCGGGCTACGTGACGCCGCATCCGACCGACCCGGACATCATCTTCGCCGGCAGCTACTCGGGCTATCTCTCGCGCAAGGACATGCGCACCGGCCTGCAGCGGAACATCAACGCGTGGCCGATGAATCCGATGGGCCACTCGTCGGAGGACATCAAGTACAAGTTCCAGTGGACGTTCCCCATCGTGATCTCGATGCACGATCCGAAGGTCCTGTATGCCGGCGGCAGTCATCTCTTCCGCTCACTCAACGAAGGCCACTCGTTCGATATCATCTCGCCGGCATTGGCGCGCAACGATCCGCGCACGCTCGGTCCGTCCGGCGGTCCGATCACGAAGGACCAGACGGGTGTCGAGACGTACGGCACGATCTTCACGCTCGCTGAGTCGTTCCAGTCGAAGGATGTGTTGTGGGTGGGCACCGACGACGGTTGGGTGCAGCTCACGCGCGATGGTGGCAAGTCGTGGAAGAACGTGACGCCCAAGGGGCTCGGTGACTTCACGCGCATCTCGATGATCGAAGCGTCGCACTATCAGGAAGGGACCGCGTACCTCGCGGGCAATCGCTTCCAGATGGACGACTTCACGCCGCATCTCTGGAAGACCACCGACTACGGCGCGACCTGGACGAAGATCACCAACGGCATCCCGGCGGATGAGTTCACACGCGTGATCCGTGAGGATCCCGAGCGTCGCGGCATGTTGTACGCGGGTACCGAGCGCGGCGTGTTCGTCTCGTTCGACGATGGTGCCAACTGGCAGCGGTTGCAGCGCAACCTGCCGCCGGTGCCGGTGCATGACCTCGTGATCAAGGATGGCGATCTCATCGCCGGTACGCATGGACGGTCGTTCTGGGTGATGGACGACATCTCGGCGCTGCGGCAGATGACGCCGGCGTTGCTGGCCAAGTCGTCGCATCTCTTCACGCCGCGCGATACGTATCGGATCGAGTGGGGCGGTGGTGGATTCGGCGGTGGTGGCGGCGGAGCGGGTGCTGCGGCGCAGTCGCGCCCGGGCCAGAATCCCACGGCCGGTGTGGTCGTCTATTATCACCTCGCGCAGGCGAATCAGCCGGTGAAGTTCGAGTTCATTGCGCCGGACGGGACGGTGATCAAGAGCTACGAGTCCGCCGACTCGGCCGCGATGGCGGCGCAGCGCGCTGCGGCGGCTGCGGGTCCCGCGGCAGGTGGTGGCGGTGGTCGATTCGGCGGTGGCGGTGTGCAGCGGCCGTCGAACGCGGCGGGGCTCAACCAGTTCGCGTGGGACATGCGTTACCCCGATGCGAGCACGTTCACCGGCATGATCATGTGGGCAGGCAGCACGCGTGGCCCGATGGCGCCGGCCGGCACGTACACCGTGCGCCTGACCGTCGGCGGGACGACCGTGCACAGCACCGAGTTCAAACTCGTGAACGATCCGCGCACCACGGCCACCGCGGCTGATCTTGTGGCGCAGTTCGACTTCCTCATCCAGATCCGCGACAAGACCACCGAAGCGAACGACGCGGTGAAGATGATCCGCAACGTGAAGGCGCAGCTCGAGGATCGTGTGGCGAAGGCGCCGCGTCTCAAGCGCAGTGCCGACGCGCTCGCGGCGGCGCTGAGTGCGGTGGAGCAGGAGATCTATCAGGTGAAGAACCAGAGCGGCCAGGATCCGCTCAACTACCCGATCAAGCTCAACAACAAGATCGCGGCGTTGGCGGGTGTGGTGGGCTCGGGTCCGTACGCGCCGACGGTGCAGGCGCAGACGGTGTTCACGGAGCTCGTGCAGCTGCTCGATGTGCAGACCAAGCAGATGCAGAAGCTGTTCAAGGAGGACCTCGAGCGCTTCAACAACCAGGCGAAGCAGGCTGGTGTGGAAGTGATCATGCCCAAGGCCGAGGAGCCGGCGCCGGCGCGTCCGGTGGTGACGGCGGATGACGACATGTCCGCCGACGCCGACGATCACGGCGCGGGCGACACGCCGGAGAGCATCGAGGATCGCGCCGCGTGATCGTTCGTGCGGCGCGACCGAAGGATCACGCTGGGGTGCTCGCGATGAACAACGCCGCGACCCCCAACGTGAACGCGCTGGCGCAGCATGAATTCGATTGGATCGTCGAGCGTGCCGCCTACTTCAAGGTGGCCGAGGATGCCGAGGGGCTCGCGGGGTTCGTGCTCTGCGTGCCTTCGGGGCTCGACTACTGGAGCAACAACTACAAGTGGTTCACGGCGCGGTTCAACGAGTTCTTGTATCTGGACCGCGTCGTGGTCGCCGCGCGGACCCGCGGGAAGGGTGTCGGCACGCGGTTGTACGATGATCTGCACGCGACGGCGAAGGGCCAGTGGCCGCGCGTGACACTGGAAGTGAACCTACAACCGCCCAACCCAGGCTCGGTGCGATTCCACGAGCGACTCGGCTATGTGCCGGTGGGGGTGCGGGAGTATGACGAGGGGCGAGCGGTGGTGCAGATGTATGAACGGCAGATGTGAGATGGGAGATGTGAGGAGGCCGCCCGTACGGGCGGCCTTTCTCACATTTCGGTTCTGCATCGCCGTGCTTCACCTCTCACATCTCCCCTCTCACATCTGCAGTTTCGGCACCGTCGCCCCATCCACCGCCATGCCCATCGCGTGGTAGCCCTTGTCGACGTAGACCGTCGCGCCGGTGATGCCGCTGGCGAGTGGGGAGCAGAGGAATGCCGTGGCCGCGCCGACTTCTGCGGCGTCGAGCGCCTGCGGGAGTGCGCTGTTGGCCTCGCAGTAGGTCACCATCGCGCCGATGATGCCGATGGCGCTCGCGGCGCGTGAGGCATAGGGGCCGGCGCTCACGGTGTTCACACGCGCGCCCCATTTGCGACCGGCTTCGAAGGCCAATACGCGTGTGTCACTCTCGAGTGCGGCCTTTGCGGAGCTCATGCCGCCGCCGTAGCCGGGGATCGCGCGTTCGCTCGCCATGTAGGTGAGCGACGCGACGGCAGCATTGGGGCGGACCATGGGACCGAGGTGCTGCATCATGCCGATCAGCGAGTACGCACTGGTGCCGATCGCCGCGAGGTAGCCCGCGCGCGACACCTCGAGCAACGACTTCTTCACTTCAGGGCCATTGGCCAGCGAATGCACGAGGATGTCGAGCGGCTGCTCGCCGAAATCCGCGCGCATGCGCGCGGCGAGGCCGGCGATGGAGAAGTCCCCGGTGTCCTTGTAGCGCTTGTTCTCGCGGATGTCCGCCGGGGCCTGCTCGAGTGTGTCGAACGCGGCGTCGAGCGGATAGATCTTCTCGAACGAGAGCAGGGAGCCGTCGGCGAGCTTGCGGGACTCGTCGATCTTCCCGCGTTCGAGGAGGTTGAGGAAGATGTTGAGCGCGGGGGGCCAGGTCGCGACGCAGACCGTGGCGCCGGCTTCAATCAGGTGCTTGGCGATGGCCCAGCCGAAGCCGTTGTCGTCGGCGACGCCGGCGACGAGGGCGCGTTTGCCTCGGAGATCGATAGGGAGCATGGCGTGATATGCCCTGTGTGGAAGGTGGAATCAAGGGTGCGGGACAGATTGCGCGAAAAGGGGGAGTAAATCACTCCCTCTGTCATCCTGTGTTGACGCGCGTAACAGTTCGGTCGTATGATTGGCCCCCCGGCATAAACCGTCGGGGACGTGCGCGGCTCATGGGGCGCTGCGTACTGCCCACCGATCCCCATACCTCGGTACACCATATCATGAATCATCGAGTTCTCCGGCTGCTCTTGGGCCTGCTCCTCATCGCGGCACCCGCGATGGCTCAGGGGCAGAACGTCACCGGCAAGGTGACGTCCGAGCAGGGCACGGCAGTCTCCGGTGTCCAAGTCGTCGTGAAGGGTACGACGACGGGCACCGTCACCACTGACCAGGGCACCTACAGCATCCGCGCGACCGCGGGCCAGGTGCTGCAGTTCCGCTTGATCGGCTACGCGCCGCTCGAGCGCACTGTCGGCAGCGAGACGGTGATCAACGTTTCGCTCCGTCGTGTGGCGACGCAGCTCGACGCGAATGTCGTCACCGCCCTCGGCCGTACGGTGAACCAGCGGTCGCTGGGCACGGTGCAGCAGACGGTGGTCGGTCCGGAGATCGCGCAGACCCAGCGTGAGAACTTCGTGAATGCGCTGCAGGGGCGCGTCGCCGGCGTCGAAGTGACGAGCAGCTCCGGTGTCCCGGGTGCGTCGTCGTCGATCACCATCCGCGGCGTGAGTTCGATCTCGAGCTCCAACCAGCCGCTGATGATCGTCGACGGTCTGCCGCTCGACAACAAGACGTTCAATACCCAGTCACTCGCGTCGGACGCGCCGGGTTCGACCACGGCGTTCTCCAACCGCGGCATCGACTTCACCAACCGCTCGTCCGACCTCGACCCCGAGGACATCGAGACGCTCGTCGTCCTCAAGGGCCCCGAAGCCTCTGCGCTCTACGGCATCGACGCGGCGAACGGCGCGATCGTGATCACGACCAAGCGTGGCAAGCCGGGTCAGGGTGGCTTCGAGTACAGCAACAGCTTCCGCGTCGAAGGCACACGGACCAGCCCCTCGCTGCAGAAGACCTACGGTCCGACGACGGCATCGGGTGGATCGCTCGGCGAGTTCCAGTACTTCGGCACGCCGTACGCGGCCAACACCACCTTCTATGACAACGTCGACGGCTTCTTCCAGACGGCGGTCACGGCGAAGCACAACCTCTCGTTCAGCGGTGCGGCGCCGGACAACCGGATCAACTACCGCGTCGCGTTCTCGTCGGACAATCAGGAAGGTGTGGTGCCGGGTTCGCTGTATCGCCGGTTGAACATCACCGGGGCGAGCCAGTCGCAGGTGACCAGCTGGCTGCGCACCGACCTGTCGATGGCGTATTCGTTCACCGACAACGACCAGGCGTGGAAGGGTGCGAACGGCCCGCTGATCGGCTTGCTGCTCTGGCCGCAGACGGACGACGCCAAGGACTATCTCACGCCGGCCGGAACGCGCCGTCGCATCACGCTGCTTGCGGGCTCGGCGGAGACGGACAACCCGTACTTCAACGTCGAGAAGAACCGCAACGGCACCACGAACGGCCGCCTGATCACCAACCTCGGCTTCATCTTGACGCCGTTCAAGTGGGGCGGGCTCCGCACGAACATCGGCCTCGACTCCTACACGTTCGAGAACCAGCTGGTCCGGCACCCGGAAAGCACGTTCGGGTTCAACACCAACGGCATCCTCGACGAAGCGACCGATGTGGTGCGCAACCTGAACTCGCAGACGGTGCTCAACATCAACCGGCATGCGATCACCGACGACATCGGCATCACCGGCCTGGTGGGCAACGCGATCTCCGACTCCAAGTCGACGACGACCGGTGTGAAGGGACAGGACTTCCTCGATCCCAACTTCGTCTCGGTCAACAACACGCTGCTCCGCACCAACCGCACGGTCATCGCGCAGCGCCGCTTGGTGAGCCTCTTCGGCTCGGCGACGGTGGACTACAAGGACTACCTCTTCGTGACCGTCTCCGGTCGTAACGACTGGACCTCCACCATCCCGGTGGAACGCAACTCGTTCTTCTACCCCGCCATCAACAGCAGCTTCGTCTTCTCCGACGCCTTCCCGGCGGTCGCGAAGTACGTGACCGGCAAGCTGCGCGCGGGCTACGCCGAAGTGGGCAAGGATGCGCGGCCGTATGCGTATCGTCCGTCGCTCGAGTTCAAGACCACGTCGTACGGCGGCTACGGATACGGATTCACCGGTCCCAATCTCAACCTGCGTCCCGAGTTCGCGCGCTCCTATGAGTTCGGCGCCGACCTCGGCTTCCTCGACGATCGGCTCGGCGTCGATGTGACCGTGTACCGCAAGCAGACCAAGGACCAGATCGTCAACGACATCCGCGGGTCGTACGCGACCGGCTTCATCCTCTTCAACCTGAACGGCGCGGTCACGCGCAACACGGGTTTCGAGATGACGCTGCGCGGCACGCCGGTCGAGCGTCCGGACTTCTCGTGGGACGTGTTGGTGAACTTCGACCGCGCCCGCGGCAAGGTGCTCGAGCTGCCGAACGACCTGCCGGAGTCGTACGTCTCCGACACCTGGCTCTACGGAAACATCCGCAACGGCACCACGCCGGGTCTCTCGACGCGCTCGCTCACCGGCTTGTTCTACCTCCGCAACAACGAAGGCGAGCTGTTGATCGATCCCACCACCGGCCTGCCGCTTCGTTCTGCGTCGTTCATCGATGCCGGCTACGACCGCCAGCCCGACTTCACGGTGGGTGTGACGAACACGTTCTCGTACAAGAAGTTCTCGCTCAGCTTCCTCGTGGACTTCCGGAAGGGCGGCGACATCCTCAACGCCACCGAGCACTTCCTCACCACGCGTGGCCTGAGCAAGCGCACGCTCGACCGCGAAGAGCCGCGGGTGATCCCCGGCGTGTTGCGTGATGGCCGCGAGAACACCGCGACGCCGACGCGCAACAATATCGTCGTGATCCCGGCGGTGCAGACGTCGTTCTACACGAACATGAGCGAAGAGCTCTTCATCGAGAAGGACATCAACTGGGTCCGCCTGCGCGACATCACGCTGCGCTACGAGATCCCGGGGGCCTGGCTCAAGGCGCGCACGGCGAGCGTGTTCGTGACGGGCACCGACCTGTTCCTGCTCACCAACTACTCCGGCCTCGACCCGATCGTGAACGGCAACACCGCGGCGGTGGGTGGTTCGGGTGGTCAGGGCATCGACTACGGCAACTTCCCCATCCCCCGCGGCGTCAGCTTCGGCCTCAAGGTGGGGTTCTGATCATGCGCACACACACTTCGATCACCCAACGTCCGATGCGACTGCTTCGCAACGTCATCCTCGCCACGGGACTGCTGGTCTCGACCGCGGCCTGCGAGGACTTCCTCGATGTGAACGAGAACCCCAACGGCCCGCAGGTGGTGTCGGCGAATCTGTATCTCGCGCCGATGCTGCATTGGATGGCCACGTCCCCCGCGTTCGACGGCCGCTTCGTGGGCCGGTACACGCAGCAGTGGTTCCTCACGGCGACCACCCTGAGCACCTGGGACCGGATGGGCTACGACCCGTCCAGCGACAACGGCGCGCAGCAGTGGCGCGACGTGTACTGGTCATTCGGCCAGAACCTCGTCGACATGATGAACAAGTCGCGCGAGGAGGAGCGCTGGGACCTGCTGGGCGTCGGCCACGTGCTCAAGGCCTGGGGCTGGCAGGTGCTGACCGACCTCCACGGCGAGATCATCGTCCGTGAGGCGATCAACCAGAGCACCTTCACCTTCAACTACGACACGCAGGAGTACGCGTACCAGGCGGTGCGCGCCCATCACGATACCGCCATCACGCTCCTGCAGCGGACGGACGGCGCGGTCGACGCGGCCTACATGGGGCGCACCGACAAGATCTACAACGGTGACCGCACCAAGTGGCTCAAATTCGCGAACGGCCTGCTCGCCATTCATCTGAATCACTACTCCAACAAGGCGTCGTACGATCCGGCGGCGGTCATTGCGGCGGTCGATGCGTCCTTCGTGGGCAATGTCGACGATGCGCTGCTTGCGTACCCGGGCGCGGTGAACGACGAGATCAACTTCCTCGGTCGCACCCGCGGCAACTTCAACGCGTACCGCCAGACGAACTTCGTGCTCGGTCTCATGAACGGCACGGCGTTCGGTGGGGTGGTCGATCCGCGCATGAGCCGCATGCTCGCGCCCTCGCCCGACGGACAGTATCGCGGCTTGGACATCAATACGGCGAACTTCGGTGCGCTCACCACCGCGCAGCAGCCGAACAACTTCTGGGGCTATGCGGGTGCCGGCGGCGTCAACCTCCCGGGGCGCTATCTGTTCGCGAACCGGGCGCGGATGCCCATCATGACGTACTCGCAGTTGCAGTTCGTGAAGGCGGAAGCCGCGTACCGGAACGGCGATCTGCCGCTCGCGCTCGCGGCCTACACCAACGGTGTGTCCTCGCACATCGACTTCGTCAACGCGCGCAACCAGGACGACGGGCAGTCGCCGACGCAGATCTCCGGGGCCGAGAAGACGGCGTTCCTCGCGGCGCCTGAGATCATCCCGGCCACCGCGGCGGGCATGACGCTCACGCGGATCATGTCGCAGAAGTACATCGCGCAGTGGGCCTGGGGGCACAACGAAGTGTGGATGGACCTGCGCCGGTACAACTACACGGATGTCGACCCGGCGAGTGGCCAGCAGGTCGTCCCGGGCTTCACGCCGCCGGTCAACCTCTATCCCGACAACGGCGGCGCGATCGCCCAGCGTATCCGCCCGCGTTTCAACTCCGAGTATGTGTGGAATCGCCCGGGTCTCGACGCCATCGGCGGACTCGCGCTGAACTACCACACCGTGCCGCTCTGGATCACCCAACCGTAACCCGACCATGACCCGATATCGCGCCCTTGCGGCATTGCTCCTGACGGTCGTCTTCTCGGCGTGCGAGAAGAACGCGGTTCAGGAGATCACGGCACCGGAACCCGGTGCCCGCGTCAAGTTCTTCAACTTCAGCGTCGGCGCGCCGGCGGTGAACTTCTATGCCGGCACCAACAAGATGACGGCGATCAGCTCGACCACCGGCGTCGAGTCCACCAACGGCGTCGCCTACGGCGCCGTCGGCTCCGGCGGATTCTACGGCGGCATCGAACCAGGCGCCTACGACCTCAGCGGCCGGATCGCGGCCACGGTCGACAAGGACCTCGCCATCGCCACGCTGCCCAGCACGCTCGAGGACGGCAAGGCGTACTCGTACTACTTGAGCGGCTTCTATGATGGCGTCGCCAAGAGTTCGAGCAGCTTCATCGTCGAGGACAACTTCCCTGCGGTATTCGACTTCACGGTCGCACAGGTCCGCTTCGTGCATGCCATCTCCAATGCCGCACCGATGGCCCTCATCGTGACCAATACCACGACGAGCGAAGTCGACACGCTGGGCACCGAAGTCGCGTACCAGGCGGCTGGTGCCTTCGTCTCGCTGCCGCCGGGTCGCTACAACCTTGCGACACGCTACGCGGGCGGTGTCACCAACGTCATCGCCCGTACCAACGTCGACTTCGTCGGCGGTCGGACGTACACCATCGGAGCGCGCGGCGACATCACGGTGGTCTCGACCACCGCGACCAACCGTCCGTTCCTCGACTTCACCGCGAATCGCTGATTTCGGCGTACCGCAGTGTACGAACGAGCCCTCGGCGATCCGCCGAGGGCTCGTTCGCATTTCGGGATTCGCCGCGCGAGCGCGGTGTTCGCGAGGGGTTTGCTAGGCGCTCGCCGCGCGCGCACTCGCCGCGAGGATCGCGCCCGCCACGAACAACGCGTCTTCGTCGGGATCGAACCGCGGCGTGTGCACACCGGACCGGCTCCGTCCCTCGCGCCACGTCCCCACGCGCATGAAGCAGCCGTCCATGCGCTCCAAATAGAACGCGAAGTCCTCACCGCCCATGTTGGCGGTGGCCAGCGAAGTCAGCGCCTGCTCGCTGAGCACCTCGCGCACTGCGGACTGGGCCCACGCGGCACCCAGCGGCGTGTTCACCAGCGGCGGTGTGCCCTCGCTCAGCGTCACCGTCGCCGTGAGGCGATGCGCGGCAGCCACCGCATGCGCCAGGCGCGTGAGTTCGTCGCACAACAGTGCGCGCGCGGCAGGCACCGTGGCACGGATGGTCCCCGCACAGCGCGCGGATTCCGGGATCACGTTCGCGGCCGTGCCGGCCTGCACGACCCCCACGCTCACCACACCAGGCAGCGCAGGGTCGAGCCGACGCGACACCAACGTCTGCGCCGCCATGACGAAGTCACTGAGCCCCACCACCGGGTCGCAGGTATCCTGTGGTCGTGCTCCGTGTCCGCCACGACCATGAAAGACGATCTCGAACGTGTCGGTGCTGGCTGCCAACGGTCCGGCGGTGGCGACCACCTCACCCACACTGAAACGCCAATCGACGTGCGCACCGAAGATCGCGCGGACACCGTCGAGCGCCCCGCTGTCGAGCACCTTCGGCGCACCCTGTCCCACCTCTTCAGCGGGCTGGAGGATGAGTCGAACGTCACCCGCACTCGGCGTACGACGCAGCAGCATGCCCGCTGCGACCGCCCACGTCGCGTGCATGTCGTGCCCGCAGGCATGCATGAGCCCCGAATACTGCGATGCGAAGGGCAGGCCCGTCTCCTCCGTGATGGGAAGGGCGTCGATGTCGCCGCGCAGTGCGACGATCGGTGCCCCGGGCGTGGAGCCGGGGATCGTCGCCACGAGTCCGGTGTCCGCGATCGCGCGCACATCGGTGATGCCCGCCCGCTCGAGTGCCGCGCGCAACGTGGCCTGCGTCGTGCGCTCCTGCCACGAGAGCTCGGGGTTGGCATGCAGGGTGCGACGGAGTGTGAGCAGGGCTTCGCGCTCCTCGGCCGTGAACAGCGCGACGGCGGCCTTCACGCGCGACTCCCGCATGGCCGTGCGCGCGTCGTGTTGACTCACGCGCGCAGCTCCTCCGTGCGCACGGTGAGCGATTCGATCCGCGCCCGGTCGACGTCGACGCCGATGCCCGGCCGATCGAGCGGCACCTTCACCATGCCCCGCGCATCCATGGTCCACTCGGGAGACACGATGTCCTGCGCCCAATAACGCGCGCTGGGCGAGAGATCGCCCGGCAGCGTGAAGTTGGGCAGCGACGCCAGCGCCACGTTGTATGCGCGACCGATGCCGCTCTCCAGCATGCCGCCACACCACACCGGGATGCCGACCGACTCGCAGTAGTCGTGAATGGCGATCGACGGCGCGTAGCCACCCACGCGACCCGGTTTGATGTTGATGATCCGGCCGGCGCCGAGCGTGACCATGTCCTGCGCGCGCTCGAGCGAGGTGATGGATTCGTCGAGGCAGAGCGGCGTGCGCAGCTTCCGCTGCAGCTCGGCGTGGCGCACGATGTCGTCGTGCGCGAGCGGCTGCTCGATCATCATGAGGTTCAAGTCGTCGAGCGCGATGAGGCGGTCCGTGTCGGCGAGGGTGTACGCGTTGTTCGCGTCGGCCATGAGATGGGCGTCGTGGCCTACCGATTCACGCACCGCGCCGACCCAATCGACGTCCCGGCCCGGCGCGATCTTGATCTTCACCTTCTGATACCCCTCGGCCAGCGCTTCGTTCGCCTTGGCGATGAGCGTGTGCACGTTGCGCTGAATACCCAGTGAGATGCCGGTGGCGATGTGCTCCCGCGTGCCACCGATGAGTCGCGCGATAGGCAGCTTTGCCTGCTCCGCCGCGATGCCCCAGCAGCCCATCTCGAGCGCGGCCTTGGCCATGTTGTGCCCGCGCACATCCTGCTCGAGGATCGCGTGGACCTCACCCGGCCCGTCGAGGCGGCGTCCGAGGAGCCGCGGCGCGAGCACGCGCACGATGGTCGGCCAGGCGGTGTCGAGCGTCTCGGACGAGTAGTTGGGGAGATCGTCGACGACGCTCTCCGCCCACGTGTGCGCGCCGTCCTTGTCGAAGAGTTCGAGCAGGAGGATGCGGCGTTCCCGCATCTCACCTGAGGAGATGCGGAACGGTTCGCGGAGCGGGAGTTGGATCTCGCGCAGGATGATGCGATCGAGCGTGATCATTTGATGAGCAGGTAAGTGCCACCGGTCGCGTCGGCGACGAAACCGCGCACGTGATAGCCGTTGGGCAGATAGTGGGTGAACGCACGCCGTGTGGCGAAACGCCAGCGACGCGCGGCGGCGAGATCCTGGGCAGCGAGCGCCGTGATGTCACGCGGGACCCGAACGCCGACCGCCGGAGCATCAACGAGCGGGCCTTCGTGGGCGTCGGGACCCACGGCGAGCGGCAGCGCGTCGGGGAGTACATCGAGCGGCTTGGCTGCGGCCGCTGGATCGACTGCCCAGGTGATCACGAAGCGGTCGGTGGGCATGTCGCCCTGCAGCGGCGAGTTGGTCGCATCGCCGTACATCGCGACCACGTATTCGTCCACGCGTGCACCCATGCGGTTCAGGTTCAGGTGCGCGTTGCGGGCGACCAGCGGGTCGTAGGTCCAGTAGATGGTGTCGATCCCACGCTGGCGGCACTGGTCGCGCTGGTACTCCTTGAGCCGCTCCCCCAGATGCATGCCCTGCGCGTCCGGACGCACCGCCAGCATGTCGGACCAGTGGATCAGCTTGCCGTTCCTGAGGCCCGTGACGCCGAAGACGAAGCCGAGCAGTGTGCCGTCGTCCGCGAACGCGCCCGCGGTCACCCCGCCGGTCTTCTGGGCGACCAACAGCATCGCGGCGGGGATCTTCTCGGTGAACCCCCGGCCCCAGGTCAGTTCCTGGAGTTCGACGCAGGCGGCGCGGTCGGCGTGGGAGGCGAAATCGCGGATCACGGACGGGCAGATGGGAGAGGGGAGCAGGGAGATGCGAGAAAAGGCGTCGCCGCTCCCGGTCGACGATGCTAAACTACTGTCCGTGACCATGCTTCGCAGGTTCTGCTTACGTGCCGCCCGCACTGTGGGGCTCTGCTCCGCGATGGTTGCGCCGCTCGTGCTCCGCGCCCAAGCGCCCGCGACCCAGGCGCCCGCGGCGATCGTCACGCGCCAAGATGTACTGTTCCTTGTGGTCGGATCCGGGCTGGTCGCGTTGGCACAGCGCTCGGATCTCGCGGTTCGCGGCGACGTGCGTGCGGATGGTGTCCAACAGAACCGCAGCCTCGATCTCCTCGCCGACGCGGGCAACCTCTGGGGTCAGCCGATCGCGCTCGGTGGAGCGCTCGGGCTCTGGATCGGCGGGCGCGTCAGTGATCGTCCGACGGTCGCCGCAACGGGATTGCGTGCCGTCGAAGCGATCGCTGTCAGCGGGGTGCTCGGCAAGGTGGCCAAGGGTGCGTTCGGTCGGGCACGGCCGCGGGTGAACGGCGCTGATGCGTGGGACGCGGAGTTCGGCCGCGGCTTCTCGCTGAGTGACGGCGACCACGAGTCGATGCCCTCGGGTCACGCGACGGCGGCGTTCGCGTTTGCGGCGGCGGTGACCAGTGAAGTGCACCACCGTGCCCCCAGACACGCGCGCTGGGTCGGCGTCGCGAGCTTCGGTCTTGCCGCGGCGACCGCGTACGCACGGATGCATGCTGACGCGCACTGGCTGAGCGATGTGACTGCCGGTGCGGTCCTTGGCAGCGCGACCGGCTGGGCCGTCACGCGATGGCACCGGACACGTCCAGGGAACTCGCCGGATCGTTGGCTCCTTGGCCCCACGGGCAGCGGCGGTGCGTTCGTCGGAGCGCAGTTCTCATGGCCGTAGACGGCATCTTCATCACCACCGAACTCGAGGGTGCGCTCGCCCAGCGCATCCACGCGCATCAGCTCGCGTTCGACCCGAAGATGGCGAACCACCTGCCGCCGCACATCACGCTCATCGGCTCGTCGGGCGCTGGCCCCGCGCCACCGACCACGCCGCTCGCGGAACTCAAGGCGCGCATCCTGCCGGTGGCCTCGTCCACCGCGCCGATGGTCCTGCGGTTCGGTCATCCCGAGCGCTTCGTGCAGCGTGAGATCGTCTCGCTGCGGCTCGACCCCAATGGCCCGCTACGCACGCTGCACGAACGCTTGAAGGGCTGCGGGCTGCCGTTCCTCGCGAGCCGCTACCCGTTCACGCCGCACGTGACGCTGAACCTCTATCCCACGCTGACACCCGAGAAGCTGCGCAAGATGCTCGCAGTGCGTGAGGATGAGCCGTTCTCGGTGCACACGCTCTGCGTGTATCACACCAAGGAACCGCAGAAACCGAAACTGCTCTTCAAGGCGCCACTCGAAGGCGCAGCATCGTGACTCTCCCGCGCCGTCTCCCCACGTTGCGTCGTCTCATGGTCGGCGCACTCCTCGCACTCGCCATGACCGACTCCGCCGAGCTCGACGCCCAGTCCACGCTGCTGCGCGCGGGCGATGTCGACCGTCTGCCGGCGAAGCCCGCGACCGCGCGCATCGCGTACGGCAGTGAGCCCGAACAGTTCGGCGAGCTGCGACTGCCCGAGGGCCCGGGGCCGTTCCCCGTCGCTGTCGTCGTGCACGGCGGCTGCTGGGTGATGCGCTACGCGTCGATCACCAACAGCACCGCCCTTGCCGATGCGCTGCGCGACGCCGGCATCGCGACCTGGAACATCGAGTACCGTCGCGCCGACAGTCCGGGCGGTGGGTGGCCCAACACCTTCCTCGACGCCGCCGCCGCGACCGACCATCTGCGCGACGTCGCCAAGACGTATCCGCTCGACCTTTCGCGGGTGATCACCATCGGACATTCGGCAGGCGGGCATCTCGCGATGTGGCTCGCCGGTGCGAAGCGGATTCCGGCGTCGAGTCCGCTGGCGCGTCGTGATCCGCTACCGCTCCGCGGTGTGGTCGCACTCGCCGGCATCGCTGATCTCGCGGACTTCCGCACCTACCAGCAGAACAGCTGCGGTGACGTCGTCGATGGACTCATGGGTGGCGATGCGACTCAGTTCCCCGATCGCTACGCCGCAGGTTCACCCGTCTCCCTCTTTCCGCTGGGCGTGCCACAGGTGCAGATCGTCGGCACACTCGACCGCGTGATGCCGCAGCGCGCGCGCGACGCGCATGCGACGGCGGCACGCGCGAGCGGCGACCCGTTCGAACTCATCGTAGTGGACGGCGCTGGACATCACGAAGTCATGTCGCCGCGCTCGTCGGTGTGGCCGCACATCGAAGCGACGGTGAAGCGCCTCCTCGCGCCGCGCTGACCGGCCACGAGGCGCGCCGCGGTCACACGCGGCTCAGGGAATCGGCGACTCTACATCGCGCGTCGCGATGGCGCGCATCCACGTCCCCCTCGCGCCGTAGTACGTCGCCGAGTCCGACTTGAACGCGCGGTCGTGCCCGCCGGTGAGTCGCACGAACTCCTTCGGCGCCGGTGCGGCCGCGAACAATCGTTCACCGAACTCGAACCCGATCACCTGATCGTCGGTCGCGTGCATCAGCAGCTTGGGCATCGCGATGGAGTCGATGCGTTCGATGCTCGCGAATCGCTCGGTGGCCAATGCACGGATGGGCATCCACGGATACCGCGACGCACCGACGTCGGGCACCGAGGTGAACGCACCCTCGAGGATGAGTCCGGCCGCTTCGACACGCGCCGCGAGATGTGAGGCCACTCCGGAGCCGAGCGAGTGTCCGTAGATCACGATGCGCGACGCCGGGATGCCACGCGTGCTGACCATCCACTCGTACACCGCGCGGGCATCATCGTACACACGCGCTTCGCGCAAATCGCCGTCGTCGCTGGCGCCGAATCCGCGGTAGTCGAACGAGACGATGCCGACGCCTTCAGCAAGGAGCGCGCGTGACCACTCCTGACGGAGCGGCAGCGAGATGTTGCCGGCGTTGCCATGACAGACGAGCACCCAGAGCCCGAGCGTGTCGTCACGCGCCGGAGGCGGAACTACCCACGTGACCAACGAAAGCGAATCGGGCGACTGCACCTTCACGGACTCGACGCGCAGATCCGGTGCAGGTGCGACCATCGCGCGGCCACCGTAGCTATTCGGGTGGTACACGAAGCCGCGTTCGTTCACTTTCATGTACACGATCGCGCCCAGATAGCCGAGCACGGCGATGAGCACAGGAACAACAAGGAGCCAGCGTCGGTTGGACGGTGGCTCCGGGATGATGCGCGTGTGGGATCCGCTCATCGCTGCAGGTCAGGGTGAGAGAGAACGACGACTACTTGAGCGCCTTCTGGATGGCGGCCTCGATGTCCTGCGTCCCGCCGACTCCGGCGTAGACCACCGTGCCCGCCTTGTTCACGACCACCACGTAGCTCGTGGCCGGCACATCGTACTCGCCCACGGCGTCACCTTTGCGATCGTACAGGTGCACGAAACCACCGAGATGCTGCGCGGTGTAGCGGCGCACGCGCTCCACGGACTGGTTCGCACTCACCGCGACGCCGACGAACACGACATCCTTGGCGTGCTTCTTCTGCGCGGCTTCCATGCGCGGTTCGAGTTCCTTGCACACGCTGCACCACGTCGCCCAGAACTCCAGCACGGCGACCTTGCCCTTGATGGTCTCGGCGAGCGTGACCGGGCGACCGTCGAGCGTCTCGAGGGCCGCATCAGGCGCCTTGACGCCCACATCGACACCGAGTTGTGCGGCGGCGTCGCGCGGCACCAGCACGGTGGCCGCCAACAGGAGACCCACAAGACCACGCTTCATATCAGCAGTTTCCCCATTTCAACGAGATACCACTCGGCGACGCCGAGCATGAGCAGTGCGAACAGGCGCTTCACCCACACCATCCATACCCCGGCGCGCGGCAAACGCGCCAAGGTCCCGCTCGACAGTCCGACCGCCACCAGCAGGGCACACATGCCCACCGAGAACGTGAACAGATAGATGAAGCCTAGCACCGCGCTACCCGTCGTGGTGACCCAGGTCAGGATCGCAGCCATCACCGGGGCGCCACAGGGCGCGGCGACCAGCCCGGACATGGAGCCCATGATGAACGCTCCCAGCGCGCGTCCACCCGTGCCGGCCGTGGCGGCGCGCTGCATGAGCGCGCTCGGCAGGCGCACCGGGATCACGTCGAGCATGGCGAGTGCGGCGAGCACGAGCACGTTGGCCATGGCGAAGTAGAGCCACGGGTTGGTGCTGATGGTGCCGAACATGGTCCCCGTGAGCCCGGCGATGAGGCCGAGCACGGAGTAGAAGGTCGCCAGGCCGAGCACGTACGCGCCGGTGAGCGCCAGCGTGCGCCACTTGGGGGGTGCCTCATCACCGACCGCTTGTCCACCCACGATCGCTGCCGTGATGGGGATCATGGGATAGATGCAGGGCGTCAGACTCGTGAGCACACCGGCGAAGAAGATCACCGGGAGTGCGGCGAGTGGACTGGTCGACAGGGTCTCGGCGAGTTGCAATTGATTGAAGATGGGAGATGGTGGAAGCGAGATGGTGGTGAACTACGGACTCACATCGACGGCGAGGATGGTTAGAGGCGTCTGTACCCGGATATCGCCTCGGTTCCGTACGTGGAGTACGGTTCCGCCGGATGGGGCGTTCACTGCGCGACGTACCCCAGAAGAACCGACGAGGTGGCCGAGAAGTTCATTCGCGCTGACATGTTGCCCTGGGCGCACGGCGGGGGACCACGTGCTGACACTGTCGGCGAGCACGACCGCACGTCGATCATGTCGCGCCGGCTCGCGCGGTGCGAGTCGCGCTGCGAGTCGCGGTGCGTCGAGCACGCCGAGCCCGACGAGGACATTGCGTGCGCCGCGCTCGAACGCCGCGATGGCGGCGGAATCCTCGCGGACGGCACTGGCCTCGAACACTGTGATGGACGGCACGCCCGAGAGATGCGCGGCGGTCTGCAGGAACCGCGACTCGGCGAGGGTGCGCGGGCCGTCGGCATCCCAGACGACGCGAGGCGTGCCCCAAAGTGTGGCGAGGTGGAGCGCCGCCGAGTCGATGCGCGGATCGAGCCCAGGCCGCGCGGCGTAGGCGAACGCGCCTACGGCCTCCTCGCCGTCGGCGCCGTGCAGGTCCACGAGATAGTCGCTCTGCGATACTAAATCGCGCATCATCCGCGCGGCCAGACGCTCGGTCGGGCGACCGTCCGCGCGTCCGGGGAACACGCGATTGAGATTCAGGCTGTCGAGCGGACTGAGCTGGGCGAGCCCGCTCGCGTACCCGGCTTGATTGGCCGTCACCACGATCCGCACGATGCCGTGCAGTTCGGTCGCGGCCAGCGAGTCGGCCAACCGGTCGAGTGCACGCATCGCCGAGACCTTGCCGCCGTGAACCCCGGCCACGAGGGTGACCCGTGGCCCCGGCCGCTCCCCACCCAGCGTGCGCACGCGGAGTGGAGGGGATCCCTGATCCGAAACAGGCGAAGCAGACGGCTGGTCGCTCTTGCTGCCGATACTGCCGGAGGTGTCCGACGGACAGCCGAGCGACGTCAGGGCGAGCCCGAGGAGGGCCGCCACCCGTCCGACCACTGTCCGCCAGCGGCGAAACAGAAGTCCGTAGCCGTTCGTCCTGCCAACATACCCGATCCGGAGCCGTCCCGTGCATACACCCATTCGTAAAATCTATCCGGCGCTCGCCAGCGCAGTCGCCCACGCCTGGCAGCCGCTCGCCGTGGCACTCATCGGGATCGCGATCCTGAAGTAGGACCGCAGCAGCCCGGCGACGCTCCAAGTCGCCGCGCGGGGCGCTAAGTTTGGGGGATGTGAGAGGTGGCGATCCGTCGTGCCTCTCACTTCTCACATCTCCCATCTCCGATCTCGATCCGTGGCCCCACAGTTCATCTATGTGATGAAGGCGCTCAAGAAGGTGATCCCACCTTCGCGCATCATCCTCGACGATATCTGGCTGTCGTTCTACCCCGGCGCCAAGATCGGCGTCCTCGGCCCCAACGGCGCCGGCAAGTCGTCGCTGCTGAAGATCATGGCCGGCGTCGACACCGATTTCCAAGGCGAAGCCTGGGCCCACAAAGGCACCCGCGTCGGCTATCTGCCGCAGGAGCCGCAGCTCGACGAGTCGCTCGATGTGCGCGGCAATGTCGAACTCGCCGTGAAGGCGCAGCGCGACCTGCTCAAGCGCTTCGAAGCCATCTCGGCCAAGTTCGCCGAGCCGATGAGCGATGACGAGATGAACGCGCTCATCGAGGAGCAGGGCAAGGTGCAGGAGCGCATCGACGCCCAGGACCTCTGGAACCTCGACAACAAGATCGAGGTGGCCATGGACGCGCTGCGCCTGCCGCCCGGCGACGCCGGCGTGAAGAACCTCTCCGGTGGCGAGAAGCGTCGCGTGGCACTGTGCCGCGTGTTGCTCGAAGAGCCGGACATGCTGCTGCTCGACGAACCCACCAACCACCTCGACGCCGAGTCGGTAGCATGGTTGGAGCACTATCTCGAGAGCTTCCCCGGCACCGTGGTCGCGATCACGCACGATCGCTACTTCCTCGACAACGTCGCTAAGTGGATCCTCGAGCTCGACCGCGGGCGCGGCGTGCCGTACGAGGGCAACTACTCCGGCTGGCTCGACCAGAAGCGCACGCGTCTCGCGCAGGAAGAGAAGATCGCGTCGGCCCGACAGCGGTCACTCGAGCGCGAGTTGGAGTGGGTGCGCATGGCGCCGCGCGCACGGCAGGCCAAGAGCAAGGCACGACTGCAGAAGTACGAGGAGCTGGCAAGCGAGGCGCAGCAGGAGAAGATCGCCGCGAACGAGATCATCATCCCGCCGGCGCCGCGTCTGGGCAACGACGTGGTGATCGCGAAGGGGCTCACCAAGGGCTTCGGTGACCGCCTGTTGATCGACAAGCTCGACTTCTCGCTGCCGCGCGGTGGCATCGTGGGCGTGATTGGTCCCAACGGCGCGGGCAAGACGACGCTGTTCCGCATGATCACCGGCCATGAGCAGCCCGATGGCGGCAAGCTCACGGTGGGTGAGACGGTGAAGCTCGCGTATGTGGATCAGTCGCGCACGCTCGACCCGAACAAGACCGCGTGGGAGGAGATCTCGGGTGGTAACGAGTCTATCCTCGTGGGCAAGAAGGAGATGAACACGCGCGCGTACCTCTCGAGCTTCAACTTCAAGGGCACCGACCAGCAGAAGAAGGTCGGTATCCTCTCGGGCGGTGAGCGCAACCGCCTGCATCTGGCGAAGACCGTCATGAGCGGCGGCAACCTGCTGCTGCTCGACGAACCGACGAACGACCTCGACGTCGACACGCTGCGCGCGCTCGAAGAAGCGTTGGTGGACTACTCCGGCTGCGCCGTTGTGATCTCACACGATCGTTGGTTCCTCGATCGTCTGGCCACGCACATCCTCGCGTTCGAGGGTGACTCCGAGGTCGTGTGGTTCGAGGGCAACTATCAGGCGTACATCGAGGATCTGCGCCGACGGAAGGGCGCGGACGCGGATCAGCCGCATCGGATCAAGTTCAAGCCGTTGGTGCGGTAAGGGCAGGTGGGAGGTGTGAGGTGTGAGGGGGGCGCCCGTGCGGGCGCCCCTCTTGCGTGAGGAACTGATTCCGCGGCAGGCTGGTAGCATCAGATGCGGTCCGCTTTCATCGCGAGGTGGTATGCAGCGAGATGTGCAGGCCGATGATCGGCGATGGGGGCGAGTGCGCCGTGCGATGATCGCGCGGCTTCTCGTGGTGATCCTGGCTTTGCTGCTAGTCGTGACCTCCTCGGGATCGCTCCGCGCGCAGGGCACGATCCGCGGCGTCGTGCTCGACTCGCTCTTCGCGCGTGGGCCGCTCGCGGGCGCGACGGTGATGCTGCAGGGCGCTCCGCAGACCGCGGTGAGCGACAAGTTCGGGCGCTTCGTGCTGCGTGATGTCCCCGCCGGCCGCTATCAAGTCGCCTTTTTCCATCCGATCCTTGATTCGCTCGAAATCTCCGCAGCGCCCATCGCCGTCGACGTGCGCGATGGCGCAGCGGTGCCCGTGACGCTCGGCATGCCATCGGTCGCACGAGTGGCCGCGGCGCTCTGCGGTACCGGGCTCGAGACGTCGACCGGTGTGGTGTTCGGAGTGGTGCGCGACGCCGAACGTGCGATGCCGCTCGACAGCGTGGAGATCGGCGTGCACTGGTATGTCGCGACGTTCGAGCAAGGCGCACTGCGCGAGTCGCGTGCCGCGGTACGGACGCGCTCAGCCAGTGACGGACGTTATGTGCTCTGCGGAGTCCCCAACGATGTGGCGACCACCCTCGTCGCAGAGCGCGGTGCGCAGCGGACCGGTGACCTCCAGATCTCGCTCGCGGATGGTGACCTGGCACGTCGCGACCTGTTGGTCAGCCTCAGCGACACCGCTGCGCGTCGCACACCGCTGATCATCGTCGACACACTCGCGCCCACCGCACCACCCGGCAGCGCGCGTTTGCGTGTGCGGGTGGTCGACGCGCGTGGGCGCGTCGTGAGCGGTGCGCTCGTCGGCGTCCGTGGGTCCCGTGCGAGCGCCACGACCGACGCGGACGGTCGCGTGTTCCTCACGCGGTTGCCTAGCGGATCGCAGTCGTTGCTGGTGCGGAAGGTCGGTCAAGAGCCGGTCCAGCAGGTGGTCGGTCTGCGTCCGGGCACGGACGTGGAGGCGACGGTGCTCCTCGACCGTCGCATCTCGGTACTTCCGACCGTTGCGGTGACCGGACGCGCCGTCAACAAGACCCGACTCGATCAGGACATCGATCGTCGCGTGAAGGCCGGCTTCGGCTACCTGTACGACGAGAAGGCGGTGCGGCGCGCGACAAGCTCACTCTCCTTCTGGGCGACGGTACCCGGTGTGCGCGTCGTCAACGACGGCTTCGATGCGCTGCCGATCATGCGCGACGGACGTGGGGACATGTGCGTGCCCAACATCCTGTTCGACGGCACGTTGATCTCCAACATCGGTGCGTGGGAGCTTCGGACGTATCTGGTCGGGAGCAGACGGATGGAGGTGTATCCGTACGCAGGCACCCGACCGGCGGAGTTCCCGCAGGGGATCGACTGTGGGGTGATCGCGATCTGGTCGCGGTAGGGGCAGGTGGGAGGTGTGAGGTGTGAGGGGGGCGCCCGTGCGGGCGCCCCCTTCTGCGTTCCGGTGCCTGCGGAGTTCGCCTAGGGGTTCAGCGTAGTCGCAACCTGCGCGCGAGTCACGGAGGAACCCCTATGGCGTAACACTCTACCAAATGCACATATAGTAATACCACAATGATCAGGAGGATCGCATGCGCACCACTCGGTTCACTCGCAGCGTGCTGGCTGCCGTCACACTCTCGTTCGTCGCCGTTCCCCTCATCGCGCAGGGCGGGCGGGCATCGCCCCCGCGCACCGGGGCTCCGCAGAACCCGCAGGCAGGTCAGGCGCAGACGGCGGCGCAGCAGCAAGCGCATCAGCAGATGATGACGCAGATGCAGAACACGGTACAGCGGGCCCAGCAGATCCAACAGCGAGCGCAGACGCTCGCGCAGCAACTCCAGCAGCGCACCCAGGACCGCACGCAGCTCACCGAACGGGACCGCCTGATGCTCGGGACCTGCGAAGCGCTGGAACAGCAGGCGCGTCAGATGCATCAGTTCGCCCAGCGCGCGGAGGAGATGATCCGCAGTCGGGAGTTCCAGCGCGACCGAGACATGCAGCAGGACATGGATCGGTTGCGTCTGCGGCTCGAAGCGATGACGAAGGAAATGGATGAAAGCCTGAAGCTCATGGAGCGCGTACGCGATCGTACGCGGACACCGTGAACGGCAGTACATCGGGCACACGGGTCGGCCGCCGCACGTGGCGGTCGGCCCGTGTCATCGGCGCTATCGTAGCGATCGCGGTGGTGCCGGCAACTTCCGATGCGCAACAGATCGACTACAACTCCTCCGTGACGGCATCGCGAGGGACGTTCGTGTTCAGCGAGGCCACCACGAGCTGGGCGTTCGATCAGGGTCTGACGGTTCACGCCTCGCGCTGGCGATTCGGAGCGAGTGTTCCGCTCATCTTCCAGAACAGCAGCGCACTCACGTACATCGGCGGCATCCCGCTGCCGACCGGTGGCCCGGGGGCTGCGGCGGTACGCGGACGCACCACCGGCACCACGGTCCCGATGCGTGGACGGCGTGACACGCTGGCGGCCCCAGGCAGCGCGCTGGTCGAATCGCCGGGTGCGATGTCGCTGGAGGTGGGAGACCCCGTCGTGCACGCGGCATGGAACGTCGCGCTCGCCGATCGATCGAGAGTCCGCATGGGCGTCAAGGCGCTGGCCAAGATCCCTGTCGCGGATCCATCGAGCGGCGTCGGCACGGGCGAGTTCGACAGCGGCGTCGGTGTCGACGTCTCGGTGATCACGGCACGCGCATTCTTCTATGCCGATGCGACCCATTGGTGGCTGGGTGACATGCCGGATCTCCCACTCGGCGATCTGACCACCGTAGCCATGGGTCTCGGGCGGTCGCTCGATGGGCGAGGGAGGGTCTCAGCCTTGGCCACGATCACGGCAGCGACTGCACTTGTCGACAACCTCGATCCGCCGGTCGCGCTCGGACTGAGCCTGGGCATCGCTGTCGCGGAGCGCCGGTACGTGACGTTGAGTGGCGCGGCGGGACTGACCGAGAGCGCACCGGATTGGGCGGTCAGTGTCGGCTGGAGGGTGTCATTGACGCGGTCGCCGTAGCCGCGACCTCCGATCCACTACTCGTGCTTCATCGTACCTTCGGCCAGACCGATGTGATGCTGCACGTGATGGTCGCCGAGCGTGAGCAGGCCGTGGAAGCCCAGCGCGCGGAGCCGGGCAAGCGCGCGCGCGTCGGCTTGCGCGCTTCCGCTCGCGCGCACCCGCACCGTCACCTCGGCGCCGTCGGGGATCTCTCGGGCGCTCCAAGTGAAGCCATCCGGCGCCGAGACGGTCATGCCGTGCGCCATCGCCATGCGACGGATCGCGTCGCGCGTGCGCCCCGTGCCGGTCACGGCGAACACCACGCCGCCATCGATCGTCTGCGGTGTCACCGCGGCGCGCATGGTGACGTCGTCCATATCGATGAGATGTTGCCGAAGCACTTCGAGGTTCACCCGCGCCCAGTCGGTCTTGGGGTCAGCGCTCAAGATCCGCACCACCTCGGCGAGGGTGGCGAATGCCTCCTGGCCGGCGCGTGTCGGTGTGGGTCGCGTGGCCGCCTGCGCTGAATCGTGCGACATCCCTGGCGTGTGGACGTGTGCCGGCGCGGACTGTCCAGTGGTTTGTGCCTGCGCCACGAAGGGCGCGAGCAGCGTGACCAAGGCGAGTGACGCGGCGGCAGCGAACGGGCGGAGGATCACAGGCGACTCCAGCAAGGGACGTGTGGTCGCGGTGAGAGCGGGCGACCACTGCCTGCACGTTAGCACCGCCGACACTCGTCTGGCAGCAGGGGGCGGCCGGCGCTAACGTTGCGCAGCGCCGCCCACTCGAAGACCGCGTGCGGCGCCCCCACCGGGAAGAGGTCCCCATGCCCCGCATCTCACAGTTGCTCTTCCGGCGCACGTGTGCCGTGTCCGCCGCGCTCCTCGCACTCGCCCCGGCCGTGTCGCCCGTGGGTGTCGGTGCACAACGACCGTCAGCCACGCGAGCGGCCGCTTCGGCCGCGATGCCAGCACGCGCACCGTTCACGCTCGAGCAGGTGATGAGCGCGCCGTATCCCACGAATCTCACCGCAGCGCGCAGCGGCGAGCGTGTCGCGTGGACGCTCAACGCACGCGGCCAGCGCAACATCTGGGTGGCGGAGGGGCCGACGTTCACCGCGCGGCGCCTCACCGACTACCTGCAGGATGACGGGCAAGAACTCAATGCCGTGCAGATCTCCGACGACGGCAAGTGGGTGGTGTTCATGCGCGGCGGCGATTTCGGATCCAACTGGGACGACGCACTCCCGGTGAACCCGACCGGTGCGCCGACCCCGGTGAAGGTCGAGATCTGGACCGTGCCGTTCGCCGGTGGCACCCCGGTGTCGATCGGCGAAGGCATCAATCCCGTGCTGTCGCCGCGCAGCGACGTCATCGTGTTCGAACGCGCGCGCCAACTCTGGTCGGCGCCGATCGACGGCTCCGCGCCGGCGAAGAAACTGTTCGAGCAGCGCGGCAATGCGACCGGCGCACAGTTCTCGCCCGACGGCTCACGCCTCGCGTTCGTCAGTGGACGCGGTGACCACGCGTTCATCGCGGTATATACCGACAGCGCGACGCCGATCCAGTATCTCGCACCGAATACGAACCGCGACTGGAGTCCACGCTGGTCACCCGATGGCTCGCAGATCGTATTCGCGCGACGCCCCGGGGCGGGCGGACCGAGCGCCAACTCACTCGAACCACAGCCGGCGCCGTGGAGCATCTGGATCGCCGACGTCACCACTGGCCGGGCGCGCCCCCGTTGGGTGAGCGACACCACACTGCGCGCGAGTGTGCCCTCCACGCACGGCGGTGTGAACCTGCACTGGGCCGCGAACGACCGTCTTGTGTTCCTGAGCTATCAGGATGGGTGGCCACATCTCTACTCCATGCGGGCCTCTGCATCCGACGCGCCGATGCTACTCACGCCCGGCGATCATATGGCGGAGTACATCACGCTCTCCGCCGACGCGAAGTACCTCCTCTACGCCGGCAACTTCGGCAGCACGGCGGGCGACATCGATCGTCGCCACGTGGTGCGCGTGCCGGTGGACCGCGCCGCACCGGAGGTGCTCACACCGGGCAGCGGCGTCGAGTGGACGCCGGTGTCGATGGCGAGTGGTCGCATTGTCGCGATCGGCGGTGGTGCACAGCGACCGCCGGTGCCATTCGTGCTCGAAGCCGCCGGTGATGCGCGTCCGAGTGCGACCACGCCGCGCCGTTGGGTCGGCGAGCAGCTCGTCCCGGCGGACTTCCCCACCACGCAGTTGGTGACGCCCAAGCAGGTCGTGTATCGCGCGGCGGACGGAACGACCGTACACGCGCAGCTGTTCGAGCCGCTCGGCACGGGTGAGGCGCTCGCCGCGGGCCAGTCGCCGGGCAAGCGGCCGGCGATCGTGTATGTACATGGTGGCCCGCCGCGGCAGATGCTCCTGGGTTGGCACTACGGCGACTACTACTGGAATGCGTACGCGATGAACCAGTATCTCGCCAACCGTGGATTCATCGTGCTGTCGATCAACTACCGACTCGGCATCGGGTACGGACATGACTTCCATCGTCCGGCGAAGGCGGGCATCGCGGGGGCCAGCGAGTATCTCGATGTGAAGGCCGCCGGCGAGTGGCTCAAGCAACAGCCCAACGTGGACGCGAGCCGGATCGGGATCTATGGTGGATCGTACGGTGGGTATCTCACCGCGCTCGCCTTGGGCCGCGACTCCGACCTGTTCAGCGCCGGCGTGGACATCCATGGCGTGCACGACATGACGAGCGAAGGCGGCTCGCGCTTCGGCGCGAGTGCGTGGCGCTTCGAACGGTCGGCGCAGGAACTCGATGCGCTGGCGCGCACCGCATGGGAGAGCTCGCCGGTGTCGGCGGTGAAGACCTGGCGCTCGCCCGTGCTCATGATCCACGCCGACGACGACCGCAACGTGCGATTCAGCCAGACCGTCGACCTACTGCAGCGTCTGCGCGCGCAGCGCGTGGAGGTCGAGGAGATCACCATCGTCGACGACACGCATCACTTCATGCGGCATGAGAACCAGAAGCGTGTGAACGCCGCGATCGCGGAGTATCTCGAGCGCAAGCTCAAGCCGGTGATGTGATGCGGCGCGCCGTGTGGTGTCTCGGGTTGGTGTGCGTGCTCTGCGCTGACGCGATGTCGGCGCAGACAGCCTTGGCGCCTCCGGTGCCCACCACCCAACTCGTCGTGCTCGGCACCGGCACGCCCAACGCGGACCCGGATCGCAGTGGACCCGCGCTCGCGGTGGTGCGCGCAGGGAAGTCGTATCTCGTGGACGCCGGGCCGGGCATCGTACGTCGTGCAGCGGCGGCAGCGCGCAACGGCGTGGAGGCGCTCGCCCCGCAGAACCTTCGCGTGTTGTTCCTCACACATCTGCACAGTGACCACACGGTCGGGCTGCCGGACGTGATCTTCACCGCGTGGACCCTCGAGCGCGATGTGCCGCTCGAGGTCTATGGGCCGCCGGGCACCAAGGCGATGATCGAACATTTGCTCGCCGCGTACGCCGCCGACATCCGCAATCGCATCGATGGCGCAGAGCCGGCGAACGCGCAGGGTTACAAGGTGAACGTGCATGAGATCACACCCGGTGTCGTGCTCAATGACGGGAACGTCACGGTGCGTGCGTTCGCCGTGCCGCATGGGGACTGGGACGTGGCGTTCGGGTATCGCTTCGACTCCGCGGACCGCTCGATCGTGATCTCCGGCGACACCCGGGCCAGTGACGCCGTGGTGACCGCCTGCAACGGGTGTGACCTACTCATGCATGAGGTCTACTCCGCCGACCGATTCCAGACGCGACCGCCCGAGTGGCAGCGGTACCATGCGCGCGCACACACGAGCACGGTCGAACTCGCCGCACTCGCGCTGCGGGCGCAGCCGCGTCAACTGGTACTGTACCATCAACTCTTTTGGGGCACCGATGACGCCGGCCTGCTCAGCGAGCTCCGTCGGGCGGGGTACACGCGCGCGGCCAGTGCCGCGCGTGATCTGGCGATCTACTGATCCATCGGGTCGCGCGCGCGGGGTTCGCGCTTTGGGTTCGCGCGCTCAGGCCGCGCGCTCAGGCCGCGCGCTCAGCGCGCGACGGTCCGGACGAGCCCGATCGTCAGCGTGTGATTGAACTCGTTGGTCTGCGCCGTACTCAGCGCGTTCCAGAGATTGAGATACCCGACCTCTATGCGATGCCGTGTGTCGAGCGGGATGCCGACGCCGACCGACGCGCGGTTCTGCGCGAGACGACCGGTCGCGGTGCCGTGTCCGACCGGCAGCAACATCTCATCGTACACGAAGGCGATGACGGGCTGCCCGGCACGCGTCAGTCCGCCGAGTGGTGTCTGGGCGCGGATCAGATAGCGCGCGCGCTGCTGGTATTGGAAGACCTGCGTCTCGCCGCCGACCACAGGGGCCAACCACCGCTGCTCCCAGCGGTAGCGATGCGCGAAGCTGACGCGTCCGGCTCGATGCGAGAGTGCGAGCTGTTGCCACAGTCGATGTTCGCGCAGCGGCGTCGCTGACGGGACTTCCCCGTACGGCGCGGTCGCGATGTAGGCGTACCCGCCGGCCACGCGCGCACCCGGCGTGAGTGTCCACTGCACGCCCGGGCGCAGCAGCAGTTGCTGAGGCTCCGCACCGAGTCCCATGCGGCGCCACTGGCTGTCGAACCAGAGCGCCGTTCGTTTGGTGACCGCTTCGTCGACGGTGACCGTGAGCCACGTGGAGGACTGATGCACGGACTCCCACCCACCGGCCTGCGCAGCGAGCGGGAGTGTGAACATCGCAATCAGGCCGCACGCGCGCACGATGGCGCGGCGGAGCAAGGCGGTCGGGGACGTCGTGCGCGCGTGGACGGTCATGTGCGTAGTATCGTCCCGCGTACGGCCGGAGTCGACCTCCGCGGTCGACGCGGTTACGGCACACGTTTCCCGGTGACGGGTTGTGCACCCATACCCGGGATCTCCATGCCGACGAGTTGCCGGGTGACGTTGCCCTGCACGGCGTCGCCGGCCGCACGCAGCACCCAGGTGGAGACGGCCTTTACCTTGGTCTCTTCGCCATTGGTGCTGAGGGTCGCTTCAGAAGTGGAGACGAGGGACACCTCGCCGTCGATGCGCTTGCCGGCGATGCGGACGGGCGGGCGCTGCGCCATGCCGGGCTGAGGGTGCGAGGTGAGCGTCCCGATGAGCGAATCGCCGGTGACGTCGAGCACGAGGGTCGCGGATCCCTTGATCTCCGTGACCTCGCCATTCTCGATGCGCTGGCCGGCGACGAACTCGAGGGTCCACTTCCCGGCGAGGGGGTGCGACTGGGCGGCCGCGTCGGCCAGAGGGAGACCGAGTGCGAGGGCGGCGAGGGCGAAGATTCGGCGCATGGGAGGGTCGTTGGGTGTGAGGTGACCGAGTTCAGTCACGGCCAGACGAACGGAAGGTTGCAGTCGAGAGAAGCGAGAAAGGCGACGGTAACACGGTTTACGATTCGAGCATAAAATACACTAAAGACTACATTTAGAGCATGGACCCCATCAAAAACCCGTTCGCCCCTGGTGCTGGAGCGCCACCCCCGGAGCTCGCCGGCCGCGATGCCCTGCTCGAGACCGTGCGCATCGCGCTGGCGCGCATCCGGATCGGACGCGCCGCCAAGAGCGTCCTGCTCATCGGCCTGCGCGGAGTGGGAAAGACCGTCCTCCTGGACCGCATGTGCGAGGCCGCCGAGTCCGAGGGCATCCACACCATCCGGATCGAAGCACCGGAGAGTCGGTCGCTGCCGGGCATCCTGGCGCCGCAGCTCCGCCTCGCTCTGCTCCGCCTCTCGCGCAATGACCGTGCGAAGGATCTCGCCACTCGCGGCCTGCGCGCGCTCGCGGGGTTCGCGAAGTCCCTCAAGGTGAAGTACGGCGACATCGAGGTGGGTCTCGACTACGAACCCGAGGCCGGTCTCGCCGACAACGGCGATCTGGAGCACGATCTGCAGGCGCTGCTGGAGACGGTCGGCCGCGCGGCGCAGCGGGCCGAAACGGCGCTCGCGATCTTCATCGATGAGTTGCAGTACGTGAAGGAGGACGAACTCGCGGCACTCATCACCGCACTGCATCGTGCCGCACAGCAGCAGTTGCCGGTGACGATGGTCGGCGCGGGCTTGCCGCAGTTGCCCGGACTCATGGGCAGTGCGAAAAGCTACGCCGAGCGGCTGTTCGACTTCTCACGCATCGGTCCGCTGCCCCCCGACGCGGCGCGCCTCGCGATCATCAAGCCGATCAACGCCGAAGGTGCCGACATCACCGCCGATGCGGTGGGGATGATCCTCGCGAAGACACAGGGCTACGCCTACTTCCTGCAGGAGTGGGGCAAACACGCGTGGGATGCCGCGCTCGCCTCGCCGATCACCTCGCGCGATGTCGACCGGGCGTCGGCGAGTGCGATCGCCACGCTCGACGAGAGCTTCTTCCGGGTGCGTTTCGACCGACTCACGCCGTCGGAGAAGCGCTACCTCCGCGCGATGGCCGAACTCGGCCCCGGGCCGCACCGCACCGGCGACATCTCCGATGTGCTGTCCAAGGCGAGCACGTCACTCGGTCCCACGCGCAGTTCGCTCATCGCGAAAGGCATGATCTGGAGTCCGCTGCACGGCGACACCGACTTCACGGTGCCGCTGTTCGACGAGTTCATGCGTCGGATCATGCCAGGGGACGCGTGGAAGCACTGATGCGACCGCGCGCTTTGTGCGCGGCGATCAACACATACTCGAGTCGTTCGCCGCGTCGCGCCGCCAGAATACCCACCGCCGTGGTCATCGCGCGCCACCCACCGCGCTGCGGTTGCGACAGGAAACGCCACGGCGCCAGCATCACATAACGGGCGAACCCGCCGAGCACTTCGCTGCCGCAGCGCAGCAGGCGGTCGACGGTGAAGCCCGCTTCGGACATCTGCGGTTCGATCTCATCGAGCGCCCAGAGATTCACCTCGGGGATGCCGGTCCGACGCGCAATCGCGGCGACGAGCCGCGAGTAGCGGAGCCGCGCAATGGAGAGATCGGCGAGCGCGATGCGCGTGTCGACCGGGAGTTGCCGACTCAGCGTCGCCAACCAACTCGAGCGCGTATCAAAGTGGTAGGCGGCATCGACGCACACCACGGCGGTAATGCCGGGTGCGTGTTGGGCGAGCACCACGGCCTCGGCCCGCATGGTGAGCACGGTGACGCGATCCGTGAGGCCCCAGAGCTTCACGCGCTCCGCGATGTGCGCCGTGATGGTCGGGTCGGGCTCGACCGCGAACACATGTTGCACCCCGAACTGTTCGATCCAGAGACGGATGGAGTCGCCGTAACCGCAGGCGCAGTCGAGGACGACGTCACCCTCGGTGAGCTTGGCGGCCTCCCCGACGCGCCGCGCGAGTTCACGCGCGGCTTCACCGTACCGCCGCACGCCGCGCCAGAATCCGAGGTTGGTCCACTCGGTCCGTGCGCGTGCGTCCGCAGTCCGGCGGTTGACCAGCGTGGGAACGACAACAGGGCGTGGGTAGTCGGGCACGGCGTGGCAGAGGGAAGACGTCACACGGTTGTCCCGTGTACCGGGAGCAGCGACGCGTTGCTCCTGCTAACTTCGCACAGGACCCCACACGGAGCCAGCCATGCGTCGTCTCATCGGTCGTGCCGTCATCCCCGCCGTCCTCCTCGCCACATTCATCGGTGCGTGCTCGCAGGAGAAGACGCAGCCGGCGCCGCCGCGCAGCGCGGAACAGCAGCGGACGGTGGACTCCACCATCGGCGCCTCCGCGTTGCCGGGCGCCCGTGGGGTGCGGGGTGCGCTCAAGGCGAGTGACACGGCGAAGGCGCGTCAAGCGCAACTCGATTCGCTCTCCAAGGAGCCGTAGCCCCAGTGTACACCCGCTACGTCGCGCTCGGCGACAGCTCCACGGAAGGATTGGACGATCCGATTGCGCCTGGGCGGTATCGCGGTTGGGCGGACCGCTTCGCGCAGCACGTCGCCGAGGCACAGCGGCCGACGCCGCTCTTGTACGCGAACCTCGCGGTGCGCGGACGCAAGACCCGGCAGATCCTCGAGGAGCAGTTGCCGGCCGCGCTTTCCATGCAGCCCGACCTAGCGACCGTGTTCGCCGGCACCAACGATTTGATCCGCTCGAAGTACGACGAAGCCGCGGTGCTCGCCGATCTGGGGATGATGCAACGGGCACTGCGCGATGCGGGGGCGACCGTGCTGACGATCACCATGCCGGATCGCTCCGAAGTGATGCCCGCGGCGCGCCGGGTCGCGCCGCGACTCGTGTCGTTCAACGCGGCGGTGAAGGCACTCGCGCGCGAGACGGGCACCATCGTCGCGGATATCGCGCAGTACCCGATCGTCGGCGATCCGCGGTTGTGGAGTGAGGACCGCCTGCATGCGAACAGCGAAGGGCATCGACGCACGGCGGCCGCTCTCGCGCACGCCCTCGGCTTGCCGGGGACGACGACGGACTGGGCGATGCCGCTCCCGCCGCGCCCCGCACCGAGCGCCGTCGAGCGCGCCGCGACGGAACTCCGCTGGACGGGGAAGTATTTGCTTCCGTGGCTGCTGCGCCGTGCACTCCGTCGGTCCTCCGGCGACGGAATCACCGCGAAGCGTCCAACCCTCACCCCGGTGACTGAATGACCGCGATCCACGATATCCCGCTCACCCGGCTCGACGGCAGCGCGACCACCCTCGAGGCATGGCGCGGGCAGGTGCTGTTGATCGTGAACGTTGCCAGTCAGTGCGGACTCACGCCGCAGTACGCGGGACTCGAGGCGCTGCACCGACGATTCAGCGCACACGGATTCTCCGTGCTCGGCTTCCCGTGCAACCAGTTCGGCGGTCAGGAGCCGGGCGAGGCGCAGGACATCGCGCAGTTCTGCTCGCTCACCTATGACGTCACGTTCCCGATGTTCGCCAAGGTGGACGTGAACGGGGAGCAGGCTCACCCGTTGTGGAAGCATCTGAAAGGCGAACGCCCCGGGCTGTTGGGCACCGAGGCGATCAAGTGGAACTTCACCAAGTTCCTCGTCGATCGCGACGGGAACGTCGTCAAGCGGTATGCGCCGACTGACGAACCCGACGGGATCGCGAAGGACGTCGCGCGCTACTTGGACATCAAGGCCTTCTGAACCATGTCGCGGATGCGGATCTCGAGCTGGCTGGTCGAGACGCAGCGCACTTCGTTGGAGTTGGACGTGATGGGATTGCGGCCGGTGCCCGTGATGGTCGTGAGCAGGGAGGACCCACCGCTCGGGTTCGGCTGCACCTGCGAGACGATGGACAGCGTCAGCTCGTAGGTTTCGGCATTCTGGATCGTGCCGGACGATCCGCAGTCCATGTAGCGGTAGACGGGGACTTTACCGATGGAACGGCGCATCTTCCATCCGGTGTTGCCGATGGTCTTGGTCTTCGGCTCGCTCATGGTGAGCGGGATCGCGAGTTCCTTGTACACGACCGGCAGCACCGCCCACGTCTCGTCGACCGAGCCCGACACGGTCAGTGCGACTTCCTTGTCGAGATTCATCGTGTTGAACTGCACCGTGTTGCCACCGGTGGTCACCACGCGCCCGGTGTTCACGGTCGGAGTGGGCGTTGCGTCGATGACCGGCGTCTGCCCGGGCTGCGTGGCGCAGCCGAGCGAGAGGAGAGCGAGCGTGGCAGAGGCGAGGACGAGGCGCATGTTGACACTCGGAATGGTGGGAGCGGATCGGGGACGCGAGACAGACTCACGTCGTGGGCAGGACGTTAACGCATGACTCCGCGCGAGGACAGAGCGACCCCGTTGCCACCCGAGAGCATCGCGGAAGTTCCGGCGACAGCGTCCCGTGGCCTACGCACGCGCGTGTGGCAGTGGCTCCGACCGCGTCTCACCCTCCTGAACCTCCTCACGCTGGCGGTGCTCGCGTATGCGACGCCGATCCTGCTGCCGCATCTCGGTGCCCTTTTCGGAGTCCGTTCGGGGCCGGACATGGTGCCGCGGTATTCATATGTAGCGCTCGACGGCGCACTGGTCGACGCGGACACGCTGCGGGGGCGTGTCGTCCTCGTGAACTTCTGGGCGACGTGGTGCCTGCCCTGTCGGGTGGAGATGCCGGCACTGGAGTCGATGTACCAGCGCCATCGCGAGGCCGGCTTCGTGATCGTGGGGCTCGCGGTGGACCAGGCGGCGACCGAGAAGGTCGCGGCCTTCGTCCGCGAGCGCGGGATCACGTATCCCATCGTGCACGTGGGGCGCGAAGCGGAGCGCGCGTTCGGAGGGGTGCGCGGGTATCCGACGTCGTTCCTGCTCGACCGCAGCGGGCGTGTGCGGCATGTGGTGCAGGGGCCGATCGGCGCGGTGTCGCTGGAAGCGGCGGTGCGGCGCGAGCTGGGCCGCACGACCCCGTAGCGCCGGCCGGCTAGGCGGACGAGCCCAGAGCGCCCCTTGTGGGGAACGAAACCTCTTGTACATTACTATATCGTTATATACCCACATATAACTCCCTCAAGGAACCCGTCCGTGGTCCCCCAGTCCCTGTTCCGCCGTCTCCTCGCAGTGCTCACACTCGCCGGCGCATACTCGCTCGGCGGCGCCACGCTCGCGGCGCAGTCCGCGGCGTCGTCCGCCACGCCGCTCTCCCTCCGCGACGCAGTCGCACGGGCCGATGCGCGGGCCTATGCCAACCGCATCGCCACCGCCTCCGCCGACGCGCAATCGGCGCAAGCGCTCGCACCCTACCGCGGGATTCTGCCCACGCTTCGCGCTGAAGCAGGGTTCGTCCGCACGACCGATCCCATCGCCGCGTTCGGCACCAAGCTGCGGCAACGCGCGATCACGCCGGCGGACTTCAATCCCGCCACACTCAACTTTCCCGCGGCCATCGGCAACCGCTCGGCCGGTCTGGTGATCGAGCAGCCACTCCTCAACGCCGATGCCTGGGTTGGACGCGCTGCCGCCGGCGACGCGGCCAAGGCGCAACGTGCCGCCGCAGCGTGGACGCGTGGGAGTACGCGCACCGATGTCGTGCGCGCCTACTATGGTGCCACGCTCGCGGCCGAGAAATCCGCCACCCTCTCCGTCGGTGAACGGGCCGCGTTCGCTCACGTCGCTCGCGCGAAGGCGCTGGCCGATACTGGACTCGTCACGCGCTCGGACGCACTGTTGGCTGAGGTCAAAGCCGGCGAGATCTCGGCGCAGCGCATCGCCGCCGCTGGTGACGCGGCACACGCGCGCCGCGCCCTCGCCGTCCTGCTCGGTGAACCGAACAGCACCTATCAGCTTCCGACGGCGCTGCCGGAGAGCGACGCCATCCGCGCGTTGGTCGCGGCCGACACATCGGACCTCGAGATGACCGACCGCGCCGATGTGCGCGCGGCGACGCTGGCACTCTCCGCGGCCCGTGCCGATGCCTGGCGTGCGAAGTCGCTCTACCTGCCGCGACTCAACGGCTTCGCACGCTACGACTGGAACGATCCCACCGGCTTCTTCGCCAACGCCCGCAGCTGGACGGCGGGTGTGATGGCGAGCTGGAGTCCCTTCTCTGGTGGCAGCGAGCTGAGTGAAATCCGCGGCACTGCGGCCCGCGAACGCTCGGCCCGCGCACAACGCGAGGCGGCCACGGCGCAAGCCGAGCTCGCGCGAGCGGAGACGCGTGAGAAACTCGCGGTCGCGCTCGCGCAGCTCAGCATCGCCGAACGCGCCGTGGCCCAAGCCACCGAAGCCCACCGTATCGTCGCGCGCAAGTACGACGGCGGCCTCGCCACCATCTCCGAACTGCTCGAGGCGTCGGCGATCGAGACCCAGACCCGACTCGGCTTCTCGTTCGCGCGCTACACCGTCCTCGTCACCGCCGCCGAGCGTCGTCACGCGCTCGGCAATGATCCCGCCTTCCTCGTCGCGCTCGATGCGCCGACGTCGTCCCCCGACCGCGCCTCGCGCTGACCTGCCATGACCAATTCCTCATTGAAGTCGCTCCTCACGCTCACGATGGTGCTCGCCGTTGCCGCTTGCGGTGCTGGCGATGCACATGAACAGCCCGCACCGACCACCACGCCGGCCTCCGGCGCACCGACGTTCGCCGTGCTCGACACGCTGCTGCCGGCGGTCACCTCCGCGGACGGCGTCGCGACGCCGATGCGAGAAGCGACGCTCTCCACCAAGCTCATGGCCGCCGTCACCGAGGTCCTCGTGCAGGAAGGGGACGTGGTGCGTGCGGGACAACTGCTCGTGCGGCTCGACTCGCGCGACCTGAGCGCCAAGAGCGAACAAGTGGCCGCGTCGGTCGCGGCAGCCGAGGCCATGTATGCCCAGGCCAACGCGCACGCCGCACGCATGCGGGCGCTCTTCGCGGACAGCGCCGCGCCCAAGGCGATGCTCGAAGCTGCGGAAGCCTCGCTCGCGCAAGCCGCGTCGGGACTGCGTGGCGCGAAGGCCGCCGGCGCTGAACTCACTGCCGTGGAGAGTTATGCCGAGGTCCGGGCGCCGTTCGCGGGCCGCGTGACGCAGCGTTTCGTGGATGTCGGTGCCTTCGCCGCGCCTGGCGCGCCGCTGGTGTCGGTGCAGGACGCGTCGTCGTTGCGTGTGACGGCACACGTGGCACCGGAGCAGGCGCGCGGATTGCGCGCCGGGCAACGCGTCGCGGTGAGCATCGAAGGGGTCGATGCGAGCGCGACGATCGAAGGTGTCGTGCCCACGATGGGCAGTTTGTATGCGGTGAACGCGATCGTCGCCAACCGCGACGGCAGTCACTTGGCGGGGAGTGCTGCGGCGCTGCAGTTGCCCACCGGGACTCACCGCGTGCTGGCAATCCCGACCGACGCGCTGATCACCGAAGGGGACATGGTCGGCGTGGTGGTGCGCGTCGGCGACACGGAAGCGCGTCGCTGGATCCGCACGGGTGTGCGTGTCGGGGGGTTTGTCGAAGTCACCGCTGGCCTGAAGGCCGGCGACCTCGTGGTGCGTCGCACCACAGGAGCGCGCTGAGATGGGCATCTCCGGACGGATCGCGCAGGCCTTCCTGCGCTCGAAGCTCACGCCGCTGGTGACCATCGCGTCACTCGCGGTGGGGCTGATCGGGATCATCGCGACCCCTCGAGAGGAGGAGCCGCAGATCTCGGTGCCCATGATCGACGTGATCGCCGCACTGCCGGGCGCCGGACCGAGTGAGGTCGAGCAGCGCATCGCGCGACCGATCGAGCGGCGCATGCAGGAGATTCCTGGCGTGGACCACGTGTACACGATGAGCGGCGATGGGTTCGCGCTCGTGACCGTGCGGTTCGCCGTGGGCGAGGACCAGGAACGCAGCATCACCAAAGTGCACGCCAAGCTCGCGGCGGCGATGGATGAAGCGCCACCCGGCGCGATGCCACCGATGGTGAAGCCGCACTCGATCGACGATGTGCCGATCCTCGCACTCACGTTGCACAGCGCGACCAGCGACGCGAACACGCTGCGTCAGATCGCGACGCATCTCGATGAAGAGATCCGCACCGTGCCGGAGGTCGCCGAGACCTTCATCACGGGCGGGCAGCCGCGTCAGGTGGAGGTGTTGCTCGATCCGGCGCGACTGACCGCGCGGGGCGTGACTCCCGGCGAGGTCGCGATGGCGCTGGCCGGCGCGAATGCCCGACTGCAGGCCGGCGAGGTCGCGGTCGGTGGTGATGTGGTGCGTGTGGATGTTGGGGCCGCGCTCACCAGTGCCGCGGATGTCGGTGCGGTGATCGTGAGCGCGCGTGGTGGCGTGCCGGTCTCGGTGCGGGACATCGCGACGGTGCGTGAGGGGTTCGGCGAGGCCGTCACCTATGTGTCGCATCAGGACGCGACCACGACTGGCTCCGCCGCAGTGACGCTCTCGGTAGCCAAGCGCCAAGGTGCGAACGCGACGGCCGTGAGTCATGCAGTGCTGGAGCGGGTCGAGCAGGCCCGTGCACGCCTTCTGCCTGGCGACGTGAAGCTGGACGTCACACGCGACTACGGCGAGACGGCCGGCGAGAAGGCCGACGAACTCATCCTGCACCTGATCATCGCCACGCTCTCGGTCACCGCGCTGATCTGGTTGTTCCTCGGCTGGCGCGAAGCGTTGGTGGTGCTGGTCGCCGTGCCGGTGACCTTGGCGCTCACGCTGTTCGTGTACTACGCGCTCGGCTACACGCTCAACCGCATCACGCTGTTCGCGCTGATCTTCTCCATCGGTATCCTGGTGGACGACGCGATCGTGGTGGTGGAGAACATCTACCGCCACTTGAAGATGGGTGACCGCTCGCCCGAGGTGGCGAGCGTCGAAGCCGTCGACGAAGTCGGCAACCCGACCATCCTCGCGACGTTCACCGTGATCGCCGCGATCCTGCCGATGGCATTCGTGAGCGGCATGATGGGCCCGTACATGCGGCCGATCCCGATCGGTGCGTCGGTGGCGATGCTGGCCTCGCTGGCCGTGGCGTTCATCGTGACGCCGTACCTCGCGTATCGCCTACTCAAGAGTCACGTCGCACCGACCACACATCCGCATGACCGCGCGCACGAGGAAGAAGAGGAGACGAAGTTCGGTCGCTTCTACTCGCAGCTCATGAGCGGGCTCATGGAGGGCAACCGTCGCCGCAAGATCTTCTACGGCGGCGTGGTCATGCTGCTGCTCGGCTCGGTCGCGCTCGTGGGCATCCGCGCGGTGCAGGTGAAGATGCTGCCGTTCGACAACAAGAGTGAGTTCCAAGTGGTGCTCGATCTGCCGGAAGGCACGACGCTCGAGACCACCACGGCCGCAGCGGAGGAGATCGCGCGTTACCTGCTCACCGTGCCCGAAGTGCGGAGCACGGAGGTGTACGCAGGCACGTCCGCGCCGTTCAACTTCAACGGGCTCGTGCGCCACTACTTCCTGCGTCGCGGCGCGAACGTCGCCGACGTGCAAGTGAACCTCGCGGCGAAGCACGAGCGCGATCGACAGAGTCATGCGATCGCAGTCGCAGTGCGCCCCGGTGTGGTGGCGATCGCCGAGAAGTACGGCGCGTCGGCGAAGGTGGCCGAGATCCCGCCGGGACCGCCGGTGCTCTCGACGCTGGTGGCGGAGGTGTACGCCGGCGATGACTCCACGCGTCTCGCGGCCGCGATGCGCGTGCGTGAGGTGTTCCTTGCGACGCCGGGTGTGGTGGATGTGGATTGGACGGTGGAGGACGCGCAGACCCAGCGGAGCTTCCGCGTCGATCGTGCACGGGTGGCTGCAGCCGGTGCGAACGTGGAGCAGGTGACGCGCACGCTTTATCTCGCGCTCTCGGGCGCACCCGCCGGCATGATCGCATCGCCGACCGCGCGCGAGACCATGCCGATCGTGCCGCGCCTGCCGCAGAGTGCGCGTACGTCGGTGGAGGCGCTGCTGCGCATCCCGGTGGCGACCATGCAGGGCCCGCAGCCGCTCGCGCGGTTCGTGCGTGTGGTGGACGGCGTGCGCGAGAGCGCACGGGTACGGAAGGATCAGCGTCCGTCGATCTACGTGACCGGTGATGTCGCGGACGAGGTGGAGGCTCCGGTGTACGCGATCATGGCGATGAACGCCGCGCTCGACACCATCCGCGTGAACGGTGCTGAGATCAAGCGCTACAACGCCGTGCCGCCGGAGCGGCTCGATGAGGTCGCGGTGAAGTGGGACGGCGAATGGCGGGTGACCATCGAGGTGTTCCGCGACCTCGGCATCGCCTTCGCCATCGTGCTGTTGCTCATCTATGTGCTGGTGGTCGGCTGGTTCCAGTCGTTCACCATCCCGCTGGTGATCATGGCCCCGATCCCGCTCACCTTGGTGGGCATCCTGCCCGGCCATGCGCTCACCGGCGCGTTCTTCACGGCCACGTCGATGATCGGCATGATCGCACTCGCGGGCATCATCGTGCGCAACTCGATCCTGCTGGTGGACTTCATTCAGCTCGCCGAGGCCCGCGGACGCCCGTTGAAGGAAGCCGTGCTTGAAGCCGGCGCCGTGCGCTTCCGTCCGATCGCACTCACCGCGGCCGCGGTAGTGGTCGGCGGGTTGGTGATGGTGCTCGATCCGATCTTCCAGGGCCTCGCGGTCGCGCTGATGAGCGGCGCGGTGGTGGCGACCCTGCTCACCATGGTGGTCGTGCCGCTGCTCTACTGGGAGCTGCGCCGCCGCCAGATCGCTGCCGAGGAGGCCGCACGATGAAACTCTTCCTATTGATGTATGGCGGGCCGTCGCCGGAGCGCGTGGGCGCGATCCTCGAGCGTCACGACATCCATGAATACACGACGTTCGAAGGTGGCAAGGGCGTGGGGCGCACGGGCAAACGCGAAGGCAGTCGTGCGTGGCCCGGCGAGACGACGATGGTCATCTCCATCGTCCCGCGCGAGCGCGTGGACGCCACGGTGGCCGCGCTGGAACAGGAAGCCGAGGCGTTGCCGCCCGGTGAGCGCCTGCACGTCGCGGTGCTCGAAACCGAACGATTCTTCTAGGAGACCACACCCCATGTGTGATGATCGTATTATTCGACGTATCGCCGGACTGTTCGTGATGGCCTCCGTGGCGCTCGGCTACTTCGTGCACCCGGGTTGGTTCGCCTTCACGGCGTTTGTCGGGTTCAATCTGGTGCAATCGAGCTTCACGGCGTTCTGTCCACTGGAGAAGATCCTCGGTGCGGTCGGCCTGTTCGGTTGCCGCGCACCGGTCACCCGGGGGAAGGGGTGAGGCTGCTCCCGCATCGCCGTGTCCCCCTCTCCCATCTCACATCTCCCCTCTGCCCCTACCATGTCCACCTACCGTGCCCGAATCGATTGGTCCCGCGGCGATGATGCGTTCGCGGGGCAGAAGTACTCCCGTGGTCATCGGTGGCATTTCGATGAAGGCGTGAGCGTCCCGGCGTCGGCAGCACCGACGTCGGTGAAGGCCCCGTGGCATGTCGCCGCTGCGGTCGATCCAGAAGAGGCGGTCGTCGCAGCTGTCGCGAGCTGCCACATGCTCTTCTTCCTCGCCTACTGCTCCAAGGCGGGCTACATCGTCGAGTCGTATGCCGACGCACCCGAGGGTGAGATGACGAAGAATGCCATGGGCAAGGAGCACCTCTCGCGGTACGTGCTGCGGCCGGTGGTGACCTATCGCGGAAACGCACCGAGCGCCGAGGAGTTCGACGCGCTGCACCACAAGGCACACGAGGACTGCTACATCGCCAACTCGATCGTGGGTACCGTGACCGTCACGCCGACGCTGCAGACGATCCCGGCGTGAGGATGCTGCGTACGTCGCGCGCGATGGTCGTCGCGATCTGATCGAGCGGCAGGTCGTTGATGTCGGTGCCGAACGGTTCCTCGATCTCCGTGGCGAGCAGCTCCAGGCCCATGGTCGCAAAGAATGTGAACATCGACGCGATCACGGTGCCGTAACCGAACTCGCGCACGAGTCCGAACGGCATGATGAAGGCATAGAGCACCACGAACTGCTTGATGTAGACGGAGTAGCTGAACGGGATCGGCGTCTTGCGGATGCGTTCGCAGGCGCCGGTCACGTCGTCGAACGCCTGCAGGAGCGGCGCGAGGGCGATCCGAGACTCGGACGCCAAGCGTCCCGCCGCGAGGTCCGCCTGCACCTCGGCGTGCAGCGCGCGCATGGTCGCGTTGGGGACGTGGCTGCCGTCGGCCGTGAGCGGTTGACGCAGGTGCACGGCGAGTTGCGTCGGATACGCCGCCAACAGCTCGGCGTATCGAGCCCGGCGCGCCTGGTGATCCGGTCCCGCGAGCTGTGCACCCAGTTGCTGCGAGAGCCCGCGCGACACATTCACCAGTTGGCCCCAGAGCCGCCGCCCTTCCCACCAGCGATCGGAGGCCGTGTTGGTCCGGAAGACCAGCAGCAGGCCGAGGATGATGCCGAGGATGGAGAGGAACGAGGGCCCGAGGGGTACAGCGACCCGCATGAGGTCGGTCTCGACCCACACCACCAGCGCCGCCCACGCGCCGGCGCCGAGCACGTCGAGGAAGAGGGTGCGGAAGACCGGGCTCCTCGGGAAATCGAAGAGCACGCGAATCCAGTTCTTCGGATCGTAGGTGATCATGCCATAATTGTGGGTGCCGCCCCGCCTCGACGGAACCTCGACCTGAGACTTTCTGCCATGACTCCGACGCCTCTTGCCTTCCCGGCCCTGACCGGTCCGCTTCGCCGTGCGTTTACCTGTGCGATGGTCGCGCTGCTGCTCGCCCCGGCGACGACGGTCGGCGCCCAGCAAGCCGCGGCCCCCGCGCGTCCGCGGCAGGTCGTTCCCATGGACTCCGCCCGTGCCGCGTTGCTCTACGTGAGCAATCGGCACGAGGACCACCCGGTGGCGAACTACGCGGCGGCCGTGTCGGCCAAGGCCCGCACGGACAGCATCTTCGCCGAACGATCGCGCGGTGTGATGCGCTACGAGAAGACCTCGTATCGCAGCCGACACGACGATCTCGACATTCCCGTGTATGTGTTCTCGCCGTTGCAGTCGCGCGGTGCGCGTGCGCACGCGGCCATGGTCTGGGTGCACGGTGGCGTGCATGGCAACTGGGACCAGACCTATCTCCCGTTCATCATCGAGGCCACGCAGCGCGGGTATGTGATCGTCGCACCGGAGTACCGCGGGTCGACCGGCTACGGTGAAGCGCACCACCGGGCGATCGACTACGGCGGGAAGGAGCTCGATGATGTCGAAGACGCCGTGCGATTCCTGCAACAGCGGACGGAGGTCGATCCCTCGCGCATCGGACTCATGGGCTGGAGTCACGGTGGGTTCATCACGGGCCATCTCATGCAGCGTGCGTCGCGGACGCGATTCGTCGCCGGTGCGGCGATCGTTCCGGTGACGAACCTCATCTTCCGACTCTCCTTCAAGGGGCCCGGCTATCAGCGGAGCTTCAGCACCCAGAAGGCGCTCTCGGGTCTGCCGTTCGAGCAGCGCGAGGAGTATCTGAAGCGTTCGCCGTACTACAGTGTCGACTCGCTGATGCATCCGCTGCTCGTCCACGTGGCGACCAACGACGAGGATGCCGACTTCGAGGAGTCGCAGCCGTATATCGATGCACTGATGGCGCGGAAGCCGGGGTTGGCGGAACCCAAGGTGTACGTCGATCCGACGCCAGGGCCGTCGAGTGTGGGTCACACGTTCAGTCGTCGGGTGAACCGCCAGACGTTGTTGCGTGAGGACTCGCCGGAACAGATCGATTCGTGGAACCTCGTGTGGGCGTTCTTCGAGAAGCATCTGCGCGCGGCGCGTCCGTGACCGATCAGGACTTCGACGCACGCGTTCGGTTCCTCACCGAACTCGCGCGCCGACTGCACATCGCTGGCGTGTCCGCTTCTCGCCTCGAGGGCGCCGTGCGTGCCACCGCGCGAGCCCTGAAGATCTCGGCGGAGATCTGGTCGACGCCGACTGGGCTCCTGCTGTCGTTGGGCGACGCGGATGTCTTGCATGGGTCGCAGCAGACCCGGGTGCTGCGGCTCGATCTGGGGAGCATTGATCTGCGCGCCCTCGCGGCACTCGACCGGATCGCGGAGGACGTGATCGCCGGGAAGATGCCGCTGGCGGAGGCGTGGGCGGCGATGCGCGCGCTCGACCGTCCGTTCACGGCGCAGCAGCGCCTGTTGACGATCGGCGCGTTCGGGCTCGCATCATCAGCCGTCGCCGGCCTGTTGCGCACGGGGTATCTCGACATCCTGGTCGCCAGCATCATCGGCTTGTTGATCGGTTGGCTCGCCATCGCGAGCGCGACGCGCCCGAACCTGAGCGCAGCGATGGAGGTGTTGGCCGCGATCATCGCCACGACGTTGGCCACGGCGTTCGGCTACTTCGTCGCGCCGATCGCAGTGCAGACGGTCATCGTCGCGTCGCTGATCGTGCTCATGCCGGGGTTGACGCTCACGACGGCGGTCGCGGAACTGGCGTCCCACCAGCTCGTCACCGGTACGACGCGCTTCGCGGGCGCCTTGATGGTGTTGCTCAAGATGACGTTCGGCACCGTCGCCGCGACACACGTGCTCACGGCGATGGCATGGACGGTGCCGTTGGTCGTCGCAGACAAGCTCCCGCCGTTCGTGGAGATCGTCTCGGCCGTGATGGCAGCGGGATCGTTCGCGATCCTGTTCCGGCCGAAAACCCGCGACATCCCGCTCGTGATGGGCAGCGCCATCCTTGGGTACGTACTGACGCGCTCCGCCGAACACTGGATCGGGCCGACGGATGGCGCCTTCGCGAGCGGCGTATTCGTCGCGAGCTTGATCATCGCGGCGCTCAGCAACCTCTACGGCCGGCTGAAGGGACGCCCGGGCGCGCTGGTCCGTTTGCCGGGCATCATGCTCCTGGTACCGGGGAGCGTGGGGTTCCGCGCGATCGGATTCGTGATGGAACGGGATTACACCACGGGCGTCGATACGTTGGTCGCGGTGATGAGTGCGTTGCTCGCGCTCACCGCCGGATTGCTGATTGGCAGCCTGCTGGTCCCACCGCGGAGGTACCTCTGATGCGGCGATTTCTTGCGCTCGGCGTGCTCCTGGCGGTGGCAAGTCTGCCTCGCGTGGTCGCGGGACAGCGACCCGCACCGCGTAGCGTGCCGCTCACGCGCGGCATGGTGATCACCGAGTCGGTGCGCATCCGGCCGGGCACGTACACGTTCGACGCAGACCCCTCGATGGACTCCGCGCTCGTTGTGGTGCGTGGAGAGGGGATCACGGTCGATCTGCGCGGAGTCACCCTGCGCGGCGCTGCAGCCGAGGCGGCCCCGGACGCCGCACGCGGCGTCGCCATCCGCGTGGACGGCGGCCGCGACATCACCATCCACGGCGCGAGCATCCGCGGTGTGCGTATCGCCGTGCTCGCTCGTGGCACCCGTGGACTCACGCTGCGCGACAACGACCTCAGCTACAACTGGAAGCCACGCCTGTTCAGTCTGGTGGGGCACGAGAGCTTGATCGACTGGCTCTCATTCCATCAGAACGAGAAACGCGAGTGGATGCGGTTCGGTGCAGCGATCTATCTGGATTCGGTGCAGGGCGGTCGCATCGAGGGCAACCGCGCGGAGCAGGGGATGAACGCGCTGCTCATGCACCGGACGGACAGCGTGCGCATCGTCGAGAACACGGTCGCGTTCAACTCCGGACTCGGCATCGGGATGTACCGCTCGAGCGGCAACGTGATCGTGCGCAACCGGATTGACTACAATGTCCGCGGCTACTCGCACCGTTGGTATCGCCGTGGGCAGGACTCGGCGGGGTTGCTCATGTATGAGCAGAGCCACGGCAACGTGGTGGCGTGGAACTCCGTCACGCATTCGGGCGACGGGCTGTTCCTCTGGGCGGGTCAGGAGACCATGGACTCCGGGAAGGGCGGCGCCAACGACAACCTGTTCTTCGCCAACGACTTCTCGTTCGCGCCGACGAACGGCATTGAAGCGACATTCAGTCGCAACCACTTCATCGGCAACATCGTCGAGGGCAACGACCACGGCGTGTGGGGCGGGTACAGCTACTCGAGCACGATCCGCGGCAACTGCTTCGCGCGCAATCGCATCGCCATCGCGATCGAGCATGGTCAGGACAATACGATCACGCACAACACGTTCCGGGGTGATACCACAGCGATCTATCTGTGGGCGAATCCGATCGAACCATCCGACTGGGGCTATCCGAAGCACCGGGATACCCGCAGTCGGGACTATCGCATCACGGACAATCGTTTCACCGGGCACGCGACAACGTGGCGTGTGACACAGACCAGCGCACTTGATACCGCGCGGAACGTGGTCGCGGCGGACGCTGCCGCCTGCACGCCGCGCCGACTGCTCGGTGCGGAGTACGATTCGCTCACGAGCGTCATCCAGCAGGCAGCGGGCACCGCGTCGTCAACCGCTCGATCGTTCGATGCCAGCATCCCGGCGGCGCTGTGGCCGCGTCGCGACCGGTCAGCCATCGTCGTCGATGAGTGGGGCCCGTTCGATTGGCGCAGTCCCAAGCTCTGGCCGGTCGACACCATGCACGACGCGGTGCAGCTGCGCACGCTGGGACCGACGGGCCGCTGGCGGATCACTTCCTTGGATGGCGTGCGAGGTGTATCAAGCCGCAGCGGCCGCATGGGAGACACGCTCGTGGTGCGTCCGCTGCGCGAACGGGAACATGATTGGCGCGTGACGCTCGAATACCTCGGCGGCGCGACGGTCTCGCCCCGCGGCGTCCGGACGGCCGCCGGCGTGCCCGTGCCGTTCACGTTCGCGCGCTGGGAACCACACATGCGCTGGGACGTGCGGTTCTTCGCGTGGACCGACACGCTGCAGGATCCTCCGCGCTCCTCGGGGAATCTCGATGCCATCACCCGCGGCACCCCGATCCTCACGCGGCAGGAGCGGCGACTCGACTATCAATGGTATGGGCCGCGGTTCGGACTGCCGCAGAACCGCTGGGCACTCGATGCCACCAGCACCGTGACCGTGCCTGACGGGGAGCACACGGTGCGCATCATCTCGGACGATGCGGCCCGCGTGTGGGTCGACGACCGGCTCGTCATCGAACGTCGCGAGCCAGGAGGCTCCGAGGTGATGCACGCACCGCTGGACGGCGGCACGCACACCGTCCGCGTGCAGTTCTACCAGCTCACGGGCTGGACCGAACTGCGGGTGGACATCGTGCCGGGTCGGGAGCGGTCGGTCGGCTCGGCAGGGCCGCACTGAGCCCTCGACCATCCCGCCCCACGCTGGGTATGATTCTCTGATTCCTTCCTCCAGACCTTCCGATGCGACTCGCCTTCCCGTTCCGCGCCCTGCTGCCCCTCGTCCTCGCGTGCTTCGTCGCGTCCTGCAACTCCGAGAGTGCCTTCGTGCCTGACATCGAATCGACGACCTTCGACGCCTCGCTCGGTGTCGACCTTGCGAACTCCACGAAGACCGCGAGCGGACTCTACTATCGCGACATCACCGTCGGTGGCGGGACGCTGATCAACACCACCGGCAATCAGTCGGTCACCAACACGTACTCGGGCGCGCTGCGCAACGGGAACGTCTTCGACTCGGGGAGCTTCACGTTCACCACGGGCCAGTCGCAGGTGATTCCCGGGTACGACGAGGGCGTCCGCGGTATGCGCGTGGGCGGCCGGCGGCAGCTCATCATCCCGCCCAACCTCGGCTACGGTGGCCGGACGAGCGGGCCGATCCCCGCGAACTCGATCCTGGTCTTCGACATCACGGTCACGGCAGTCAACTAGGCGTACCAGGGGCCCGACTCCCGTTGGGCCGGGTGACGAGGGACAGGGCCGGGCCGTCTCCTGAGCGGAAGCCCGTGGGTAGGCGTACATTGCGATATATCCCCCTGACCCTCGCACGATGACTGCTACGCCCTCGTCTCCCCGTCGGTTCGAAGCCTCCGAATGGCGCGCGATCATCGCGCGCTACACCGGTCCCGATGTGGTGCGCTCGCTCCGTCAGGTCGTGGTCACGCTGACGCTGCTCATCGGCGCGCTCATGCTCGGCTACTGGCTGATGGAGCGCGCCTGGTGGGCCACCGCGCTGCTGATCATCCCGACGGCCGGGCTGTTGATCCGCACGTTCGTCATCATGCACGATTGTTCGCACGGCAGCTTCCTCCCGTGGCAACGGGCGAACGATGTCATCGGCTTCATCACGGGCGTGCTCACCTTCACGCCGTTCAGCCAGTGGCGCCGTGAGCACGCGATCCATCACGCGTCGTCGGGCGACCTCGATCGCCGCGGTGTCGGGGATGTCACCACACTCACCGTGGCGGAGTATCAGGCGCTCTCGCGGGTCGAGCGTTTCAAGTACCGGCTGTACCGCCATCCGTTCGTGCTCTTCGGCATCGGCCCGCTGCATATGATGATCCTGCAGCGTTTCCGCCTGCCAGGCCTCACGAGTGGCGCGCAGCAGCAGTGGAACATCTGGCTCACGAACGTGGCACTGGTTGGGCTCGCGGCGATCTTCGGCATGACCTTCGGATGGAAGGCGGTGTTGCTGCTCTACGTGCCGTCGTATTATCTCGCGGCGGCCGGTGGCATCTGGCTGTTCTACGTGCAGCATCAGTTCGAAGAGGCCTACTGGGAACGCGGCCGCGAATGGGACTACGCCACCGCCGCGATCACCGGGAGTTCGCATCTCCGCATGCCGGCCGTGCTCAACTGGTTCACCGGGCACATCGGGCTCCACCACGTGCATCACCTCGGCCCCAAGATCCCGAACTACCGGCTGAAGCGTGCCCACGAGGAAAACCCGATCTTCGCCGAGGCGCCGGTGCTCACGCTCAAGACCGCATGGCGCACGCTGCGGCTCACGCTGTGGGACGAAGCGAACGGGCGCATGATCGGCTTCCGCGAACTCCGTCAGCTCACCCGCACGCCGTCGCTGCAGCAGGGGTGATGCGCGGGCGATGACCGCGCGGCTCCCGGACACCCGCGACACACTCATCGCGGCACTCGGCTCCGGCCGACCCGCGGACCGCGATCGTGCAATCGACCTCATCGCGCGCGCCTACCGCGATGCGGTGGTCGCGATCCTTACCCTGCGGTGGCAGCTCGCCCGCGACGACGCCGAGGATCTCGCACAGGAGTTCTTCGCGGCGGCCATCGCCAAGGACTGGTTCGCGCGGTTCGAGCCTTCGCGTGGACGCTTCCGGACCTTCTTGCGCAGTTGTCTCGACGATTTTGCTCGTGCGAGCTTTCGCGATGCGGCGCGCCTCAAACGGGGCGGTGCGGCATCCCATCTCTCACTCGACGATGCGAGCCTCACGCTCGGCGCCGACGCCGAGGTCGACGCGCTGTTCGACCGCGAATGGGCGCGCAGTGTCCTCGGCATCGCGCTCGAACGACTCCGTCACGACTGCGATGCGCAGAGCCGCGCCGTCGCGTGGCGACTCTACGAGCGATACGATCTGAGTGATCACCCCGACGCGCAGCGCCCGACCTACGCGGCGCTCGCTGCCGAGACGGGCGAACCCATCACGCAGGTGACGAACCATCTGCACTGGGCGCGCAAACGCATGCGCGAGCACGTACTCGCCACTGTGCGCGCGCTGACCGCCGATGACGCGGAATACCGCGCCGAGGTCCGCGCACTCACGGGGGTGGATCCCACATGAGTGAGCGGCCTCTCGGCGATCAGGCGCTGGCGCGTCTGCGCTCCCAGCTCGCCGCACCGCCGCTGATCGCCGAGCGCTACGAACTGCGTGAGCGGCTTGGCCGTGGCGGCATGGGCGAGGTGCATCGCGCGTACGACCGGCATCTCGAGCGCGAGGTTGCGATCAAGTTGCTCGCGACCGAAGTCGCTGCGCCCGAGGTCGCCGAGCGTTTGCATCGCGAATCGCGCGTGCTCGCGCGATTGGAGCATCCGGGCATCGTGCCCGTGTATGACGCCGGCGTGCTCGACGATGGGCGCGTCTACTACGTGATGCGGCTGGTGGATGGTGTGCGACTCGACGTGCATGCACGCGAAGCACACGCGCGCGGCATCACGCGGGGTGACCTGCTGCGCGCGGTGCTGCGGATCGCCGAGGCGGTGGGATTCGCCCACGAACGCGGCGTGGTGCACCGGGACCTCAAGCCGAGCAACGTGATGATCGGGCCGTTCGGTGAGGTCTTGGTGCTCGACTGGGGCGTCGCCACGACGCTCGGCGCCACCGGCAGCGCTGCGGGGACACCGGGGTTCATCGCGCCGGAAGCCGCGCGCGGAGAAGCGCCCGCGGATGTCCGCGCGGATGTGTATTCACTTGGTATGCTGCTGAGCGAACTGCTCGATGCACACAACGAACCGGTCGGGAAGCCGCTGGCGTCGCTCGTTGCGGTGGCGACCGCCGCTGACCCCGCGGCGCGGTATGCCTCGATGGCGGACCTTGCGGCGGATCTCCGATGCTGGCTCGATGGTGAGCCCGTTTCGGTGCACCGAGAGAGCTTGCTGGAGCGCGTGGGTCGCTTCGTGGACCGCCACCAGGTCGCCATCCTCCTCTTGCTGGGCTACGTGGTTGTGCGGAGCTTCATCTTCGTCCGTCGAGGTCTCTAAAAGGACCGGAGAGCGGACGGCTAAGAGGAGTCGGGCGCGATCGACTCCCCCGTTCAGACGCTCGGCTCCCCCTGTCGGTCGCAAGCACGGCCACCTTCGCTGAGGATTCGATGAACAAGCCACTGTTGGGATTGCTGCTGGGCGGTGTGCTCGGCGCGTTCGATGGGCTCTCGGCGCTGGTCTCGGCGCCCGAGACCGCGCCGGGCATCATGGGCATCGTGCTCGGCTCGATGGGCAAAGGACTCGTTGCCGGCGTGATCATCGGGTTCTTCTCGCGCAAGGTGAACAACCTCACGGCGGGCATCATCTTCGGTCTCATGATGGGGGCGTTGTTCGCGTATCCCATCGCCATCCAGCAGATGCCACCCAACAACGAGGTGTACTTCTGGGAGATCCTCATCCCGGGTTCACTCGTGGGGCTGATCGTCGGGTTCGCAACGCAGCGCTACGGCACGCGCCCCGTGGCCAAGGCATAGGAGCATCCCATGGCCGATCCCAAAGCCGAGGCGGAGTCGATGGTCCGCAACCTCAAGGAGAAGACGGGCAAGGACCTTGAGTCGTGGAAGGCGCTCGCGAAAGCGAGCGGTGAGACCAAGCACGGGAAGATCGTTGCACATCTCAAGGCGGAGCATGGCCTCGGACACGGCTACGCGAACCTCGTGGCCCACATGTTCCTCGACTCGGGTGCCATCAACGCCGAGTCGGGCGATCTCATCGCCGAGCAGTATGCGGGGGCGAAAGCGGCGCTCAAGCCGTGGTACGACGCGCTGGCCAAGCAGATCGCCGCCTTCGGCACGGATGTGGAGTTCGCCCCAAAGAAGGCCTACGTGAGTCTGCGGCGAAGCAAGCAGTTCGGGCTGATCCAACCCAGCACGGCGGCGCGGATGGACATCGGCCTCGTGCTCAAGGGCGTGGCGCCGAAGGGGCGCTTGGAGGCGGCAGGCAGCTGGAATGCGATGTGTACGCATCGGGTGCGGGTGGAGGATGCGAAGCAGATTGACAAAGAGTTGCTTGGGTGGGTGAAGCAAGCGTACGACGCGGGCTGAGTCCCCAGGCGCTGCTGTACATCCATCCGACTCTGAGGCCGGTGCGAGTGTAGCTTTCAGGGATGCCCACTCGCTCCGCCTCAGAAACACCGCCCGCCGGGTTCGCCTCGCTGGCCATGGACGAGCGTGTGCTCGCCCAACTCGCCGCACTCGGCTACGAAGAACCCACACCGATCCAGAGCGCCGCCATCCCGCCGCTGCTCGCGGGCCGCGACGTGCTCGCGCAGGCCGCCACCGGCACCGGCAAGACCGCGGCCTTCGCGCTGCCACTGCTGCATCGCATCGACCCCTCGCTGCCGCCGCGTGATCGCACCGCCGCGCTCGTGCTCGTGCCCACGCGCGAACTCGCCATGCAGGTCGCCGAGGCCATCCATCGCTACGGCAAGGGACTCGGCGCCGTGGCGATGCCGATCTACGGCGGCGCGTCGATGGAAGGACAGATCCGCTCGCTCAAGCGCGGCGCCGATGTGATCATCGCCACGCCGGGACGCGCCCTTGACCACATCCGTCGCAAGACGGTGCATCTGGGCTCGGTGAAGACGGTCATCCTCGACGAAGCTGACGAGATGCTCGACATGGGCTTCGCCGAGGACCTCGAAGCTATCCTCGCCGCGACGCCGAAGGACAAGCAGGTCGCACTCTTCTCCGCCACGCTCGCACCGCGCATCCGCGCGATCGCTGAGTCGCACCTGCGCGATCCAGAAGTGATCCGCATCGACGCGGTGAAGGTCGCACCGGGCGCGACTGCCAAGGTGCGTCAGGTCGCGTACCTCGTGCCGCGTGCGCACAAGATGGTCGCGCTCGGGCGCATCCTCGATGTGGAGCAGCCCAAGAGTGCGATCGTGTTCTGCCGTACGCGCACCGAAGTGGACGAACTCACCGAGACGCTCAACGGCCGCGGCTTTCACGCCGATGCGCTGCATGGTGGGCTCTCGCAGGAGCAGCGCGATCGCGTGATGAAGCGCTTCCGTGCGCACACCTCGGAGCTGCTCATCGCGACAGACGTCGCGGCGCGCGGACTCGATGTGCAGCACGTGTCGCACGTGGTCAACTACGACGTGCCCAACGCCGCCGAGGCGTACGTGCATCGCATCGGCCGCACGGGACGCGCAGGGCGCACCGGTGTGGCGATCACGCTCGCTGAGCCCCGTGAACATCGCATGCTCAAGAACTTCGAGCGCGCGACGGGTGCAGCCATCGAGACGCTCGCGGTGCCGACCGTCGCCGACCTCAAGTCGCGCCGCCTCGAGCTCGCCCAGGCCGCGCTGCGCGAAGTGATCCTCGGCGGTGAGCTCGACCCTTGGCGTAGCATCGTGGCATCGCTGGCCGAGGAGTTCGAACTCATGGACATCGCCGCCGCGGCGCTCAAGCAGGCGGGTGGCGAGGAGAAGGAAGAGGACGAGATCGCCATTCCGGCTGCGCGCGAGAAACATCCCGCGCGCGAGCGCGAGGCCTTGCGCGCGGAGCGGAAGTCTGGTGCGACGTCGACGAGTGCCAAGCCCGCGTTCGCGGCCACGGGCCCCAAGGCCGCCGGCGCGAAGGGACCGCGTGTCGCGGCGGGTCACGCGTTCGCCAAGCTGTACGTCGGCGCTGGGCGCAAGCTCAAGATCCGGCCCGGTGATCTCGTGGGTGCGATCGCCAACGAGATGGGACTCGACGCCAGCGCCATCGGCGCGATCCAGATCTGGGATCGCCACTCGATCGTCGAGGTCCCGGAGACGCTCGCGGACGACATCGTGGCGACGCTGTCCGCCACGACGATCAAGGGCAAGAAGATCCAGGTGCGTCGCGACCGTTCGAACATGTGAGTGCAACAACAAGAACGCGGCGCGCCGAGTGATTCGGCGCGCCGCGTTCGTCGTATCTGCCCGCGATTACTTCGGCGCGCGCAGCGAGGCCGTGAGCGGACGCTGGAGCACGATGATCATGAGCGAGTCGAAGCCCACCGCGTCGGCGGTGCCGGGCGTGAGCGGGTTCATCGACGCAGGGCGCACAGCCACGGTATGTGAGGGATCGCTGGCGATCACGGTGCCGTACATCGCCGACGCCGAGTCGCGGCCCATCGCCATCCATTCGGTGCTCCCGAACACGCGGATCTCCAACAGGGCGGGTTCGGTGACGGCCGTCGAGTCCGACTTGAGATACCGCAGCGCGAGTTGGCGCTGCAGCCCGTTCACCGGCGTCGTGATCGAGTCGCTGACCCGATACCGCCCGGCCCACATCGGCGGGAGGTCGATGCCCACACCGCTGACGGTGTCGGTGAAGACATGGCCGAGCGGACGCTCGGCGGTCGCAGCGGCCTTGGGCTTCTCGCCGCAGGCGGCGGCGAAGAGGAACGCCAGCGCCGCGAGCAGTCGGGCGGGGCGGGCGGGAAGAGCGGGGGAACGCACCATCGGGTCGGGCTCCGGAGAAAGGTCGTACACTATGGACGAGCGCCCCCCTGCCGGGGGCACCCCCCAACGCTTTCCGGGAGGGTGGTGTCCAACCCCCCGAGACTGATGACCACACCAGCCATCGCCCTTCACGCCCCGGACGCGGGGCCGCCCGAGTGGACACTGATCACCCAGATCGTTGCTGGGGATCGGTCGGCCGCGCGGACGCTGTACGACCGGCATGCGCGGCGCGTGCATCGGTTGGTCTTCCGCATCTGCGGGGACGAGGAGTTGGCGTGCGATCTCGTGCAGGACGTGTTCATCCGGGCGTTCGGACAGCTGGCCAGCTTCCGCGGCGACTCGGCGTTCACCACCTGGCTGCATCGGATCGCGGTGACGACCGCGCTCAATCAGATGCGGAAGGTCAAGCGAATCCGCTCGCACGAGGAAGCGCTGGGAGACGAGGACATCCACGCGGCGCCGAGTCGCGAGGCGGACCCCGATCTCAAGGCCCGACTGCATGCGGCGATCGACGCACTGCCGGAAGGGCTGCGCATGACGGTGGTGCTGCACGACGTAGAGGGCTACACGCACAGTGAGATCGGCGAGATGCTCGGCATCGCCGAAGGCACGAGCAAGGCTCGATTGTTCGAAGCGCGCGGACGACTCCGCGTCGCCTTGGCAGACTTCGCTTCATAAGGATGGACCGATGACCGACGAACAGATGCAGGAACTTCTCCGCGACGCGAAGGACAGCTATCGGGTCCCGGCCGAGCCGCCGATCGATGCGATGTGGGCGCGGATCGAGCGCGAGGCGTTCGATGCCTCCGCGTCGATGCCCGTGGTGTACGGAACCGGACGGGCAGTGGAGCTGCCGAGTGGCCGCTCGCGCGGCGTGCGCCGTTGGATGGCACCGGCGGCCGGCATCGCCGCCACGCTTCTGGTGGGGATCGGTATCGGTCGTGTGAGCAAGGTGACGCCCGACGCCACGTCGTTGCCGCCCGTGGTGGACGCCACGCCGAGTGTGTCGGTCGCGCCGCCGAGTGATCCGCTGTTGCGTGCGACGTCGGAGTACCTCGCGCAGACGGTGGCGCTGCTCGCCTCGTTGCCCCGCGATTCCGTCGGACAGAAACTCACCGCCGACACGAAGTTCGTCGCCGATGCCCGCGCCTTGCTGGGCACCACGCGACTGCTGATGGACTCCCCCGCCGCCACCGATCCGCGCATGCGGGACCTGTTCCAGGACCTCGAGCTCGTGTTGGCTCAGGTCGCCCAACTGCGCACGGCGCCCCGCGCCCAGGAACTGACTTTCATCGCTGAGGCGATGAACGAACGTGATGTGGTGCCGCGTCTGCGCACCGTCGCCGCGTCGTACACTGCCTCCGGCTACTGAGGACCATCCCATGACGATCCGATTCTCACTGCTTCCCTTGCTCTTCGTGGTCCCCACGCTGGTGGAGGCGCAGCAGGCGCCGTCGACACCGCGCGCACCGCTCGCACCGAGCGCACCACTCGCGACCTTCGCGCAAACGCTGGCGTCCGCACCGCGCGCGTGGGGCAGCGACGCGCGTTACCCGCAGGACCCGGCCGACTCGCTGTATCGCGAAGCGCGCACACTGCTCAATCGTGGTGAATGGCGGAAGTCCGCCACGCTGTTCGCGCAGGTCGCCAGTCGTACACCGGCCTCCGCTTATGCAGCCGACGCGCTCTACTGGCAAGCCTTCGCGCTGTATCGCATCGGCGGCATGCAGGAGCTGCGCGACGGACTCGCCGCGCTCGACGCGCGGAAGGCGCGCTTCCCCCGGGCCGGCAATGCCGACGAGGCCGAGTCGCTGGGCACGCGCATCGTCGGCGCACTGGCCCAGCGCGGGGACGCGAGCGCGCAGACGCGCCTGCGGAGTCAGGCCACGGCCGCAGCGAGTGCCTGCGACAGCGAGGAACTCAGCGTGCGGTCGTCGGCGCTCAGCACCTTGATGCGCAACAACCCCGAGGCCGCCGGGCCATTGCTGGTGCGTGTGCTCGAACGCCGCGACGAATGCTCGGTGTCGCTGCGCAAGAGCGCCGTGATGATGATCGGCACCAAGGGCGATGCAGCGTCGAAGGCCAAGCTCGGTGATGTGGCGAAGAGTGATCCGTCGGAGTCGGTGCGCTCCGATGCGATCAGCTACCTCGCGCGGATCTCCGGTGACGAAGTGGTGGCTACCCTCGACGCCGTGATCCGCAACGACCAGTCGCTCTCGGTGCAGCGTGCGGCCGTGCGCGCGCTCGGTTCGCATGAGAGTGCAAAGGCGAACGCGGCGATCCGCGCGCTGGTGGAGCGCTCGAGTGCGCCGGAGCAACTGCGGCTCGATGCGATCGGGACATTCGATGATGGGACGCCGCTCTCATTCGCCTGCGCGGGCAACTGCAACGTGACAAGTCTCGAGGCGCAGCGTTATCTCGAGGCCGCACGCAGCGAGCAGTTCCGGAGCGGTGGCCAATCGGTCTCGGGATTCCCGACGCCCGTCGCCGCGCCCGTGCCGATGGCCGCCCCGGTGCCCCCGGTGCCTGCGGTCGCGCCTGTGGCACCGGTTCGGACGATTCCAGGACAGGCGGTCTACACGACGTCTCCGGGCGGGGTCGCCTATACCTTGAGCGCCGATTCCATCCGGTACGTCACGAACTCCCGCGGCAGCAAGAGCATCTCGCCGGAGGACGCAGCCTGGCTTCGCAGCGTCTTTCCGCGACTCGAGACCGCGAGGCTGAAGAGCCGCGCCATCACCGTGCTCGCCCGTGCCAAGGACGAAGCCACGATGACCTGGCTCATGGGCATCATCACGCGTGAGGAGGAATCCAGCGATGTGCGCGCGTCCATCCTCTCGCGTATGGGCAACGACCTCCCCATCGCACAGCTCGGCCGCCTCTACGACGGCGCCGCGACGCGTCAGGTGCGCGAACAGATCGTCTACGTGCTCGGTCGTCGCAAAGAGCCCGAGGCGACCGACAAGCTCATCGAGATCGTCCGCACCGGCACCGATCCGCAGTTGCGTCGTTCGGCCATCTCGGCGCTCACGTCCAAGAAGGATCCCCGCACCACGCAGCTCCTCCTTGAGCTCGTCGACCGGTGAAGCCCGGTGTGATGGGCCTCATCGCACTCCTCGCGAGTACGGCAGTTGCGGGGAGTGCGTGCGCGCAGGTCGGTGCTCAGGGTGACGCACTCGACCGTCGCGTGAGTGCGGTGGGTGATGGGCAGGTCGAGCTACACTTCGATGCGCGCGCCGATGTGTGTGGCGACGGGACGAGCTGGTACCGCATGGGAGGCGACAATTGGTACGGGACGTACACGCAGTTCAGTGATGGTCCGAGTCGCGGGGAGTGCACCGCGGGTCCGGTGCGCGTCCTCGCGACACTCATCGGCCGAGAGGTCGTGCGTCTCCAGATGTTCGTCGGGCCACTGCAGCACCGCACCGACGCGACCGATCTCGGTGCGGTGCCCGATCGCGAGGCCGCCGCATGGTTGCTCTCGCTCGGACAGCGACTCGATGGTCGCGCCGCGCGTGACGCGATCGCCGCCGCTGTGCTGGCGAAGGACGGCGCCGGTGCGGACGGCTTCCTGCGCGTCGCGCGTGACGAAGACCGTTCACGCGAGACACGTCGCAGCGCGCTCAGCGCACTCGGCCGCATCAACTCGGATGCGGGCGTTCCGGCGCTGCTGCAGTTGGCCGATCGACGCGATGATGCCTGGCTGGCCACCGAAGCCACCCGTGCGCTCGGCCGCAGCAAGGATCCGCGTGCCCGTGCCTGGGCGCGCACGGTCGTCAGTGATGCAAAGCGCTCGGATGAACAACGCGCTGCCGCCATCGCCACGCTCGGGAGCGATCCCGTCTCCGGCGCCGACGCCGCATTGCTCCGCGAGAGCTATCGCGGCTTCAGCACTCAGCGGCAGAAGGAAGCGGTGCTCAGCGCAATCGCGTCGATCGGGGGCCGCACCAACGCGGAGTGGCTGATGCGTGTGGCATCGGACGAGAACGAGCTGCCCACGGTGCGCCGCCGCGCGGTATCGATGGCGGAACGCGCAGGCGCCTCGGGCGTCGCACTGAGCACGTTGTACGACCGCGTCACCGACACCGAGACCCGCGGCGCGGTGATCACCGCACTCAGTCAGGAAGGCTCTCGCCCCGCGCGCGAGAAGCTGATGACCATCGCCAAGTCCACCGAAACCCCGACCACGCGCCGCCGCGCCATCGCCGCGCTGGAAAAGTTCGACTCGGCCGAGGTGAACGAGCTACTGACGAGTCTCGCCCTCCCCCGTCCGTAGTTTCTCACATCTCCCCTCTCACCTCTCCCATCAGTATTTCGCAAACACCGACCGCGCACCCTTCGCCGTGAACGCCACGACATCGTAGCGCTGATAGTCCTTCGGTGAACCCTGCTCCATACCCGGCGAACCGATCGGCATGCCGGGCACCGCGATGCCGCGGATCGCGGGCTTGGTGCTCAACATGCGCTTCACCTCTTTGGCCGGCACGTGCCCTTCGACCAAGTAGTTGCCCACCACGACGGTGTGGCACGACTCCAGGTCGGAGGGCACGCCCATCTCACGCTTCACGCTGGCAAGGTCGTTTGTGTCGATGGTGCGCACGGTGAATCCTGCGGCGCGCGCGTGGTCGACCCAGTTGCCGCAGCAGCCGCAGCTGGCGCTCTTGTAGACGGTCATCGGGGGCAAGGCGCCCTGCGCTGTCGCACGCGACGGTGTCGCACCCTGCGCAGGCAGTTCGCGGTACACGAGCGCGACAGCCGCCGCACCGAGTGCACTCGCAAAAAAGTCTCGACGATCCATGGGGACGCTCCTACTTGGCGAGGCCCGTGAGGGCGGTGACGATCAACAAGGCGAGTTGCGGACCCTTGAAGGAGTCCGGCAACTCGGTGTAGGACTCTTGCGTGCCGTGCGCACCGGTCGAACGCCCGCCGCCGTTGATGGTGATCGCGGGGATCCCCATCGCGATCGGCAGGTTGGCATCGGTGCTCGACGCCAAGGTCGCTGGGACCCAGCCGATCGCCTCGACCGCGGCCCACGCGGTCTTCACGATGGGCGCATCATCTGACTGACCGCCCGTCGGGCGGATACCGATGGTGTCGTACTTCACGGTGACAGGCGCGCGCGAGTTCGGCCATCGGGCGATCTCTTCCGCGACACCGGCCGCGATCGCCGCGCGAATCTTCTGATCGATGTCGGCGAGCGACGCGGCATCCTCGGAGCGCATATCCACGTCCATCTGTGCCAGCGGCGTGATGGTGTTCACACTGGTCCCACCACGCACGATGCCGACGTTGAACGTCGTGCGCGGCGTGGTCGGGGTCTTGATGTCGGCGATCTTCGCGATCGCGCGACCCATCGCGTGCATGGGGTTGGTCATGCCGAACGCGCCGTAGCTGTGCCCGCCCGGACCCTCGAACGACACGGTGTAGCGATGACTGCCCACGGCACGCGACGTGATCGCCCCGCCGCCGGCGCCATCGACCGAGATGAAGTAGTTCACCTGGCCGCTGAATTCCTTCGTGAGCAGATGCCGCACACCGCGCAGGTTGCCCGGTCCTTCTTCGCCCACGTTGCCAACGAGCAACAGGCGACCGCGCGGCGTGATGTTCTGCTCCTTGAGCACCTTTGCCAGCGTGAGCACCACCGCCACACCACGGCAATCGTCACCGATGCCGGGGCCGGCGATCTTGTCGCCGGTGCGTGTCGTCTTCACATCGGTGCCTTCCGGGAACACGGTGTCCAGGTGTCCCGCGATCATCACGGTCGGACCATCGCCCTTGCCGAGTGATGCGATGACGTTGCCCTCGGCATCAATCCGCGTGTCGGCATAACCGAAGCTCTGCATGCGCCGCTTGAACTCCTCGGCGCGGGCCTGCTCCTTGAACGGCGGCGCCGGGATCTCGCAGATGGAGACCTGCTGCGCGAGGGTCCACTGCTGGAGCGTAGGCATCACGTCCATCGCGCGCTTGATGGCCGGATCCTGCAGCAACAGCGGGGCGGCCTGCGCGCTCAGCGCGGCGGGAACCGCGAAGGGCGAGGCGATGGTGGTCGCGAGCAGAAGCCGCCGGGCCAAGTCGCGGGCGGGGATGTGCAGTCGGTTGGGGATGGGCATATTCCAAATGTACCCCGGACTCCCGATGACCGACCATCCCTGGCTGGCCAGCTACGACGCACACGTCCCCGCGACATTGGCGCCGTATCCGAAGACGACGCTGATGCAGACGTTGGCGAGCACGCTGGCCCTGCGGCCGGACGCGCCCGCCATCGTGTTCAAGGGGCGCACCCTTTCCTGGCGCGATCTCGCCGACGAGAGCGATGCCGCCGCGGTGGCCCTCGCCGCTCTGGGTGTCCGGCGCGGTGACCGGGTGGCTGTGCTACTGCCCAACTGTCCGCAGTTCCTCCTCGTCGAGTTCGCTGCCTGGAAGCTCGGCGCGACGCTCGTGCCGCTCAATCCGATCTACTCGGCGGACGAGCTGGTCGGACCGCTGCAGTCGACGCGCCCGCGGCTGATCGTCACGCTCAGCACCTTCTATGAACGGGTGAAGGAAGTCCAGCGCACGGTCCCGCTCGAGCGGGTGGTGCTCACGAGCATCAAGGAATGGCTGCCGTTCCATCTGCGTCTGGCGTTCACCCTGCTCGCCGAGAAGAAAGGCGGGCATCGGCCCGTCGCGCGTGACGGCGATCCGTGGCTGCCGGACCTCGTGGCGCGTCATCGCGGCCAGCGCCCCGATCCCGCGCTCGCCGCGACCCCCGATGACGACGCCATGCTGTTGATGAGCGGCGGCACCACGGGCACACCCAAAGCGGTCCGCGTGCACCACGCCGCGATGACCATCACCGGGGCGCAGGTGCGCGCTTGGTTGGGTGCGGTGCTGCCGGAGTGGGAGGCGTCGTTCTGCCTGCCGCTGCCGCTCTTCCATTCGTTCGGCGCGATCGCGGTGCAGTCGGCGTGTTTCGCGGGGCGCAATCCGATCGCGCTGGTTCCCAACCCGCGCGACATGGACGATCTCGTGAAGACCATCGAGCGTACCAAGCCGTCGGTCTTCGCCGGCGTCCCCACGCTGTACAACGCGCTGCTCGAACATCCGCGCGTGAAGGCGGGGCGCGTCGATTTCCGTTCGATGAAGATCTGCGCGTCGAGCGCCGCGCCGATGATGGCCGAGACGCATCGACGGTTCCGTGAAGCGACCGGGGCGCGCATCATCGAAGGGTATGCCCTCACGGAGTCACTGATCGCCGCGACCATCTGGCCGATGAACGGGCCGGAGAAGATCGGCTCGGTGGGCACGCCGTTGCCTGACGTCGTGGTGAAGATCGTCGACGCCGATGATCCGACGCGCACACTCCCGAGTGGCGAAGTGGGCGAGATCCTCCTGCACGGCCCGCAGATCATGCGCGGCTACTACAACGCGCCCGATGGCACCGATGAGATGCTGCACACCGGCGCCGACGGACGGACCTGGCTCCACACCGCCGACCTCGGCTACCTCGATGCCGATGGGTACCTGTTCATCGTGGATCGGAAGAAGGACTTGATCAAGCTGAGCGGCATGCAGGTATGGCCGCGCGAGATCGAGGAGACGCTGGCCAAACACCCGGACGTGCACGAGGTGGGCGTGCGCGGGTTCCCGGATGCGCAGCGCGGTGAGATCGCGGTGGCGTTCGTGGTGCCGCGACCCGGCGCGCAGCCCGATGCCGCCGCACTGCGCGCGTTCTGCAAGGAACATCTCGCGCCGTACAAAGTGCCGGCTCGCGTGGTGTTCAAGACCGAGCTGCCCAAGTCGCTCATCGGGAAAGTGCTGCGGCGTCTGCTCACCGAGGAGACGGTTGCGTCATGAGTCGATCGATCGCCCTGTTGGTCCTGTTCCTTGTCGCGTGTCGCGCATCCAGTACCGAGCGCCCGCGCGATAGCCGCCGCGCCGCGGTGCCCGCCGCGCAGCAACGAGTGCTGCTCATCGCGCTCGACGGCTTCCGTTGGGACTACGTCGATCGCCCAGGTGCGGTGAACATCCGTGCCCTCGCCGCACGTGGCGTCCGCGCGGAGCGCATGATCCCCGCGTTCCCATCCAAGACATTCCCCAATCACTACACGCTGGTCACGGGTCTCACACCAGAGCACCACGGCATCGTCGCCAACAACATGCGCGACGCCGTGCTCGGTCGGTTCACGCAGAGCGATTCGCTCGCGCAGTGGGATGCCCGCTGGTGGGGCGGCGAACCCATCTGGCTCACCGCCGAACGCCAGGGGCGGCGTGCGGCCTCGTACTTCTGGCCGGGCTCCGAAGCGGTGGTCGATGGCAAGCGTATCTCGTGGTGGACGCGGTATGACAACGATCGCCCACATGAGGCGCGGATCCGTGGCGTGCTCGAGTGGCTCGCGCTGCCTGCCGACTCGGCTCCGGCGTTCATCGCGTTGTACTTCTCCGCGACTGACAACGCCGGCCACGACTTCGGCCCCATGGCTCCGCAGACCGACGCAGCGATCGCGCGCGTGGACTCAGCGGTCGGTGCAGTGGTCGACGGCATCGCACGGCTGGGACTCACCGATGTCGTGAACATCATCATCGTCGCGGATCACGGCATGGCCGAGATCGCGAGCGAGCGCGTCATCGCACTCGACGATTATCTCGACATGAGCAGCGTGGATGTGATCGATTGGACACCGGTCGCCGCGATCGAGCCGCGTGCCGGTGACGAAGAGCGCGTGTATCGCGCATTGCGCGACAAACATCCGCATTTGCAGGTGTATCGCAAAGGTGAGGTGCCGGCGCGGTATCACTTCAATTCCCACCCGCGCATCACGCCGATCGTCGCGGTCGCCGACGAAGGATGGACCATCACGACGCGGGTGCGGCTGGCGCGCCTACGTCCCCCCGGCGCGGTGACCGGAGGGACACATGGCTACGATCCTGAGCTACGGAGCATGGGCGCGGTGTTCGTCGCCGCAGGGCCGGGTATCGCGCAGGGCAAGCGCGTCGCAGCGTTCCGCAACATCCACGTGTATCCGCTCATGGCAAATCTGCTGGGGCTCACGCCCGCGCAGACCGACGGATCACTCGACTCGGTGCGGCACTTCCTGCGGCGCTGAACGCCGCGCGCCGCGGCGTCAGGTCGGTTCGATCTCGCGTAGCTGGATCCGCCCGCCCAACTCGAGATGCGGGCAGTCCGCGCAGAGCTGTGTCGCTTCGGCGTAGTCCGCCGCGAGGATCGTGAAGAATCCGCCGATGATCTCCTTCGCTTCAGCGTACGGACCATCGCGCACGACCAGCTTCCCGCTCTTCAGCGAGAGGTGCTTGCCGCCATCGTCACGCAGCTTCTCGCCGCCGACCATCTTGCCGGAGGCGCCGAGCTTGTCGCTCCAGCCCTTGTAGCGCGCGATCACCCGCTGCATCTCGTCGGGCGACATGCTAGCGAGTGCTGTGGTCGAATCGTGCAGGATCATCAGGTACTGCGGCATGGTCATTCTCCTTGTGGGGTGGTCGAGGACGGCGATTCCGTCCTTCGATGACCTATGACGGACGGACAGTCGCCGAATCGACATCGCACGAAAAACGCGCAGCGGCCAACTCGGTAACGCGTTGTTCCATATGTAGTTGCAGCGGTGTCGACCGCGCGAGTTCACGGGCAGTCTCCCACGCGGCCTGCGCCTCGTCCGGCCGCCCGCGCGCCTCCAGCAGGTCCGCACGCACCGCGTGATACAGGTACGTTCGCACGATCGGGTCCTTCTTGTCGATCCGAGTGAACTCCCGCCACGCGCCATCCGCGCCGCGCAGCATGCGCACCGCAACCACACGATTCAGTGCGACCACGGACGACGGGTGCAACGCCAGCAGTCGGTCATACACCGCGACGATGCGCTCCCAATCCGTCGCCTCCCAACTCGGCGCGATCGCATGCAGCGACGCGATCTGTGCTTCGCAATGATACGTCGAGAGCGTCGCGCCCCTCGCCGCGGCGTCGAGATGATGGAATCCGCGCGCGATGAGTGCCTGATCCCACTGCGTGCGATCCTGCTCGGCGAGACGACGCAACGCGCCGTCCGCGCTCGTTCGCGCGGGGAAGCGCGCGGCGTGGAAGCAGAACATCGCCGCGAGTGCGGACACTTCCGGCGCGCGTGTCTGCTCGTGCCGCAGCAGCCGCTCCACGAGCCGTAACGCCTCAGCGGCCAGCTCCAAGCGGACCAGATCGACACCTTCGTGCGCAGTGTGCGCTTCGTTGAACATCACGTAGAGCACGTCGAGAACCGAGCGCCGTCGTGCATCAAGATCCGCGCCCTCCGGCATCGCGAACGTGACGTTGGCATCGCGCAACGCGCGTTTGGCGCGCACCAGACGCTGCGCGATCGCCGTCTCCTCGGCGAGGAATGCGCGCGCGATCTCGCCGACGCTGAATCCGCTCACCGTCTTGAGCGTGAGCGCCACCCGCGAATCGTCGGAGACGACCGGATGACAGCAGAGGAGGATCATGCGCAGCCGATCGTCGGCGAAGGGATCGTCGTCGGCCCGCGCGGATTCCGCGTGCGCGGTGAGCGCATCGTGCGCGTCGAGTGTGTCCGCTGCCGTCTCGAACTCTGCAGCGATGGTTGTCGCCCGCGCGGCGAACGACTCGTCGCGCCGGAGCACATCGAGTGCCCGCCGACGCGCCACCTGCAGCAGCCAGGCCGACGGATTGTCGGGCACACCGCGCCGTGGCCAACTCCCCAGCGCGGCGATGAACGCCTCCTGCGTCACGTCCTCGGCGAGCGCGAGATGCGCGGGGCCGAGCAGGCGCGTGAGCAATGCGATGAGACGCCCCGATTCCTCACGGAAGAGGCGCTCGACCAACGGTGAGAGCGGCGCGTCGCTCAGAACTCGCGCCGCTTCATCTCCTTGAACATCCGTTCGCGTTCCTGGTCCGCATCGTCGGTCACGCGCTGCGGTGCGGTCTTGTCGTAGGTCTTCGCCTCGACGTTCCGCGGCTTGGCCTGCTTCTGGATCTTCTTCACGAGATTCTGGATCGACTTGTCGTCCAGTCCTGACATAGGTCGCCCCCCGGGCGTCAGCGTGTCCCTCAATGGTACCCCGAATCCCCGTCCGGCGCATCCGTGGGCCGTATCGGCTCCGTTACGTCGTAGGCCGCATCCCGCCGGCATTGCGCCACGCCGTCCCGCGCCCATACTTGGAACGGTAGCCCCCGGACCCCGAGGACGTGCCTGATGGACACGAATCGCAAACCGCGCGATGACGAGATCGATGTCTTCGGAGTGTCGCACGTGGGCAAGGTGCGCGAGGTCAATCAGGACCAGTTTCTGCTCGCCGCTGTCCACAAGCGGTTGGAGGTGCTGCAGACCTCGTTGGCCGTGATGGATCGCCTGCCGGTGGGCGAGAGTCGGGTGGCTTTCCTGGCCATGGTCGCAGATGGCGTAGGGGGCGGTGTGGGCGGTGAGCGGGCCAGCGCCACTGCACTGGAGGTTGTGACCGAATACGTCGCCTCGAGCAGTGCATGCTTTCTGCAAGCCGACTCCTCCGAGAAGCAGTTCATCGAGACACTGCAGGCGGCCGCCCTGCGCTCGCACGAGGTGGTGAAAGCGCGCGCCCTCGCCGAGGCCGCCGGTGCGTCCATGGCCACCACACTCACGCTGTGGATGGGCGTCTGGCCGTGGTACTACCTGCTGCAGGTCGGCGATTCACGCTACTACCTGTATCGCGAAGGTGAGCTCACGCAGGTGTCGCGCGATCAGACGATCGCGCAGGACCTCGTCGATAAAGGCGTGCTCACGCGCGCCATCGCCGAGTCGTCACGGCTCTCCGATGTTCTCTCCAGCGCCATCGGTGCGGACGAAGCGGTGCCGGTGGTCACGCGGCTGCAGGCGTCGTGGGAGAATGTGCACCTGCTCTGCACCGACGGCCTCACCAAACACGTCCGCGACGAGCGCATCGCCGAGATCCTCGGCAGCATGACCTCGTCGCGTCAGGCGTGTGAGCAGTTGCTCGCGGAGGCGCTGGAGGACGGCGGCAGCGACAACATCACGATCATCGTGGGCCGCGCCGTCGAGCGCGCGCCAACGCCGTAGGCGGCGCGCGTCGACTCAGGCGGTCGCGGACCCGTCGCTCGCCGCGGTCGGCGCCGGTGCCACCGCGGTGGTGTCACGCAGCAGCCAGCGCAGCAGCATCACCACGAGCGCGATAGGGATGATGATCTTCGCGAGCGCGATGCCCACGCTCAGCACCGTCCCGACCAGCGCCATCAGCGCCCCGCCGACGAGTAGCACCACGAAGATCGGCAGGCCGATGAGCAGCAGCAGGATGAGCACGGGTGCGGCCAGGATGAGCAGCACAGTGAGCAGTGGGATCCCTACCGTCTTGAGCAGGAAGCCGACGGGGAGCAACCACGCGAGCCAGCTCACCGAGCGGAAGACCGTCTTGGCGAGGATGCCCTGCACGATCAACGTCTTGAGGATGTTCCACATCGTTGCTGCTCCCGAGAGGGGTACATCTGACCTACGAGTCAGCGTGCGCCAGGTTTCCTGCTTTGGGCGTCCAGGGCCGGTAGAAGCTCCTTGGTGACCCAGAGGTGCCCAGGGACGATCGCCAGCGCCTTCTGGAGCTCCGCACGGGCTTCGTCGCGCAGGCCGAGCTTCTCGAGGGCGATCGCGAGCCAGATGTGCGCGTCCACGCGTCCCCAGGTGGGTTGTGGACTGGTGGAGCGATCCTCGGTGAACAGTGCGACCGCACGTCGCAGTTCGGGTTCGCCCTTGTTGGGCCCCCCGCCGAACGCGCGCGGCGCGTTGAGGCGTGACATGCCGTTCACCAGCGCCACCCGCGGGTCCTTGGGCGCTGCGGCCACGGCTTCGTCGAGCAGTTTGAAGGCGCGCGGCCCGAGTCGCATGGCAGCGAACATGCCGCTCGCGCCCGCGAGCTGGCCGGTGACGGCACCGCGGAGCGCAGTTGCCGCCGGACCCGCCCCGAGCTCCTGCGCCTTGGCGAGCACCCGCTCGCTCTCCTCGAGCAACGGCTTCGCCTTGGGCACCTGATCGCTGAGCAACAGCGCGCTCGCGCGGCGATGCAGCACGTAGCCGAGGTCGTAGTGGACCCACGGATCACGCGCACCGGCGGGGGAGGCCGCCGTGGTGCGCAGCGTTGCGATCACCTCGTCGAGCACCTCCCAGCGCGCGCGGCCGACCGCGATCTCCGTCACCGCGCGCAGTGAATCGAGCGTGGTGCGTTGCGCAGGGAGCGTTATCGGAGACGCGGCGAACAGCAGCGCGAGCGCAAGCGTCCGCGCGATGGACATACGGATCACAGCCGACTCACATCGTGGGTTTGCGCGACGAACGCTTGAACTCCGCATCCGCGTTCCACGTGGGCCACTCGCGTGAGTTGGCGAGTGCGCGCGTAAACTCGAGCACGATGCCGCTCAGCTGCACCGCGCCACGCAAGTCCCACGTGGCGCTGTACTCATCACCCGGCTGGTGGTACCGCTTGGCGATGTAGTCGCCGGCCTGCATCTGGCCCCACTCCGGCGGCCGACCC
>JADYYN010000195.1 GCA_020853635.1 Gemmatimonadaceae bacterium
GACACCATCGGTCTCAGCGACGGACTCTTCGATGGTGTCGCGCGCCGCACCGAGTGTGAGGAGCTCGTCGCGGATGAGTGCGGGAACGTCGCCGGGGGCGCGGCCGCGCAAGTACCCATCGATATCCTTGAGCACCACATGATCGGGCCGTGCGCGCCACGCCGTGCGTGCGAGCTCGCGGATGGCGTCGTCGTCGCGGTCACCGGCCTGGCCGAGTAGCAGGCCCAGTCGCCCGTCGCCACGCTCCGCGAGCGCCGCGTCCATGAGGAACCGCATGCCGTGCGGGTTGTGCGCGTAGTCGATCCAGATGCGCACCCCGTTGCGTTCGAAGCGCTCGAGTCGCCCGGGATTGTCCTGATTGCTGCGCCCGAACACGCGCAGCGTGGCCTCGATCTGCGCGGTGGTCACACCAAGCGCCCGGGCGACGAGTGCGGCGCCGTTGGCGTTGGCGATGTTGTGTCGCGCGACGCCGCGCAGCGTGAACGGCATCGCATCGGCTGGCGGGACGCCGTCGACGGGTTCGTCCTCGCGGAACCAGACCACGGGCCCGCGGTGCCGCTCGACCTGCGGCGCGTGCACGGTGCGCAGTGTGGGGTCCTGCGCATTCAGCACCAGCGTGCCTCGCACATCGAGCGCGTGCGCCACCACGAGCTTGGTCTGCGCGAGATCACTCAGTGAGTTGATGCCGTACCCACCGAAGTGATCCTCGGCGATGTTCGTGACGATGGCGGCGTCGGCGGAGGGCACGGCGAGTCCGCGGCGCAGTAGACCACCGCGGGCGGTCTCGAGTACGGCGGCGGTGACGCGGGTGTCGCGCAGGACGAGGCGTGCGCCGGCGGGACCGCTCCAATCGCCGCGTTCCACCTGTTCGCCGTCGATGTACACCCCGTCGCTGCAGCAGTAGCCCACGGTGTGGCCGGCGCGCGCGAGCATGGCCGCGACGAGCCGCACGGTGGTGGTCTTTCCGTTGCTGCCGGTGACCAGTGCCACCGGAACGCTCAGATGATGTGCCCATTCTACGTCGTCGGGCTGCGGCACCTCGGTGAGCGGCCACCGTGCAGAGTGGATGCCGTACCCCACGCTCACATCAGTCTCGTCGAACAGCAGTGGCACCTGCATCGCGCGGGCGCGCGTGATGAGCGCGAGCAGTGCGGGGTTGGCCTCCTGCGCGAGGTGTTCGCGCAGCATGGCCTCGGCGGCTGCGTCATCGTCGAGCGGCAGGCGCGGTTCGGTCGGATCACCCGTTGTCGCGGCCCGTGCAGCGCCGTCGATGACGGCGCGCGTCCAGGCCCACTCGTTCACCATCGTCGCGGCGAGGAGTGCGTCGGCGGGCGCGGTGAAGGCGAGGATCGCACCGCGCACACGGCACTGGCTCTGCCAGCCCACACGAGTGGTGAGCGCGCGGACGTGCGCGTGCCACGCCGCGATCTCGGCGGATTCACGCCCAGGTGTGAGCGTCGCTTCGAGCACCGCGCCCGGCCCATCGAGCCAGAGCGATGGGCCGAACAGGCGTCGGGAGTCCGTCCAGAGCGGTGCGGGAGTCTGTGCCTCAGTCACCGCGGTCAGTCGTCGCTCTCACGCGCGAGGCGCACGCCTCGCTCATCGCGCACCAGCGAGCCGAGTTCGCGCTGCACCAACTCGGCGGTCGGTTCACTGGGCGAGGGGGCAGGGCGGGGGATCGCGTGTTCGGCGGTGACGGGCTTGGCCGCACCTTCCGGGTGGAAGTGGATGATCTGCTTCCACGTGCGCACGATCTCGTCGCCGAAGACGAGCAGCAGGTCACCGGCGCGCGCCATACGCAGCGCCGCGTCGACGGCCTGTTGTTCGTCGGGGATGATCTCGATCTTCGCCGCGGGCACGCCGCACTCCTTGAGCGTGGCCGCGATCATGCCCGGCACTTCGTCGCCGTCGCGGCCGCGCAGCGAGTCATCGCGACGGCAGATGTAGTGATCGAACCGTCCCGCTACCGCACGCGCGATCTCGCGGATGTCCTCGTCGCGACGGTCACCCGGACCCGCGACCACCACCAATCGGCGTCCGTTGACGTCGAGTCGCTCGGCGAGTTGCGCCATGGCGTCGACCGCGTGCGCGTTGTGGCCGTAGTCGAGGATGACCTTGAACGGATGTTCGTTGAACACGTTGGTGCGACCCGGCGCCTGGAAGAACGTCGTGTCGAACGTGCGGAGGCCTTGGCGGATGGTCTCGAGCTTCAGTCCCATGGAGAACGCCATCGCCGCCGCGAACATCGCGTTGTTGACGTTGTGCATCGCGCGGCCTTCCATCGTGGCCGGGATCAAGTGCGTCCACAACAACGGGATGTGCGCGCCCTTGTCGTAGATGGTGATCATCTGGCCGTTCACACCGGTCTCGAGCGAGACCGCACGGCCGCCGGCGCGGATGTGTTCGCGCACGAGCACGTGCGCGGGATCGAGCGTCACGTAGCAGAGGTGCTTGGCGTCGGTGTACGCCGCCATCTTGAGGCAGAGCGGATCGTCGGCGTTGAGCACAGCGGTGTCGCGTGCGACCTCGACGATGGTGCGCTTCACCTCAGCGAGCTCGTCGAGCGTGTCGATGCCTTTGAGGCCGAGGTGGTCGGAGCGGACGTTGAGCACGGCGCCCACGTCGACGTAGCGCGTGCCCATGCCGGCACGCAGCAGGCCGCCGCGCGCGATCTCGAGCACCGCGACATCGATGGACGGGTCGCTCAGCACCGTGCGTGTGGCCACCGGGCCGGTCATGTCGCCCTCGACCGTGCGCTGACCGTCGATGTACACGCCGTCGGTGGTGGTGAGTCCCGGCGTCATGCCGCCCATCTTGCAGATGTGCGCGAGCATGCGCGACGTGGTGGTCTTGCCGTTGGTGCCGGTGATGGCCGCGATGGGCACCACGGTGGGCGTGCCGAGCGGGAAGAGCATGTCGATCACGGGGCCGGCGACGTCGCGCGGTTTGCCTTCGCTGGGCGCGCTGTGCATGCGGAAGCCAGGCGCGGCGTTCACCTCGCAGATCGCACCGCCGTGTTTCTTGTACGACTCGGTGATGTCGGCACAGAGGAAGTCCACGCCGCCCACGTCGAGCCCAATGGCCTGAATGGCACGCACGGCCATCTCGGCGTTGTCGGGATGGATGACGTCGGTGACATCCGTTGCGGTGCCGCCGGTGGAGAGATTGGCGGTGGAGCGGAGGTACACCACTTCTCCGGCCTTCGGAATGCTCGCGCCCGTGTAGCCGAGCTTCTCGAGCAGTCGTTCCGCCTGTGCGTCAAGATCGAGGCGCGTGAGCACCTTCTCGTGTCCGATGCCGCGGCGCGGGTCCTGGTTCACGAGGTCGATCAACTGCGCGATGCTGTGTTTGCCATCGCCGACCACATGGCCGGGCGTGCGCCGCGTCGCCGCGACGAGCACACCGTTCACCACGAGCAATCGATGGTCCTCGCCGGTGATGAAGCTCTCCACGAGCACCGAGCGCGAGACTTCCTGCGCGGCCGTGAACGCGGCGCGCACCGCGTCTTCCGTCGTCAGGTGGATCGCCACCGCGCGGCCGTGGTTGCCGTTGTACGGCTTCACCACCACCGGATACCCGATCCGTCGCGCGGCACGCGCTGCGGCATCGGCGCTCTGCACGAGCTCCTGCTTGGGCACCGGCAGGCCGAGCATCTGGAGAATCTTGTTGGTCTCTTCTTTGTCGCTCGCGAGTTCGACCGCGATGTGCGAGGTGCGACCGGTCACGGTCGCCTGGATGCGCTGCTGGTACTTGCCGTAACAAGCTGCACCAGCGACTGGCTGTTGAGCCGGATCCACGGGATGTCCCGCTTCTCGGCGGCGTGCACGATGCTCGCGGTGCTGGGGCCGAGGGCGCGGCGCTGCGCGAAACGAATGAACGACTCGCGTTCGCGCGGCCAATCGAAAGGCTCCTCCCTGGACTGCGTGCGCAGTTCGCTCGGCAGTAGCGAGTCGAGCAGGCGCAGCGCGAGTTCGCCGGCCTCAAGGCCCTCGTCCTTCTGTTCGTACTCATAGACGACGTGATACACACCGGGCTTCCCGGCACCGCGCGTCTTGCCGAACGTGACCTTGATACCGGCGACGTTCTGCAGCTCGATCGCAACGTGTTCGAGTACGTGACCGAGCCAGGTGCCCTCGTCCTCGGTCATGCGGCGGATGAATCCGCCGGGTTCGCCGTAGGAGCAGCCGTGTTCGGCGAGGCCGGGTAGCGCCGCGATCAAACCGCCGGTGAAGGCGGGACCGAGCTTGGCGGTGGGCCACCCCTCCAGCGCGCCGAGGTCGAGCTCGAGGCGGATGACCGGGAAGTGGGCGTAGAGCGAGGGGCCGACGTAGACACTGCGGTCGAGGATACGCATGCCCCTAAGGTGCAGCTAGCTCTTCCCCGCCGCGAGGGTCCCCGCCGAGGCTTCGCGGGTGTGCAGGTTGAACGTGGCGCCCCGGATGAGCACGTGCATGGTGATCCCGAGCATCGACACCGGGTCGTTGGCGCTGGCCTGGTCCATGGACGAGAACTTGAGCCGTTCGGCGTCGACAATGGTGAGCGTGCCGCTACCCTCGACCTCCACCGACTGGTCCGGCCCGATGAAGGCCGCGGTGTCCTCGTCGAGCCCCAGCCCGATGAGGAAAGGGTTGAACGCCAGCGCCGTGATGAGGCGCCCCAGCCGGTTCCGCTGGGTGAAGTGCTGGTCGATCACCACGCGGTTGGTGAGGCCGAGTCCCGGGGCGAGTGTCACCGACCCGGCGTGCGGAGTGACGTTATCCTCGCCGAACGCGATCATGTGCTCGGAGAGGAAGCTCGCGCCGGCGCTGGTGCCGGCGATGTGCGCGCCGTGTGCGTTGCGCTCGCGGAGCATGCGCGCCACGTCGGTGCCGCCGATGAGCGTGGAGAGGCGCAGCTGGTTACCGCCGGTGAGGAAGATGCCATCACACTCGGCGATCTCGGCGAGGCGGCCGGGTTCGTAGGCATCGCGGCGCGTGTCGAAGTCGAGGACGTGCACTTCGGCGGCGCCCAGCTCGGAGAAGATCTTCCGGTAGCGGTCGCCCGTGTCCTCGAGCTTGGACGCGGTGGGGATCACCATGATGCGCGCGTCGCGACCGCCGCAGAGCTGCACGAAGCGATCGAGGATGACGGGGTTGGACTCTTTCTGTTCCCCACCGCCGATGGGGATGATGTAGCCCCGCTCGCCGCCCGAGGGCACCTTGGCCGGACTCATTCGAATGTCCCTCGCACGATCGGTTGCCCCGCGCGCACGTGCCATGTGCCGTTCGCCATCACGTCCACCACGCCTCCCTGTTCATCGAGTGACACGAGGTCCGCGTCGGCCCCGACGGAAAGATGGCCTTTGCCGGTGAGTCTGAGGAGTAGCGCCGGGTTGCTCGTGAACGCCGGCAGCACGCGCTCGAGCGGTGCGCCCTTGGCGAGCAGCCCGCGCAAGGTGCGCGAGAGATCGCCGGGGTCGCCGACGTCCATGTGCGCCACACGTCCTTCCGCATCGAAGGTGGGCAGGCAGCCGCCGCCGTCGGAGCTCACACTCACGCGATCGATCGGCGCGCCCGAGTCGAGATAGCGCAGCAGTGCGTCCTCGGCGGAGTACGCATCCTCGCCCTCGGCGACCGGGACCGCGGTGATGTCGACATGCGAGCCCTCGCGCGCGAGCGCGATCGCGTCGTCCAAGAGTGCCTTGCGGCGGTTCACATGCGTGGGATTGAACACGCGCGGATACAGCTCCGTGCCGTGCAGGGCCTCACGGATGGGCTCGAGCCCGCGTGCGCCGTCGCCCACGTGCAGGTGCACGATGCCCGCCTTGCCCGTCATGAGGCCTCCGACGTGCGTCTCACTCGCGAGGCGCCGCAGTTCGTCGGTGGTGGGCTGCGAGGAACGATGGTCGCTGAGGGCACACTTGGCGCCGATGATCGCGTCGATGGTCGCGATGTCACCGCGCACGCTGCCGGTGATGGTCACCGGCGGCACGTGATAACCCGCAGTGTAGCACCACGCTGAGAGGCCTTCGTGCTTGAGTCCGTTCACCGCAGTGACGAGTTCGCGCGGATGCCGCGTGGCGTCGTCGGTGCCGAGCAGCGCGACCACGCTGGTGATGCCGCTGCGCGTGAAGCGTGAGAGTGCGAGCGGCGGCACTTTGGTGTGCGCGCCGGCCTCACCGCCGCCGCCGGTGAGATGTACGTGGGCGTCGATGATGCCCGGGATGACGGTACGACCTTCGAGGTCGATGGTCTCGGCGCCGAGGTAGGGCGGGAGATCGAGGCGCGGGCCGCCCATCCAGACGATGCGGCCGCCGGCGATGAGGAGGTGGCGCACGCCGAGGGGCGCCGGCGCGAATACGCGCGCGTTGAGGAGGAGCTTCAGCACGCCGTGGAACTTAGCTGGGTCTCGACCTGATTTGGACTCCCTTTGACGGCGATGCGGGGGACTGCGGGGGGCGCGGCCGAAGGGTGTCGCTTCGGCGATGCTCTCGGACCGCTGCGCGGTCCTGCGGCCGCATCGCCTGCCGCGACACCCTTCGGCTGCGCCTTGGAGGGGGGCAGAACCTTGCATCGCGCGTGGGCAGGTCCATGCCGCGGACACCGCTAAGCCGGCGCGCTGAAGCGTGTGGCTTCGCGAGCTCCCCCGGGGGCGAGCTCGATCGCGCCGTCAGGCTTGCGCGCCCGAGCCAGCTGTACTGCATGCGCGCAGTTCTGAGCCCCGAGCGGTCGCCCCGCGTGAGGCCGACTCGGACGACGCGGCCGCAGGACCGCGCAGCGGTCCGAGAGCGTCGGCCGATCGGCCTCACCGAGGCGACCGCCGCGCTCGGAACCCCCCGCATCGCAGTAGAAGCCAGCGGATCAGGGCTTACGCAGCCACTCGAGCGGATCGAGCGCCGTCGCTTCGCGACGCATTTCGAAGTGGAGCCGCGGCGGCAGATCCGGATCCGACTGCCCCACCGTGCCGACCACATCACCCTTGTTGATCTTCACGCCCTTCTTCACACTCACGCTCGCCAGCGACATGTACAGCGAGTACAACCCGCCGCCGTGCTGCACGATGACGGTGAGTCCGTACGTGCCGTTGGGCTCCGCATAGACCACGTCCCCCGCCGCCACCGACTTCACCGGCGTCCCGCGTGGCGCGCCGATGCCGATACCGTTCCACCGGATGGACGTGTTGTTGGGGTTCATCGCGCGGCCGAAGCGATACACGATGTCGCCGTTCACGGGCCAGTCGAGCTTGCCGATGTCGGTGGTCGTCACGGAACGTGTGACCGGCGCCGCGTTGGGCCGCGACTCGGCGCGACGGCGCGAGGCTTCGAGTGCGGCGATGATGCCGCTCAGACGCTGCTCGTCGCGCTGCACCTGCTTGAGGCGCTCCTCGGCCTGCTTGGCCTGTGCCTGCAGCTGCGCGAGGGTGCGCCCGCGCTGCAGCTCCAACCGCCGCAGGCGTGCTTCTTCCTCGGCCTTCTGCTGCCGATTCGTCTCCATGTCGGAGCGGAGGCGCACGAGCAGATATCGCTGCGCGGTGATCTGTCCGCTCAACGTCTCCACGCGCTTCACCAGCGCGCGGTCACGCTGCGCGACCAAGTGCAGATACTTGTAACGCGCCACGAGCGCCCCGAACGATTCCGCCGAGAGCAGCGCCTCGATGCCGTGCAACGGTCCGCGCTTGTAGATCTCCTGCACGCGATTGCGCAGCGTCGCGCGCTTGATGATCAGCTCATCCTGCGTGCGGGCGAGACTGGTGTTCACGTTGTCGACTTCTTCGACCAACGAGCCGAGCTGCGCGTCGAGTGAGCGCACCACGCGCGACGTGGCAGCGGCCTGTCGCTCGATGTTCTGCTTCTCTTCCGCGACGTCACGCGCGTTGGACTGCAATCGGCGCATGCGCTGCTCGAGCTCCTGACGCTCGGTGCGGAGGCGTTCGAGTTCGAGTTGCTCCTGCCGGAGCCGCTCGGCCGCCTGCTGCGCGGAGGGCGGGAGCGGCGCCTTCGTCTGCGCGGCCGCGGTCGTCGCGCTTGAGACCGCGCACAGCGCAGCGCACAGTAACGTCCACAGCACCGTGCGCACCGCACGTTTGGAAGAGCGCGCCGCCCGCACGCCGCTCACACCCGCCGCAGGTGACGTCCCACCGACACCGCGCTGCCGAGCAGCCCGATCAGCGCGCCGGCGAGCACACCGAGCACCGCGAGGCCCGAGCCGAAGTACGTCGCTTCCACTACGTATTGCCCGACGAACTCGAACGTGAAGTACGTGAGCACCAGCGCGAGCAGCCCGCCGAGGACCCCCTTGAGGAATCCTTCGACGAGGAACGGTGCGCGGATGAAGCCGTTGGTGGCACCCACGAGTCGCATGATGTGGATCTCGCGGCTGCGCGCGAGCACCGCCATGCGGATGGTGGAGCCGATGATGATGATCGCAACGATCGCGAAGATCACGCCGAGCGAGAGGCCCACCGCGGTGGCGATGTTACGGATCTTGTAGAGCTTCTCGACCCATTCTTCGCCGTAGCGGATGTCGTCGATGAAGTCGTAGAACTCGAGTCGCCGTGCGACCGAGCGCACACTCTCCGGATCGCGCTGGCCTTCGCGCAGGCGCACCTCGATGGACGCCGGCAGGATGCCCGCTTCGAACACGTCCTCGAACTCGCCGAGCTCGCGGCGTGCGCGCTCGAGGGCCTGCACGTCGCTCACATACCGCACGGAGGCCACTTCGGGGAACGCGGCGATGTCACCCACCGCCGCGCTGGTCGCCTCGGCGCTGGTGCCCTCGGCGACGAACCCGCGGATCTCCACGCGCTCTTCCACCTGCGCGAGTGCGTCGCGGAGGTTGAGATACACGAGGCCGAACAGCCCGAACGCGAACAGCGAGAACGCGATGGTGGTGATGCTGAGCAGGCTCAGCATTGGTGCGCGCTGGAACGCACGCAGTGCTTCACGCACAGCGAGGTTCATTGCGGCGTCTCCGATGCGTCGGGGACGGGCGCGTCGAACTCGTCGGCGGCGGCGGGATGCTCGCTGGCCGAGTCGTAGACGAGTTTGCCGCGGTTCATCTCGAGCGTGCGGTACGGGTTGGCGCGCACGGTGGCCAAGTCGTGCGTGGCCATCAGCACGGCGGTGCCGGTCGCGTTGATATCGCGCAGCAACTGGAAGATGCCGCGTGTGGCGCGGTCATCGAGGTTGCCGGTGGGTTCGTCGGCGAGGAGCACGAGTGGATCGTTCACCAGTGCACGAGCGATCGCCACGCGCTGTTGTTCGCCGCCGGAGAGTTCGTGCGGGAGTGCTGTGGCCTTGCCGGCCAACCCGACCTGCGTGAGCACGCGCGCGACCTTGGGCCCGATCGCATCCTGCGGGGTGCCGATCACTTCGAGCGCGAAGGCCACGTTCTGCTCGGCGGTGCGGTCCTCGAGGAGTCGGAAGTCCTGGAAGACGACGCCGAGCCGGCGGCGCAGCTTGGGGACGGCGCTGCCGGTGAGCGTGACGGAGCTCTGCCCGGCGATGCGGACCTCGCCCTGTGAGGGGCGCTGGTCCACGTAGACCAACTTGAGGATCGTGCTTTTGCCCGCGCCCGATGGCCCGGTGAGGAAGACGAATTCGCCGCGATTGACGTGGAAGGAGACGTCGTCGAGAGCGGGGCCGCCCTTGGGGTAGAGTTTCGAGACGTGGGTGAATCGGATCATCGGGTCACTTCAGGGCCTGCTCGAGATCACCGATGATGTCATCGACGTTCTCGAGGCCGACGCTCAACCGGAGGAACCCGTCAGGGATCCCGATCCGGGCGCGTTCGGCGGAGGTCATCTTCGCATGGGAGGTGTAGCGCGGCTCGCTCACGAGCGTATCCACGCCGCCGAGGCTCGGCGCATGGGTGACGAGTCGGAGGCGCCGGAGGAAACGCTCCGCCGCCTTTCCGCCGCCCACGAGCTCGATCGCCAGCATCCCCCCGAATCCGTCGAGGATCTCCTGCGCCACCTGATGGTCCGGATGCGAGGCCAGACCGGGGTAGTGGACCTTCTTGATCTCCTTCCGGCCTTCGGCCCAGGTGGCGATGGCCATCGCGCTCTCGTTGGCGCGCTGCACGCGCACGTCGACGGTCTTGAGACCTCGCTCCAGCAGCCACAGCGCGAACGGATCCGGCGTTTGGCCCCAGAGCATCTCCTTCTGTAGCACTTCATCGATGTACGGCTGCGAGCCCGCCACCACGCCGGCGAGCACGTCGTGATGCCCGTTGAGGTACTTGGTGGCCGAGTGGATGACGACGTCCGCGCCGTGTTCGATGGGGCGGAAGTTGATCGGGCTAGCGAAGGTGGAATCGACCACCAGCGCGAGGCCTTCGGCCTTGGTGAGATACGAGATGGGGCGCAGGTCGAGCACGCGGCAGGTGGGGTTCACCGGCGACTCGATGAAAATCGCGCGGGTCTCCTTCTTGATGCGCTTGCGGAAGCTGCGCGGCTCGAAGGGATCGACCAGCGTGACCTCGATGCCCATGGAGGCGAACTCCTCGAGGAAGAGCCGATGTGTGCCGCCGTAGATGTACATCGACGACAGCAGATGGTCACCGGGGCGGAGCAGGGCGAGCAGCGCACAGGCCGTCGCGCCCATGCCGCTGGAGAGCACCAGCGAGGCTTCGGCGCCCTCGAGCAGCGCGAGGCGGCGCTGCAGGCGTTCGGCGTTGGGTGTGTTGCCGTAGCGCGTGTACTTGAGGCCGTCGGTGGTGCCGAGTGCCTGGATGTGGTTCACCGACTGGACCAACGGCTCCACCACCGGGTCGCCGGGCCGATGCGCATCGCGCGCGCCATGGATGGCGATGGTCGCGAGATTGGGCTTCTTCGATTTGGCGCGTGGCACGGGCGTACCTCAGGCGAGATTCGTGGTGAGCACGGGGCGGTGCCCGACGTCCATCTTGATGAGCCGGACGATCTCGGTCACCGCGAGGCCGGCGAGATCGCGCACGACCACGCCGCCGCGCGGCAACGTGTCGTCGTACACCACCGGCGCGAGTTCGTGTCGCCGTGGGCCGTAGACCCAGACGAGTTCGCCGTCGTCGATGAGACGGAGGCGAGCGTCGTCGGAGCGGACGCGGATGAGCGGGCCGCGGTCGGTGTCACTGCGCTTGGTGGCGATGAAGCCGACGATCTGGAGCGGAGGGAAGGCGCGACTCATCAGGCGGCTGTGCCCAAAGGGCCGTAGGTGTCGTCGTGATGGCGCACGAGGCGCCGACGCGCGAGCGAGTCGAGCAGCGCGCGCGTGTCGTCCGGGGAGAGACCGGCCGCGTCGGCGAGGGCGTGGACCTCACGACAGGCCCCGCACATGACGAGGTCCCACAGCTGGCGTTCTGTGTCGCTCACGGCGCCTACCAGATGTGCCGCGCCGTCGGGGAACTGCACCACCAGCGCGAGGCCATGCGCGTGCAGCACCGACTCGATGGTCTCCAGGTGCATCTCGTTCACACCGTGGAACACCACGTAGCCGTCGCGTGAGGGATGGTCGCTGGTGAGCGGCAGCATGAGCTTGGCGACGAACTCATCGGCGCAGGAGCGGTCGAGCACGCCGATGCGTGAGAAGTCGAGGAAGGCCACGGTGCCATCCTTGAGACCGGCGAGCTGCTGTTCGATGAGCGTGCGGACGGCCGCCCCCGTGCGCCGCGTCACGAGATCGTGATACGGCAAGGCTGTGGAGGCCTGGAGCGCGGAGTGCACGTCGATATGCGTCACGGCGCAGCCACTCGCTTGGGGATGATCACCTGCAGCTGCGTGCCCGCGAACGGCGAGAGGTCATCGCGGCGCGGCACGTCCTCGTCCCACTCGGGGATGATGGGCGCGATGCGCGCGGTGCCCGAGCGCACGGTGAGCTTGCCGTCGAAGCGATGCACGTAGCCGCGGATGCCCTTGAGGCCCTGGCCGCGGCCCGGATCGCCGAAACGGCTCACGCCCTGCATCACGCCCGTCTCGAGCGCGATCGCGTCGTCCCAGCGCTCAGAGAGCGCACGGGCGCGGCTGGTCTCGAGTGACTTCCGGAAGCCGATGCCGGCGTCGCAGACCGCGATCTGCACCACGTCGCGGCCCACGCGGCGCTTGGACCAGTTGTAGCGCTGCACCATCACCCAGCCACCGCGCCCGGCGTGTTCGATGATGTTGGAGCAGGCTTCGGAGAGCGTCATCGCGAAGCCCATCGTCGCGCGCGGCTCCAAGTCGAGCTTGGTGGTGAGGATCTGGGTGGCCTTGTCCTGGATGCGCCCGACGATCGCGTGCACATCCTCGCTCTTGGCCACCGGTGTCACTTCGAGCAACACATCGGAGTCGCCGGACGCGCGCGGACGCGGCGTGGCGCCGCGCAGGGTGTACAACTCCTCCGC
>JADYYN010000196.1 GCA_020853635.1 Gemmatimonadaceae bacterium
ATCTCCGTTACACTGTAGTTCATCGGGTGGAGGCCTCTCTGTTGTGGTTCAGTCTTGCAACCGATCCGATCAACAGACTCCACCCGAGTTCCCTCACCTGGGCACCATTTCTGCTCCGCTATTTAGCCCGGGCACGAGCGACTTCGGCTGCACATGTTCGACAGCCAAGTGCGTTTCTAGCCGGCGCTCACAGTAGCTGCAGTAGCGCCCAAGACGCCCCGCCAAGTCAGCCATCGCGTCTCCGTACGCCGCGTATGCGAGCGCCGGGGACACCCCCTTTTCAACCGGCCTCATGTTTAGCGTCCGCCCGCTTTGCTTCGAGTTCGAGCTTCAACAGCGCGTGGTAAGCCGGGTCGTCACTGAACCGAGCTGTAAGTTCGTCTAGCGCGTCTTGGGCGCGTGAAATCGCAGCTCGTGATGCGACCGGCTCCCGCAGCAATCGGTAGTACTCCTCGGCGGCCTTCATCATCTCGAGGTAGCGCTCGCTCTTCTGCGGCACCTCGACTCCCATGACGTGCTCGGCGATGTCCTCGACGCTGCGGTTGGCGTACTCGCCGAACTCCTCGGGGTCGAGCGCGATCAACTCCCCCGGCCGAAGCGACTGAATGATGAACGGGGAGTGCGTCGTTGCGATGAACTGGATGTTCGGGAAGCTGGTGCGCAGCTTCTCGACGATCTCCCGCTGCCACCGTGGGTGGAGATGCAGCTCCAGCTCATCGATGAGAACCACACCATGCCCCGCAAGTGGGTTTTGCAGATCCGGATTCGCCAAGGAGAGGCGGCGCACGAGGTCGCCAAGCAGAGCGATGAAGGCGCGTTCGCCGTCAGAGAGTTGCTGCAGTGAAATACGCACCCCCGCCTTCTTCACCGTCAATCGCAGCGGCTCCTCATCGACTGCTACTTCAGCGAACCCGTCGAGGAACTCGCTCAGCACTCGGTTGAATGCGTCCAGCTCTGCGCTCTGCTGCCGGACCCACAGCCGGTAGCGAGCCATGAAGTCGCGGTAGTCGACCATTCGGTTGGACAGCGCGCCGTGATGGGCGAGGCGCTGTCCTGTTGGCAGGTCCGTCGGCAGCGTTCGAGGCAGTCGGTAGCCTGCTCGATCAGTGGTGAAGTAGACGGCCACCGGGGCTTGATCGTCTTCCCGCGTCGGGTCGCCGTAGTTCTTTCGAATCTGCTCACGCACCGCGCTGGCCAGGCCGCGCGCTCGCACCCGCTGCGAGGTGGGGCTGAAAGCAACGTCGTACTTCACCGGGATGCCGGCGCACGACACCTGCATTGCGAGGGATGCTTCCGCCTGGCCCACGTGAACGTCATTCGCCGAGATCGCCCGCCCCCTGCCCGCACTCAGCGAGAGTTCGCGAAGAAGACGCGCAAGCAGGAGCGCCAGGCCATCAAGCAGCGAACTCTTCCCGCGTCCGTTGATTCCGGCGATCACGGTGAATCGATCGGACAACAGGAAGCGCCGCTCACCCGTGAACCCACGGAAGTTCGTGACCGTGAGCTCGCGGACCTTCATGCCGCCGCCCCCACGTCGAGCTGACCGGTCACCGCAGCGGCGATGAGCGCGGAGCGGCGCTCCTTGAGCAGCGCGATGGTGCGCTCAGTCGCCGCCCGCACGGCGTCGAGCTTCGCAGTCTCGCGCGCAATGTGCTCCACAATGGCGCGCTGCTCCTTCTGCGGCGGCACGGGCAGGTACACCTCGAAGAAGCCCTCGGGGTAGAGGCGAAGACGCGAGGACCACACGCCCTTGGAGTAGCGCGTCACCTCCTGGGCAAAGACCGGCAGGCGGATGAGCGCATCGATATAGGCGGGCGCGAGGCGCCGGCCAGGCTCGTAGACGTTGTAGGCGGGGCTGACGATGCCCTTCACAGGAGCAATGCCCATCGCGCCCATCCACGCCCAGAGCGTGTTGATCACAAGGTCGCCGGGCTCGCAGAGCTTGTAACCCTCGTTCGTCTCTGCCTCGAACATGTTGACGTCTTTCTCAGACCGAGGCGTGACGCCCGTGAGATGCGAGACCGTGAGCATCTCTTCTTCACCGGTCGTCGAGCGCACATCGCGCTCGCGGAAGAGCCAGCGCGCGCGTTCGATCTCCCAGTGCGCTGGGATCTCGCCCAGCCACGGCACGCCGGAGTCGCGCAGCTTCACCTTCGGATCGAGCCCGCGCGTGACGGCGGTGGTGATGATCGCCTTGCGCTTCTCGGCTAGCAGGTCGATCAGGCGCTGTTTCGCCGCAAGGAGTCCTTCAATTCGGGTCGACTCTTTGTCGAGGAAGTTGGCGATTGACTGTTGTTCGGCGAGCGGCGGAGTTGGCAGCAGGATGCTGCCCATCTTGTCCTGGGTAAGCTTGTCGCGAGTGCTTCCTTCGATCCACGGGGTGTAGTCAGTCGCATTCAGTGCGTAGGCAACGAAGCGCGGCTCAAAGCCTGGCTCAGTTCGTAGAACATGGATGTGGTTGTTGACCCAGATTCGACCAGTGACGAAGAAGGCGACACTCTTGCTCTTGTCGAAGAACGGCGCTCCGTCCTCCCCGAGAAGCACCAACGGCTCGTCAAAGATGAAGTCATCGATCACATCGACGACACCGTTCGCGCCCCAATACGGAAACTCACCCTGCCGCCGACCTCGCTCGTCTCCATTCAGCGGGACGCGCCGACCATCCAGACAGATCGTCGCATAACGCACGGGTGTTGCGCGCCAGGTCGGCGGCAACTCCGGAAGCAGATGCGTCCCTCGCACGCTCACGTGGTCACCTCGCGCAGCAGGCGCACGATCTCCTCTTCCACGGCCTTTAGTTCGATGTCGATCACGGAGAGCGATCGCGGCGGCGTGAACGCGTAGAAATGGCGATTGAAGTTGATCTCGTAGCCGACCTTGTCCTTGCCGCGGTCCATCCACGCTTCCGGAACGTGCGGCTTCACCTCGCGCTCGAAGTAAGTCTCCACGTCCTCCGTGAGCGGCACGCTCTCGAATTCGCGCAGGTCGGCGTCGGCTTCGAAGCCCGGGCCACGACCACCCGC
>JADYYN010000197.1 GCA_020853635.1 Gemmatimonadaceae bacterium
AAGTCCTCGGCGTCGCTCAGGCTGTGCTGGTTGGTCACCAACACGGTCGGCTTCTCAAAGGCCCGCTGACCCAGCTGCAAGCGCGCCGGCACCTGCACCCCGCCGCGCCGTTCCATGGTGAGGTACGACCGCCGACTGAACACGTCGAGTGCATAGGCGTTCACGAACCCGCCGTTGTTGTTGCGGATGTCGATCACCACGCCCTGCTTGCCATGGTTCTCGGCGTCGAGATCGATGTACAACTGATCCAGCGACCCGGCGCCCATGTCGATCATGTGCACATAGCCGAGTGTGCCGTTGCTGATGCGGTTCACATAGGCGCGGCGTTCGTCGACCCAGGCGCGGTACATCAGGTTCTTCTCCGCCCCGTTGCTGATCGGCTGCACGGCCACGTCGCGCCCGTCGCCACGACCCTGCGCGGCGACGCGCAGCAGCACGCGCTTGCCGGCGGTGAAGGCGAGCAGCGAATCGAGATTGGTGCCCTGCCCGATCGCGGTGCCATCGACCGCGAGTAGCACATCGCCGATGGCGATTCCGCCGGCAATGGCCGCCGGACCGGACGGAACAACACCCGTGACGCGCAGACGTCCTTCACGCTCGTACGCGGCGCGTTCGAACGTCAGCCCGATACGCCCCACGCTCGGCGGCTGCGATGCAGGTCCGCCCACACCGGAGTGTGAGGCGTTGAGCTCGCCGATCATGAGGCCGAGTGCGCGGCGGAGTTCATCGGGATTGCGTGCCGCGGCGACCACTGGAGTGAAGCGCGTGCGCACACTGTCCCACGCGACGCCATGCATCTCGGGGTCGTAGAAGTTGTCGCGGGTCCAGCTCCAGATCTGCCGGAAGACTTCGGTGGCTTCACCACGGAAGTCGGTGTCGAGTTCGGCGGTCACGGCTACGCTGCGCACCTGCCGATTCTCCACGCCGATCACCTGCACGCGGCCACCGCTGAGGTACCAGATCTCCTTGGAGTCCGGTGACCAGCGCAGGTTGCCCTTTCCGCCCGGCGTCGAGGTGACCTGCCGCAGCTGCGGCGGCTCGGTGGCGTCGTCGTCGATGGGCCAGGTCCAGATCTGATTCTGTCCGGCGGCGCTGCCCACGAGGGCGAGCGTCTTGCCATCGGGGCTGATGTGCACGCCGCCCGCACTGAGGTTGAGCGGCAGCGACGTCGCACGACGGCGCAGGCCGTCGAGTTCGACGCGCACGGCGTTCGGCGTCGGACGCGCACTGCGCGCCTGCGCCGAGTCACCGGGGAACAGCGACTCGAACCGCACCTCACGGAACCGCGGCGCGCGCGGCACGAGGTCCACGCGGATCACCGGCCCGTCCTCGGTGCGCTGCGCGTTGTCGAAGAACAACGAGCGGCCATCGTTGCTCCACGCGATGGTGCCACCGAACGCATTGGCGAGGAAACTCACCTGCTGCGGCGTGCCTCCGGCGATCGGCACGACGTACGCGTTCAAGAAGCCGCGCTCGCCCACGTCGAGGAACGCGAGATGCGAACCGTCCGGTGAGAACGCGAGCGGACGCTCGGAGATGAACGGCACACGACCGAGCTGCACGCCGCGTGTGACGAGCCGATCGGCGCCGGTGGCGACGTCGATGGCGCGGATCTCCTTGCCGCCGCGCACGTACGCGATCTGCTTGGCATCGGGCGACCATGCGGCGAGGATGTCATCCCCACCCGTGGTGAGCGCACGTTCACTGCGCGCGCCGAAATCGTACAGGTAGAGCTTGGCCGTGCCATCGCGCCACGACGAATACACCACGCGGCGACTGTCGCTGGCCCATGCGGGCATGCCTTCGGGCGCGACGCTGCTGCTCACGCGGATGGCGTTGCCGCCGGTCTTGGCGTCGGCGGCGAAGAGTTCGCCGCGCACGATCACCACGAGCTTCTTGGCGTCGGGCGAAAGCGCGAACTCCTGCACGCCGCTGGTGATGGAGAGTCGCTCGCTCACCGGCGTGGTGGGCGCGCCGTGCAGCGTGAAGTTGACGCGGGCCGAACGACCGCTGGCGACGTCGAGCGTCCAGATGCCGAAGTCGCGCTCGAACGTGATGCTGCTGCCATCGCGCGAGAGCTGCGGCCAGAGCACGCGGCCGTCGGTGAACGTGGTGAGGGCGCGTGCAGCGCCACCGCTCACCGGCTGAGCGTAGAGGTTCTCCGCGTCGCCGCGGTCGCTCATGAAGTAGAGCGTGCGACCGTCGGGCGCCCACATGGGCCACACGTCGCGACCCTTGCCCGGACGATCGCCGGTGGAGACCCGCGTGTACTGCGGCGTGGCATCGAGTGTCACCGTCCAGACTTCGGCTTCGTCGATGTGCGACGAGCCCTTCCGCCACCACTGGCCCGACGTGGTGCCGCGCGCCGTGATCGCGAGGCGGCGCCCGTCAGGCGACGGGGCGGCCCAGTACTCCGACGCATACCGATCACCGGCGACCAGCATCGGCGTGCCACCGGTGGCGCGCACACGGTGCACGTCGTTCATGCCGGCGATGTCGCGCGAGCTGGTGGAGAAGTAGATCCACTCACCGTCGCTCGACCAAGCGTCGAGTTGTTCGGCGCCGTCGTCGAAGGTGAGCCGGCGCAGTTCGCTGGAGGCGAGGTCGAGCACGTAGATGTCACCGTTGCCGCTGCGCGTGGACACGAACGCGAGGCGACGGCCGTCGGGCGCGAGTCGCGGGCGATAGTCGTTGGCGGTGTGCCCGACAATGAGGCGCGCTTCGCCGCCCGTCGCGGGACCCATCCAGATGTCGCCGCCGGAGACGAACGCGATCTCCTTGCCGTCGGCGGAGAACGAAGGCTCGGCGAAGAGTGCCGATTGGGCGGACAGCGGAGTGCCAACCAGGGTCAGCACACAGACGGCGCGGCGCAGCATCACGGCGTTCATCGGTTAATCGCTCCCGGCACCTCGCGCAGCACGGGCGCGAGGGCCTTCCACATGTTGCGGGCGGCACGGCGCGCGCCCTCTTCGTTCGGGTGGATCCCATCGGCCTGATTCAACGACGACACGCCTGCCACCCCATCGAGGAAAAACGGGATCAGCGGAACCTGCTCGTCACGCGCCACCGTCATGAAGGCGTCGCGGAAGTCGCGCGTGTACTTCTGCCCCAGATTCGGCGGCGCCTCCATCTGGGCGAGCATCACGCGCAGTTCGGGGCGTCCCTCGCGGAGCTTCTGTACGATCTTCGTGAGGTTGGCCTTGGTGGACGCCGGATCGACGCCGCGGAGCCCGTCGTTCGCCCCCGCTTCGAGCACCACCACATCGGCGCGCTCGCGCATGAGCCAATCGACCCGCTCCAACGCGCCCGCCGAGGTCTCGCCCGAGAGCCCTTTGGCTGAAATGGTGACTTTGTAACCAGCGGAGTCGGCGAGCCGTTGGAGGACTGCGGGGTACGCAGAGTCAGGATCGAGTCCGAGCCCGGCTGTCAGACTGGTCCCGAGGATCATCACGCGCACGCCGCCGGTGTTCGGTGCCGCCGCGACACCAGCGGCAGCGCCCGTTGCTCCGGCGGTCGTCGCGGTGGTTGATTCCACGGGAACTTGTGCGTTCGCCGCCGGCTTCGATTCGGAGCCACCACATGCGCCGACCATTCCAGCGACCACCATCGCCGCTGCGAATGTCATTCCGCTGTTTCTCCCTCTCCGCTGTCGCATTCAAATGCTCGCTGCAAGAGACTTGACCAAAGAATACCAGAGCGGGATCTCCCGTCTGGCCGTGCTCCGGGAAGTGTCGTTCGACATCCCCCAGGGGGCGTTCGTTGCCATCGTCGGCCCGTCGGGGAGCGGCAAGACCACACTCCTGGGCCTGTTGGCGGGACTGGACCTGCCGTCCCGTGGAACGGTGTCACTGGACAACGCGGACCTCTCCAAGATGGATGAGGACGCACGTGCAAAGCTACGGGGAGAGAAAGTTGGGTTCATCTTCCAGAGCTTTCAACTCATCCCCACGCTCACGGCCGTGGAGAACGTCCAGGTGCCGCTGGAGCTCCGCGGCGACTCGGACGCCGGCGAGCGCGCCGTGGACCTGCTCCGTCGCGTGGGACTCGGCGACCGCACGGACCACTTCCCCAATCAACTGTCGGGCGGTGAGCAGCAGCGCGTTGCGATCGCGCGCGCGTTCGCCAACCGGCCGCGCATCCTCTTCGCCGACGAACCGACGGGCAATCTCGACGGCACCACGGGTGACAAGATCGTCGCGCTGCTCGATGAGCTGAATCGCGAGTCCGGCGCCACCGTGGTGATCGTCACGCACGACCTCACGCTGGCCGAGCATGCACAGCGGATCATCCGACTGAAGGACGGGGTGGTGGTCGAGGACCGTCCCGGGCGCGGTGGCGCGTCCGCTGCCTCCACTGCACCCCACGCGACCGACGCCGCCCCGGTGACGCCGTGAGCGCGAGTTTCTCCATGCTCTCGCGCCTCGCCTGGCGCGAGAGCCGCACGGCCCGCCGTCGGCTCCTGCTCTACATGAGCTCCATCTCCCTCGGCGTCGCGGCGCTGGTGGCGATCGACTCGTATTCGTCCAACGTACAGGACTCCATCGCCACGCAGTCGCGGGCGTTGTTGGGCGGCGACATCAATCTCCGCGCACGCAACGGCTTCACGCCGGGGCTCGACTCGTTGCTCGACTCGCTCGGCACGGCGGGGTATCCGTCGGCGCGCATCGTGAGCTTCGCATCGATGGCCACTGTCGCGCGCTCGGGCGGGACGCGTCTCGCGCAGGTGCGCGCCGTGTCGCCCGGGTATCCCTTCTATGGCGAAGTGATCACCGAGCCGGCGAACACTTGGGCCGACATGCATGAGGGCGCGAATGCCTACGTGGATCCGTCGCTGCTCATCGGGCTCGATGCGCGTGTGGGTGACACGCTGGTGGTGGGCTTCGCGCGCTTCGTGATCCGCGGCTCGCTCACCAACGTGCCTGGCGACCCGGGCATCGCGGCGACGATCGGGCCACGCATCTTCATCCCCGAAAAGTACCTCGCGCAGACGCAGTTGCTCGGCTTGGGCAGCCGCGCCGAGTATGAGGCGGTGCTCAAGCTGCCCGACGACGTGGAGAGTCCGCGCTGGGTGGCACCGCTGCGTCCGCGGTTCGAAGGCGCGGGCGTGCGCGTGCGCACGGTGGTGGAGAACGAGATCGATCTCACCGATGCGATCAGTCAGCTCTCGCGCTTCTTGAGTGTGATCGGTCTCGTGGCGCTGTTGCTCGGCGGGATCGGCGTGGCCAGCGGCGTGAACGCGTTCGTGCAGCGCAAGATCGACACGGTGGCGGTGCTCCGCTGCCTCGGTGCCTCGAGCAAGCAGGTGCTCACGATCTACCTGCTGCAGGCCGGCGTGATGGGTCTGCTCGGCGCGGCGATCGGTGCGGTGATCGGCGTGGGCATCCAGTACATCGTGCCTTCGCTGCTGGGCGACTTCCTGCCGGTGGACGTGTCGGTGACGCTGGTACCCAGTGCGATCGCGCTGGGCCTGGCGATCGGTGTGTGGGTGGCGGTGGTGTTCGCGCTGCGGCCCTTGCTCGTGCTGCGCCGCGTGTCGCCGCTGCAGGCGATCCGCCGCGACGACGCCGCGCTCTCCGCCTCACGGCGGCGCGATTCGTGGACGTGGATCACCAACCTCGGGCTCGTGGTGAGCGTGTTGATCCTCGCAATCGACCGCGCGGAGAGCACGCAGCAAGGATTGGTGTATGCGGTTGCGATCTTCATGAGCATCGGCGCGTTGTACGCGAGCGCCGCGCTGCTCTCCTCGCTCGCGCGTCGCCTCGTGTCCGCCCGGTTGCCGTACGTGGTGCGCCAGGGCATCGCGAACCTCTATCGCCCTGCCAACCAGACGCGCTCGGTGATCCTCGCGCTCGGCTTCGGGTCGTTCTTGGTCACGACCATCGTACTCGTGCAGACAAACCTGCTGCGCGTGTTCGAGGTCACCGCCGAAGCCTCGCGCGGCAATCTGGTGTTCTTCGACGTGCAGGCGAGTCAGCGCCGGGGCCTCGACTCGTTGATCCGTGCGCAGGGACACGACGTCGTCTCGGCAACACCGATCGTGACGATGCGCATCGCCGGCGTGAACAGCATGCCCACCGAGCAGTGGGCGGCCAAGCAGGGCATCCCGGCGCGGTTCTGGGCGCTGCGTCGCGAGTACCGCTCCACGTACCGCGACTCGCTCAAGGCCACGGAGAAGTTGCTCACGGGCGCGTGGTTCCCGACGGCCGCGCCCACGGACACGATGTTCGAGTTCTCCATGGAGACGGGCGTCGCCGACGACCTCAAGCTCTCGCTCGGCGACACGGTCACGTGGGACGTGCAGGGCGTGAGCGTGCGCGCGCGACTCACCAGCACACGCGAGGTGGACTGGGGGCGCTTCGAGCCCAACTTCTTCGCCGTGTTCCAGACCGCAGCGATCGAACAGGCGCCACAGCAGTTCGTGCTCGTGGGCGACGTGGCGAGCGACAGCGCCGTCGCGCAGGTGCAGCGGGCGTCGGTGAAGGTGTTCCCCAACGTCGCGAGCATCGACCTCTCGTTGGTGCGTCGCACCATCGGTCAGATCGTCGACAAAGTCACACTTACGGTGCGCTTCCTCGCGTTGTTCAGTCTCGCGATGGGTGTGCCGGTGTTGTTCAGTGCGGTCGCGGCCACGCGTCGCGACCGTCTGCGCGAAGGTGTGCTGCTCAAGACGCTCGGCGCGACGCGGGCGCAGATCGGCCGCATTCTGCTCTCGGAGTACGCGCTGCTCGGCTTGCTCGGTGCGCTGAGCGGAATGGTGCTCTCGATCGGCGGCGCGTGGGCCTTGGTGACGTTCGTGTTCGACGGAACGTTCGTGCTCGCGGTGGGGCCGGCGTTGGCGATCGCGGGGACGATGGTACTGCTGGCAGTCGGCATCGGTGTGCTCACCGGGCGCGATGTGTTCCGCGAGACCCCGATGGCGGCGCTGCGCGAGGGCTGAGCGCGCGCGGGCCGGCGCTACTGCAGGCGGATGATCGCGAGGCGCGTCGAAGCCGGGAGCGGCGCGCCGTTCACACCGCGCAATTCCAGCACTTGTGTGACGTCGCCTGGCGTGCCGCTGAGTTCGACCGCCACGAAGCCACCGCTCACGATGCCCGGGAAGTCGAGCGTGAAGCTCCCCATCGGACGCTGGACGGGCTGAAGCGGATTCGCGCGCGCGATCCGCGTACCTGCGCCCCCGGCGCATGGCCCGAGCTCGTCGCACATGAGACTGAACACCGAGGCGAGGTCCCACGAGAGGAATCGCGTGCGTGGCGAGGCCATCGGGTCCGCGATGCGCCCATCGACCGCCATCGCGAGCGACCACTCGGGCAGGATCTGATCCCAACTGCGACCCGAGTGCACCTCGAGGTTGGTGACGCCGGAGAGTCCGTTGAGCGTGAGCGCGGTGAAGAACGGCGATTCGCCGAGTCCCTCTTGGTCGAGCACCCAACGCGTGAGCGCCCAGCTGCTGCCGTAGAACGAGAAATCACCCGGCTCCGTGGGACCGAGCGGCGAGCGCAAGTGCGGGGCATCGAGGAAGTCCCAGAGCCCTTCGAAGTGCGGCTGCATGGCGCGCGGTGTCTCGGCGCAGGCGGGATACGCGAGTTGCCCGGCGCGGAATTCACAGGCGATCCGCGTGCCGCCTTCGTCGCCGAAGCGCGTGGCGCCGTGCGCGGCGCGCGCAAACAACTCTTCGGCGTGGCGCGCGGTGGCTTCGTCGAGCCACGTTTCCTCGGTCGGCTGCTCACGCACGATGCGCTCGGCGTAGCTCACCACGTGCTTGAGTTCGTGTGCGAGCGTCGCGCGGAGCTCGTGCCGCCACCGTTGGCGCGACCCAAGCGAGAAGTCCGCGTTGAGGTTCGTCGGCGCCTGGGTGTAGACGTATTCGCCGACGTTGCTCGCGGCGAACTGCGCGCGCGAGAAAAAGTCGCAGCTCACGGTGGCGGCCAGGACCGCACCGCCGAGCTTCTGATTCATGCGCGGCGTGATGACGATGAACACCCGCTGATTGTCGTCCAGGCGGTTGTCCATGCGCAGCGGGTCACCGAAGGAGCGGACGATGTCCCAGGTGATACTCTCGAGTTCCGCACCGATCTGCGCGACCTCCGCATCGATCTGCCCGGCGGTGGTCTGTACTCCACCGAGCGAGGTGAGTGTGTCCTCGAGGATGACGACGTGCTCGCCGACGAAGACGCTGCGCGCGTTGAGGCCCGTGAACTCGTTGCACGGTTGCGGCTGCCCGATGTTGGCGAGCCGCACCGGCACGATGCTACCGACGATCGGCGCGAGTGCGTTCACGCGCGTCGCACGCGGACGTGTGCCGCTCAGCATCGCGGTACGGATGATCTCCCGGTTGACGGCGCGCAGCGCGTCGTGCGCGAGTTCGCTGCGCGTGGCGCGCGCGCTCACGGGCGCGTGGAACGCCGGCCCTGCGAGACTCGTCGCCGCGCTCATCCGGAGCGACGGGGCGCCGAGCGCCGGCGGCCCGCTGCTCACTCCGCGCAGTGACACAGCGATCGCGCCGCCGTTGGTTCCTAAGGTCCGCGCCGCATTCGGCACGGTGAGGAGGTACCGTCCCGACGCGTTCGCCAGCTCCACGCAGCGCGCCTGCGCCGTGGACGTGAGGATCAATGATTGGCCTGGCGTCAGCGACACCGGCGTGAGCGTCCGCAGCGTGATCGCGCGCGCGCCGATGCCACCGGCGGTGCTCACCTGCACTTGGACCGAGCGTGTGGGCTCACACGCAAACGCGTCCGCGGCGGGCAACTGCACGAACAACTGCGTCGCACTCGCACTCGTCACCACGGCCGGGACGCCATCGACCAAGACCGTGTTGGCGCCCACACTCTCGCCGAAGTTCGCGCCGGTGATCGTCAGCACCTGCGACGGCTCGGCGATGCTCGGCGCCGTGGCGACGATCTGCGGTGACGTGGGTGAGATCACGGGCTGCACCGAGACCTTCGTGCTGATCACGTGGCCCTCGACCGATGCAGTGATCGTCGCAATCCCGGCGGCTACCGCGCCCACGCCGCCGGTCGCATCGACGGAGGCGATGCGCGTCGCATTGGACGACCACATCAGCGGCGCCCCAAGGATCGGCAGCCCCGCCGCATCGCGCGGCGTGGCGCGCAGGCGATAGAAACCCGACGGGAGTTCGAGTGCGAGCGTCACAGAGTCGATGGTCAGCGAGGCGACCGGGGGGTTGGCGAGTGTGATCTCGAGTTCGCTCGAGACCGACCCCACCGTGGCCCGCACGATGCCGACGCCGGGAGCGAGCCCGAGGATGAAACCGTCCGCCGTCACGGAAAGTGTCGCGGGCGTGAGCGAACGCCAGAGCACCACCTTGCCTTCGACCGGAGCGCCGCGGGCATCGAGTGGCGTCGCACTCGCCTGCATCGCATCGCCCGGCCGCAGGCTGAGTGCCGGTGAGGTCAACGCGACTTCGCGGACGTCCGCGGTCCCGGTCGGCGGGTCCTTGCACGCCGACACCGCACCTGCCGCGATGAGCAGCAGGCACACACGTAGCAGACCCGGGAGCGCGGCGGGGGACAGGGTCATGTTCAAATCATACCCCGTCCGGTGAGGGACGGGTAGATTGGGGCCGTGTTCCCTGCCCCGGACCCCGCACTGGACGACCTGCCGCTCACCGACCGGATGCGCCGGTGGTGCGTGGGCCGCGCGTGGTGGTGGCGCCTGCCGTTATTCGTGGTGCTGGCGAGCCAGGTACTCAAGCCACTGCGCGAACAGGGCGATTGGACCCTGTTCAGCGGCATCATCTTCGGCGCGCATGAGTTCGGCCACCTGTTCTTCGCGATCGGCGGCGAATGGCTGGGCGTGGCGGGCGGCTCGCTCATGCAGATCCTCGTGCCGATCGGCGCGCTCGCGCTCGTTTGGAAGTCGCGCGACTGGTTCGGCGTCGCGGTGGTAGGACTCTTCCTCGCGACCAGCTTCGCCGAACTCTCCTGGTACGTGGCCGATGCACGCACCGAGATGCTCGACTTGGTGAGCTTCTCGCCCGAGGGCGGCATCCACGACTGGAACTACCTGCTCGGCGAAGCGGGGCTGCTCAAGTCAGACCTGCGGATCGCGCGACTGCTGCGCTTCATCGCGTGGGTGCTGCTGATCGCCTCTTCGTTGCTCACGGCGCGGTTGTGCCTGTGGATGGCAACGGAGAAGCCTACGCCAGCAGCTTCTCCAGCGCCCGAGCGGCCGTCTCGATCTCGTCCTCCGTATTGAAGTAGTGCGGCGAGACGCGCAGCAGCGTCTCGGCACCCTTCCGCGTGAGGTCGATCACGGCGTCGCCGCGGGACTGCGAGCTGGTGTTGATGCCCCGCTCGCGCAGCGCCAGCACCAGGTCGCGAGCGATGCGGCCTTCGACGGTGAAGGTGGCGATGGCACAGAGCTGCTCGCCGCGGTCGAGTCCGCGCACACCGCGGATCGATGCGAACCGCGTGCGCGCCTGCGCGGCCAACGCCTGCGCGCGGCGTGTGACCATCGCCGCGTCCTGCATGAGTGCGTACTGCGCCGCGGCACCGAGTCCGAGCACCAGCGCGCTCGAGGACTCCCACGTCTCGAAGCGGCGGGCGTCCTCCACGAGCGCGAAAGTATCGGGCGCGGTCCACTCCGCGCCGCGCATATCGACGAGCAGCGGATAGTCGCCGCGCGCGAGCGCCGCGTCGCTCACATAGAGGAACCCGATCCCACGCGGACCGCGGAGGAACTTGCGCGCCGTGGACGCGAGATAGTCACACTGCATCTCGCGAACATTCACCGGGATCTGTCCTACCGCCTGACACGCGTCGAGCAGATACGGCACACCCGCCGCCTTGCACAGCGCGCCCACGGCTGTGGCAGGCTGGACCAGTCCACTGTTCGTCGGGATCCATGTGAGTGCGACAAGCTTCGGACGCTCGCGGTCGAGCAGTTCCTCCATCGCGCGCAGATCGACCCCGCCCATGGGACCGTCGGGCGCGCGCACGACGCGAACGCCGCGACGCGCCGCCAGCGACAGATACATCAACTGATTGGAGATGTAGTCGTCGCTGCTGGTGAGGATCACGTCGTCGGGCGCGAAATCGAACGCCGAGAGCGCGAGCGCGAAGGCGTCGGTGGCGCTCCGCACCACGGCGATGTTGCGTGCGGCCGCGCCGATGACGTCGGCGACCGCGGTGTACGCTGCCGCCAGCGCCGGTGCCTGCGCGTCCGCGGCCTCGTAGCCACCTTCGATCGCCTCGCGGCCGAGGTGCGCGGTGATGGCGTCCTTCACCACCGCAGGCATGAGCGAGGCCCCAGCGTTGTTCAGGTGGACACGGATACCGCAGCCGGGCGTGTCGCTGCGCCAGCGGATCAGCGCCTCGCGTTCGCTCTCGTTAGACTTCGCTTCGTTCACGTGGGTCGCTGGCGGAGGTGGCGCGCGCGCACGGTGCGCTCAGCGCGTGCGACAGGCTGGACGCTGCGGCGGCAGATTGGCGCAGCGGATCGACTCGTCCATGCCCTGCGCCAGGGTGCCGCAGGCGGTGCTCACGGCCTGCCTGAGCGCTTCGTCGTTGGTCTTGCCCGACGCGGCCGCACAGTTCTCCTTGCCGTTGAACGTCACGCAGGCCGTGCATTCGACCTGCTGCGCGGAGAGCGTGGAGTAGAGCAGGATGCCGGCGAAGCCGACGGCGAGCAGGATGGTGATGATCGTGCTGCTTTTCATGTGGAGAGCTCGGGTGATGTCGCGCTTTGCGAAATATGGCTGGGCCGTCCTTGCGTATAACCTACTCGTGATCCTGTGGGGTGCCTATGTCCGCGCCTCGGGGTCCGGTGCGGGCTGCGGCGCGCATTGGCCGCTGTGCAACGGGACCGTCATCCCGCGTGAGGCCTCGCTCGAGACCATCGTCGAGCTCACCCATCGTGCCACGTCGGGCATCGCGTTCCTCCTGGTGGTCGGACAACTCGTCTGGGCGCGGCGCATCTTCCCGCGCGGCTCCGCGGTACGCGCGGTCGCCCACGTCGCCATGGCGCTCATGGTCACCGAGGCGTTGGTGGGAGCCGGACTCGTGCTTTTTGAGTACGTCGCCGACAACGCGAGCATCGCCCGCGCGTACTGGCTCGCGGCGCACCTGCTCAACACGTTCGGTCTGGTCGCGGCGCTCGCTTTGGTCCCCTGGCTCGCGGATGGCCCAGCGGAGCCGACGTTCGACATGAAGGGCAGCGAGATCACATTGCTCGTGATCAGTCTGCTTGGCACGCTTTTCCTCGGCATGTCGGGCGCAATCACGGCGTTGGGCGACACGCTGTTCCCCGCCAGCTCGCTCGCCGAAGGACTCGCACAGGACTTCTCGCCTACCGCGCACTTCCTGCTGCGGCTGCGGATCATCCATCCGACCTTCGCGGTGCTCATGGCGTTCGTGCTCTGGCTCGCGGCGGGCGTGAACGCGCAGCGTCGCACCGCGCCGACCGTGCGCACGCTCGCGATCGCACTCGGCACGCTCGTGGCGGTGCAGCTCGCAGCCGGGTTGGTGAACATCCTGCTGCTCGCGCCCATCTGGATGCAGCTGCTGCATCTGCTGCTCGCCGACGCCCTGTGGATCACCCTCGTCCTTCTGGCCGCGACCGCGGCGATGACACCGCGGAAGGTGTTAGCGCGGTAGGCCGGTCGGATGGATGCGCATGGAGCCCGGCAGCGCATCGAGCAGGCGATTGAGATCGGACGCGCGGTCGAGTGTCGTGACGAACGTGAGACCGTTGAGCGTGACGACCAGCATCTTGCTCACGCCGTACATCACCACGCTGCCATGCCCCGAGTGCACGACGTTGCAGTCGGCATCGACGAACGTGACATCGCCGAACGCGCCGTTGCCGTCGTCATCGAGTTCACGCGCGCGGCGAAGTGAGGCCCAAGTACCCACGTCGTCCCAGCCGAAATCACCCTGCAGCACGAGCAGGCGATCCGTGCGCTCGAGCAACCCGCGCTCCAACGAAGTCGCGCGCACCAGTCCGACGAAGCCCGGCAGATTCCCCGCCGCGAGCGGATCGAGGGCATCACGCACCTCCGCGCAGTGGCGACGCAGTTCCTGCAGGAACACGCCCGCCGCGCCCACCACCACCCCGCCGTGCCACAGCGCGCCATCGGCGATGCGCGCTTCGGCTTCGGCCATCGACGGCTTCTCGATGTAGCCGAGCGTGGTCGCCGCACCGCCGCGCACGAGCGGCGCGTCGGAGTCGAGTGGCGGGCCCGTCATCACGTAGCCGAACCCGGTCTCCGGCCGTGTCGGGCGGATGCCGATGCTCACCAACGCCCGCTCGCGCGCGGCGTACGCGGCCGCACGACGCAGCGTGCGACGGAACTCATCGGGGAAATCCACCGCGAGGTCGGCGTGCACGGCGCACATCATGGCACTGGGCCCTCCGCGTCGCACCAACTCCTGCGACGCCCACGCCAACGCCGCCGCGGTGCCGAGCGGACGCGGCTCCACCAGCACGTTCTCTTCGGGTACGTCCTTGGTGACCGTGCGGATGGCCGGCGCGATGTCACGGCTGGTGAGGATGAGCACACGCTCCGGCGGGATCGCCGGCTGCAGACGCCCCACCGCGTCTTCGATGAGCGTGCGGTCAGAGACCAGCGCCAGCAGCGGCTTGGGGCGCGCCGGCGTGGACAGCGGCCAGAACCGGGACCCGATGCCGCCCGCGAAGATCACCGCCCAGAGGGCGACGTCTGTCTCGGGCTCACCGAGGTACACCGGTTGTTCGGTTGGGAGCGTTCCGGCGGCAGTGCCTACGTCGCCTTGGCCGGAGCTGCCCGTGAAGTCGGGCGTCAGCGTCATCGTCTGCTAAAGTACGGTCGCAGCGAGATCATCGCCACCGCGCTGACGATGGTCAGCATCGCGATGAGGATCGGCCATGTCAGCGGTTCCCCGAGGAAGGCCCAGCCGAGCGCGACCGCGACCACCGGATTCACGAACGCGTAGGTGCCGACCAGCGCGGGGCGCACCCGCGCGAGCAGGTACTTGTACGCCGTGAAGCCGACGATCGACCCGAAGACGATCAGATAGAGCAGACTGCCGATCCCCTTCCAGGTGATCCGGGAGGCATCGACCGAGGCCCACTCGTTGGTGAGCAGCGAGAGCAGCAGCAACGCCGATCCGCCGGCCATCATCTCCATCCCGCTACCCAGCATGGGCTCGGGCATGGGCGGCAACTGGCGCGCGAACAGTGAGCCGCCGGACCAACTGAGCGTACTCATCAGGAGCACACTCAAGCCGAGCAGACTCACGCCGGCCGTGGTGGTGCCGGCGGCATCGGTGTGCGGCAGCACGAGCATCGCGATGCCCACCAAGCCGAGCAGAACGCCTACCACCTCAAGAGCGGCCGGCTTCACGCCCTTCTTGCCGATCCACCCGAACACCAAGAGCCAGAGGGGCACGAGCGAGACCAGCAGCGCGACCACGCCCGAGGGTTCGCTCTTCTCCGACCAGGTCACCGCGCCGTTGCCGGCGCCGAGCAGCATCACGCCCACGATGATCGCGTTGCGCCACTGGAGCGCGGTGGGGGCGGCCGCACCGCGCAGGCGCAGCCATCCGAACAGCAGCAGCCCGGCCGTGAAGTTCCGCGAACCCGACACCAGGAACGGCGGCAGTTCATGCACCGCGAGGGCGATGAACAGGTAGGTGGAGCCCCAGATGAGCCAGGTCGCGGCGAAGGCGAGAAGGATGCGGACGTCCACGGCCGAATAGTAATGGGGCGTCCCAGCCCACATATTCCGACTGTGAAGCGCCTCTTGGCCTCCCTCCTGCTGTGGTGTGCGGCGACCCCGGCGCGCGCGCAGCTCAGCTGCGAGCCGGCGCGCACGGCCTTGGTCCTCGCCGGCGGTGGCGCCAAAGGCCTCGCCCACATCGGCCTGCTCCGCACCCTCGACTCACTCGGCGTCGTCCCCGACCTCATCGTCGGCACCAGCATGGGTGCGATCGTCGGCGCACTCTACGCCAGCGGACTCAACGCCGCCGAGGTCGAACGCGCGCTGCGCGATGAACATCTCGAGGCGATCATCCGCAGCTACGACCCCGTGGTCTCGTCGTCGCTTGAAGGCCTGCAGCCGGCCATCGTGTGGGAGAAGCAGGGCACGCGCTGGGTGATCCAGACGGGCGCCGTCCGCGAAGGTGAGGTCAGTGCGGCGTTGGCCCGCGTGATGCTGCGCGGCAATCTCCTCGCGCGCGGGGATTTCGACTCGCTGCCCATCCCGTTCCGCGCCGTCGCCACTGAGCTCGCCGACCGCAGCGTCGTGTCACTCGGGCGCGGTGATCTGGCGCGCGCGGTGCGCGCGAGCATGTCGATCCCGCTCATCCTGCGTCCCGTGCAGCTCGACGGGCGTTCACTGGTGGACGGCGGGCTCTCGTCGAACGTGCCCGTGGGCATCGCGCGATCACTCGGCGCGCAGCGCGTCATCGCGTCCACCATCGCCTCGCCGCTGCCCGATCCGGCGGACTTCGACAATCCGCTCACGGTGACGAGCGCGTTGTTCGAGTACCTCTGGGTGCAGGACTCGCTCGACTTAGGCGCCAACGACGTGCGCGTCGCCATGCCCACGGCGGACTTCGACCCGCTCGACTTCTCGCCGAGTGCGTTCGACACGCTCATCGCCACCGGGCGACGCGCCGCGGACGCGGCGTTGGGTGCCGCGAGCTGCCTGCGGCCCATCAACACCACCCGCGTCGCGCCGATGCTGCCCACCCGCATCGCACGGACGCGCGTGCTGCCGGAGTCGATCCGCGAACGCGAGGCGGTGGTCCGCGAACTCGCGCTCGGGAATCGCCGGTCGATCGATACCGAGGCGACCGCGACGGGGCTGGCGCGACTCGCGCGCAACGAACGCTACCGCAGCGTGTGGATCGCGCCGACCGGTGATGCGACCGACGTGAACATGGACGTCGCCGTGGAACTCGCGCCGCGCAAGTCGTTCGGGCTCGGCGCGGCGTTCGATCACACGATGTCGGGACGCTTGTGGGTCGGCGGGGTCGATCGATCGTTGCTTGGCAGCGACCTCGAAGGCACGGCGTTGCTCACCGCCGGCACGTACCGCAGCGACCTCACGCTCGTGGCGCGTCGGCGCGCGCGGGTGGCGACGCGCTACGTCCCGATCGGCGTGTCGGCCGAGATCTCCGCCGAAGACCTCCGCGTGTTCGACGCGAACGGTGAGCTGCCAACGGTCGCGAGCGACGAACAAGTGTTGGTAATCGGCGTGCGCCCCTTGCTGGAGCCGGGGTGGTCGCAGGAGTTCGGCCTCGACGCGCGGTTCTGGCGCGTGGCCCGCATGGAGCGGCAAGGGCACCTCGGTGTTCGCTACGCCGTGCGCCTCCGTGAGGCCGGCGCGCCGCAGCCACTCATCGCACTCGAGGCGATCGCCTCCTCGAAGTGGCAGCGCGTGCGACTCGATGTCTCGCGCACGCGCCGGATGGGACCCGCGACACTCACGCCGCGCATCCGCGCGGGTTGGGGCAGCGCGTTGCCGCTCTCGCAGTCCTTCACGCTCGGCGGGCTCGATGGATTCGCCGGACTACGCATGCTCGAGGGGCGCGGTGACCACGAGTTGTTCGCGTCGTTGCTGCTCCGCTGGCGCCTCTGGCGCGGGGTCTCTGCGCGACTGGAGCCGATGGCCGGCCTCATGGGCACCGGCGACTGGCACAGCGACTCACTGCACTTGCAGGGTGTACTCCTGAGCGGCGCACGCATCGGGGTGGACCTCGACACCCCGCTCGGGCCGATCCGGCTCGAGCAGGGCTTCAACAATCTGAATCGTCGTCAGGCCCTGATCCGTGTGGGCCATTGGTTCTAGCGTTCGACGAGCCTGCGACGACCCTACGCTAGAGCGAGGAGCGCACGCTGCGGGTCCACCGCGCCGCTTCGAGCACGATCTGCTGCACTTCCTCAGGCGTGAGCCCCAGCTCCTTCGCCTGCCCCGTCGCAGCCTCCCACAACCCGAGTTCGCAGTGCTCCGAGAGCAGGATCGGGCCGGCGAGCGGACCGAGCCGGTCGAGGAGCGCATAACGCACCTCGTCCGACACGTTGACCATGGTGATGATCTCCTCGAGCGGTACCCCGAGGACCACATCGAGCATCGAGAGCAGCCCGGCGAGGAACGCCGACGGACTGCGACGACGGTCGAGGCGCTCCATGACGAGCTCGGCGAACCGGGCGCGCTCCAGCGCGACGCGGAAGCGCTCCGAGTCCTCGCCACGCTTCTGCGGCCCACTCGCCGCGAGCAAGACCACGAGCCAGCGGCGCAACGACGTGCGGCCCACCATCGCGATGGCTTTGCGCACGGAATCGACGCTCCCGTTGCCATGCGCCGCCGAGTTCGCGATGCGCAACAGCTTGTACGTGAGCGACGGATCACCTTGGAAGGTCTGCTCGAGCTCGCGGACGTTGAAGTCGTCGTCGGCGAGCTTGTTGATGGCCTGCGCGAGCACGGGCACCTGCGGCGCGACGCGCACGCCAGCCATCACCTCGGGGCGCGCGAAGTAGTAGCCCTGGAACAGCTCGAACCCGGCGCGCAGACACGCCTGATACTGCTGCTGCGTCTCGATGCGTTCCGCCAGCACAGTGAGGCCGCGCTTGCGATACGCGCGCACCTGCTCCTCGAGTGCGAGCGGATCCTTCCCGAGCACGTCGAGCTTGATCACGCGCGCCTTCGACAGGAACGGCTCGTGCTCCGGCGTGTTCACGAAGTCGTCGAGCGCCATCTCGTACCCCGCGGAGACCATGCGCTGCACCGCCGCCGTGGTGTCTTCGGTGACAGGCACCGTCTCCAGCACCTCGATCACGCAGCTCGTGCGGTCAAGCAGCGACCAGGCATCCTCGAGCAGCGCCGCCTCGGGAATGTTGATCCACGCGCGCGAGGAGCCGACGAGTTCGGCCAGGCCGATATCGACCAACGACGACACGATGGTACGCGCCGACATCGTCGCCGAGTCGCAGTTGTCGCCGGCCGAGTTGTCGACCGTGCCTTCGCGATAGAGGAGCTCGTAGCCGACGACGGCGCCGAGGGAGTTGAAGATGGGCTGCCGCGCGACATAGACGTCCATGCCAGCAGTGTCGGCCCCCTCGGGCGGCGACTTTAGCTCAGCAGCGGCGCCCGTTTGCCCAGGAGTTCGCCCACGGCAGACAAAAGCACTTCGCGTGCCACCGGCTTGGACAACCAGCGGACCGGAGCCCCGTCCCGCCCGAGTGTTTCCACGCGCATGGTCTCGGGCGCGTAGCCGGTGAGGAAGAGCGCTGAGAACCCCGGGCGCATGGTCCGCATGCGGCGGTACGCGGAGGGACCGTCGAGCACCGGCATCGCGACATCGCTGACGAGCAGATCGTAGCCGAGCGGATGGCGCACGAAGAGGTTGAGCGCTTCCTCGCCGTTCTGCGCCTCGGTCACCGTGAGGCCGGCGCGCCGGAGCACCAAGGCGAGCACACGACGCACCTGCGGATCGTCCTCGGCGAGCAGAATCCGCCCCACACTCGAACGGTACGAGGGCCGCTCGTGCACCTCGGCGGCGGCGTGTGCGGCGTATTCCTCGGTGAGCGGGAAATGCAGCGCGAACGATGTGCCGCGCCCGATCGCGCTCTCCACGGTCGCGAACCCACGCATCTGCCGCACGGCGCCATGCACGATCGAGAGCCCGAGCCCCGAGCCGAGTTCACGCGTGGTGAAGAACGGCTCCCAGATCCGCGCCACCACGTCGGCGTCCATGCCCACCCCGGTATCGGTGATGGTGATGCAGGCGTACGCCTTCGTTTCATCACCGCCGGAATCGACGGACATGGTGCCCGCAGGGATCGCCGACGCGGCGATCACGAGCTCACCGCCGTCGGGCATCGCCTGCCGCGCGTTCACGACCAGGTTCAGCAGGACCTGCTCGAGCAACGTGCTGTCCGCGAGGACTGGCAGCGGACCCGGTGCACGACGCAGGACCACCGTGACGGTCTCACCAGCGACGCGGCGGGCCATGCGCTCGAACTCCTCGACGACGGCATTGAGATCGATCGGCGTGAGAGCGACTGCGCGTTGCCGAGAGAACGTGAGCAGTTTGTGCGTGAGCCCGGCCGCCTTCTTCGCGGCCTCGCGGATGTTCGCGAGCCCTTCCCGCACGAGCTTGGGATCGTGACTCTCGTCCTCGAGCAGATCGGCCTCGCCGAGCACGATGTTGAGCACGTTGTTCACATCGTGCGCGATACCGCCGGCGAGAAGCCCGACCGCTTCCATCTTCTGCGACTGGCGCAACTGGTCCTGCAGCGAGCGCCGATGCTCGATCGCGAACGCGATCGCCAACAAGGCCGCGGCCGAGGTCATGAGATCCGCTTCGGCGTCCGACCACACGCGCTCAGGTCCCACGTGCTCGGCGCAGATCACGCCGATGGACTCGCCCCCCACCAGGAGCGACACATCGAGCATGGAGGTGATGCCAAGCGGCTCGAGGTAGTTCTGGCGGAACTCCGCGGTGCGCTGGTCGGTTCGCGCCTGACTCGCTTCAATGAGCCGCAGGTCGCGGATCGCGTTGAAGTACGCAGGATACTCCGTCGAGCTGAGTACGATGCGGCGGTCGCTGTAGTCGCCGTGGGCGATCAACCCGACGCAGGCGATCTCGGTGCGGTCCGCGTTGTAGAGCCAGACCGACACGCGCGCCACGCCGAGCGCCTCGGCGAGTCGCTCGACCGTGAGCTTGACCGACGCTTCGAGATCGACGTGCTCCATGGTCGCCAAGGCGTGGATCGCCTGACGATGTCGCAACTGCTCAGCGATCCGTTCGTGCCCTTCACGCGCATCATGGGCGGCGCGTCGCCACGCCTCGCGCCATGCGTCAGCACTTTCCTCGGACAGCGGTGCAGCGTCGTTCAATGGAGCCGATAGAGAGGATTCTGGGAGGTGTGCGGACACGACGCGGTCGGTTCGAGGCTCGCTATTCTGGCCATCGCCGACAGTCACCGCAAGTCGTTCACCAGTGGATGTTACTGTCGAAGCGAACAGACCCCAAAGGTTTTGGCCTGCGCCTCTGGCACCATTTCAGGCTTTCCCCCACATTGAGCCGTCCATCGTTGGAGGAATGGTGCCAGGCCTCGTTCGACCGATCGCTCTCGGAATCGGATTGTCGGCGCTACTCGCATGCGGCCAGCCTGAGCGCGAGCTGCGAGTCGGCCACGCGGTGCCCGTCGGGGACCAGTCGCGCGTCCTGGTGAACGTGGCGCGTGGCATGTTGGATAGCACGGCACTGCCGCGATTGACGATTGTGCCGTGGGAGGTCGTACCCACCAATGCGGAAGGCAGCGAGACCGGCCAGGCCGAGCGTTTCGCGTCTGACCCGCGAGTGGTCGCCGTCGTCGGGCACGCCGGCAGCAAGAGCACGCTGCTCGCGTCGCCGATCTACGGCGCCGCCGGCGTCCCGGTCATCGTGCCCACCGCGTCCTCGCGGCTGCTGCGCGACGCGCGCGAGCATCTGTTCCCGCTCTCGCCGCCCGATGACGTGGAGGGGGCGTTCCTCGCGGACTACGCGATCGACTCGCTCAAAGGGGCGCGCGTGGCGATGCTGTACGTCGCCGACGCTTTTGGCGTCGGGATCCACGAGGGCGTCCGGGCGCGATTCTCCGCACGGAGCCAGCGTCTGACCGGAGATGCCGCGCTCGCGGGTCGGGAATGCCATCAAGGCGAGCGCGACGCCATGGAGAGCATCACTCGGGCGCTGCTCCGCCGGGCCACGCCCGACGTGGTGATCGTCGCGCTCTCCACGGCACAGACGGTGTGCGCCGTGCGCACGTTGGTCGCGCTGGCCCCTGCCATCCGCATCCTCGCAGCAGACGCGTTCGATCCGAGCGAACTCCCCCGCAACGCACTCAGCGCCGCCGAGCGCCGGGCGCTGGGGTATGTCGTCACGTGGGAGCCCGGCACCGACTCGCTCTCCCTCGCGTTCGTGAGGCGGGCCCGTGCCGAAACCGGCCGCGACCCGACGCCCGGCCAAGCGATGACGCACGACGCGTTCATGCTCATCGCGCAAGCCGTTCGCGAGGGACACACCAGTCGGGCCGCGATCCGCCGTTGGCTCCAAGCGCTCGGCACGCCGGGCCACCCACCGTACCATGGCGTGACCGGGCCGATCACGTTCCTCGAGCCACGCCGCACGGTGCTGCGGGTACGACAGCTCACCGCGGAGCGCAATTGAGCGTGTCCGCTCGGCCCCGGAACGTCCTCACCGTCCGCGCGGCCCTGCTGATCGCGACGTCCCTGACGCTCGTCATGATCGGGCTGATCGTGGCGGCGCTGACCGTCGTCGTCGCGCCAAGCGCGACAACCCTGCGCGCCCGAGCCTCGCGCACCTTGACCGACTTCACCGTCCAGGCGAAGCTCGCGAGCGCGTTGGAGGGCATGATCGAGGAGTTCCGCCTCCTGATCGAGCATCCTGAGGAAGGTGTGCTGACCACGGGTGAACTCAACATCCGTCGGCTCCGCGTCGAGGCCCTGTTGCGCTCGAAGACGATGCTACAGCCTGATCTCGATCCCGCGACGTTCTCGCCGTCACTGGGGCTCGCGATCGAAGCGGCGGATGTCTCCGCGACCCATCTCGGGAGCGCCATCCTTGGCATGGTGGGCGCGCTCGACGTCGCGGACACGCCTGCCGCACGCAGGCTCCTTGCCCGCGCCGACTCGCTGGAGGATGAACACCGGCGTAGTATCGTCAGGGTGACCGCCGAAGCCCTGTCGGATCTGGCGCTCGCGGAGTCGCGCCTCGAACGGGACGCGGGACTCATCGGCATCCTGTTCGCTGTCTGGTTGCTCACCGTCGTCATCGCCGTGCCGGTGCTCTGGTGGCTGCTGCAGCGCCGATTGTTCACGCCGATCGCCGCGCTCGACGAGTCACTCACGCGCATCCGTGCGGGCGACCTCAACGTCGAACTCCCCGTCACCCGCCTCGACGAGCTCGGTCGCCTCTCCACCCATTTCAACAACACCACCGCGGTGCTGCGCTCGCAACGCGCCGCCCTCGGCCGCGCCGCCGCCGCGGCGGCGGTCGCGGAGAGCGAGCAACGTTACCGCGACGCGTTCGAACATGCGGCCGTCGGCCTCGCCGAGATCGCGCTCGACGGGACGTACGTGCGCATCAATCGCGCGATGAGCGCCATCCTCGGGCGCGAGCCGGCGGAGATCGTCGGTCATCGCTTCACCGAGTTCACGCACCCGGAGGACGCGAGCCTCGACATGCTCGCCTGGCCGAGATTGTTGCAGGGTGAGCCGATCGTCCGGATCGAGAAGCGGTATCGGCGGGGGGACGGGTCGCTGGCGTCCGTACACGTGACCGGCGCGTTGCTCACCGACAGCGACGGTGCGCCACGGCAGGTCATCACCGTGGTGCAGGACGTCACCGAACAGCGCCGCCTCGAACACGAGCTGCTGCAGTCGATGAAGATGGACGCGGTCGGACAACTCGCGGGCGGCGTCGCCCACGACTTCAACAATCTGCTCGCAGGGATCATCGGGTACGCGGAACTGCTGGAGCACGACGCCGGTAGCTCGGACGAAGTGCGCGAGGACGCGATCGCCATCCGTCGCACTGCGTCGCGGGGCGCGGATCTGGCACGTAGCCTGCTCACCCTCGCGCGCCGCAATCCGCATCGCGAGGAACCGTTCGCGCTCGACGCCATGCTGCGCGAGACGGTCGATCTCATCCGACGCACCTTCGACCGCCGGATCGAGGTGCACGCCTCGGTCGAACTTCACGCGACCATCCGTGGCGACCGCTCACTGCTCTCCAACGCCCTGCTCAACCTCGCGCTCAACGCCCGCGACGCGATGCCGACCGGCGGCACGCTGCACATCACAGCCGAGGAATCGAGTCCGAGCACCACCTTCCGTGTGCGGCATGGCGTGCCGGGTGACGGACCGATGGTCTGCATCACCGTGCGCGACTCCGGCGCGGGCATGCCGCCCGATGTGCTGCGCCGGGTGTTCGAGCCATTCTTCACCACCAAGGAGACCGGCAAAGGCACCGGACTCGGCCTCGCGATGGTGTATGGCACCATCAAGGACCATCGCGGGACAATTGTGCTCGAGAGCGCGCCGGACGAAGGCACCACGGCCCGTGTCTTCCTGCCCTGCACCATGGATGGCGTCGCGCCGAGCCTCAGCGAGCGCACCATCATCCCGGCGGCACCGGGTGTGCGTGTGCTCGTCGTCGATGACGAAGACCTCGTACGCGATGTCGCGGTGCGCATGCTCCACCGACTCGGCTACGACGTGGAAGCGGTGGAGGACGGCATCCGCGCGATCGAGCGACTCGATCGCGATGACCACGGCTTCACCGTCGTGCTGCTGGACGGCAACATGCCGCGACTCAACGGCATCGAGACGGCGCGGCGCGTGCACGCGCGGCATCCGGCGCTGGCGTTGGTCTACGCGAGCGGATTCTTCGATCCCGCCGACCAGGAGGATCTGCCTTCCCTCGGCTTCCGGGAGCGCTTGGTGAAGCCGTACACGATGGAAGCGTTGTCCCGGGCCATCGCGTTGGCGTCAGGCCAACGACTCACCCCGACGTGAGCGACGCGGTCTCGCGCGCGACCCAGGTGCTGCAGTCCACACGACGCACGGCATAGGCGCGCAGCTCCACCTGAGGCGGCGGAGTGACGGCCGTCTCGAGTGTCGTCGGCTGGCAGCGGACATCCACCGTCACCACGGCGGAGTCGGCCGTGACGAAGCGCACACGGGCGCGCGCCAGGAATCGCGGGGCACTCGGCGCGCCGCACGCGGGCACCGCAGCACCCGCGACCACGCGCGCGCCGACCGCGGTCGCGAACACGCGGACGTTCGCGCGGTCGAGCACCGCCGCGGACCACCGCGCCGCAGCGGACTTGGGCGCGCACGTGCCCGCGATGCCTGCGCGGCACTGGGCGCCCGCAATGGTCCGGCGTGCCGCCTCCCATCCCCGCCACTCGACGGCGGCCGCTTGCAACACGGCAGTCGTGTCATCCGCGGTGGGTAGCGCCGAGGACACCTGCGCCGGCATCGGTGCGGCGATGGCCGACACGAGTACGAGCGCGAACGCGCGTGCGAGTGCACGCACGAGGACGCTCGCCCGCGCACTCAGTGACTGTCGCGGATGATGCCGAGCATCTTCAGGTTGAGGCGCACGAAGCGATAGAGCTGCCACGGGATGAACGTCCGCAGAAAGACGGTGAAGCGGGTCGGACGCGTGACGTGTGGATGGTCGATCAGTGGCATCGGATCACTCCGGGATGAGGCTCCACCCAGGACGCAGGCGAGCCTTGTAGAGGAAGAGATGATGCAGGATGATCTTGATCCAGTGGCCGGCGAGTCCGATCTCCCCGAAGGTACGCTTCAAGTCTCGACCGTAGCCGGGATAACTTTCGAAATCCGGCACGATGGGGAACACGGTCATGGCCGCGGCCGTGCCGGTGAACGGATTCGCCCCGGCCGACGCGACGCAGGCCGCGCCCATCTTCGCCATCGACGTGTGCTGCGTGGGCCCCGTGGCGCCGTGGATCATGTCGACGATGCTCTTGGCGACCGCCTTGCCGATCATCGCCGAGGGCATGCCGGTGCGCGGTGGCGCCGGCGCGATGAGCGTGCCGCTGGGGCTGGTCATCGGCCGCGAGATCGCGTGTGGCGGTGCGAACGCGATGCCCGCCGCGAAGATGTTCTTGAACGCGGGGGACTGGTACGTGCTCGGCCAATCGCCGGCGCGCCACTGGTCGAATGGCTTCGCGGTGTAGTCGGCATCGACCTTCATGAACTCGTTCGGCTGGAACAGCTTCGCGGTGATGTCGGCGCCGTGTCTGTCGAAGGCCGTCATGCCGACGCCGGTGAACGGCGGGAGCAGCATCGCGAAGTCGAACGCGAGTTCGTGCGTGCTGCCGTCGAGCTGCTCGTAGTGCACCTTCCCTGCCTCGACCTTCGTGGGATGCGCACGCGTGACCCACTCGATCCCGCGCTCCGCGAACAGCGATGCGTTGAACGTGCTGCTCGGCGTGACGTAGCCGCCGTACTCGAAGTGCATGCCGCCCATGCCGAAGTCGCCGAGTTCGTACTCGTTGGTGAGCCAGACGATGTCGGCCATGTGGCGGACGCCGCGCTGCCGGAGTTCGAACTCCACGTTCACGATGTACTCGAACGCCGCGCCCTGACAGGTCGCGGTGCCATGGCCCACGCCGATCACGATCTTCTGGCGCTGGCCGGCCTTCATCTTTTCGACGGCGGCGTCGAGCGCACGGGCCGCGTGTTTGGCGTTGTCCTCCGTGCAGACGGACTGCGTGAAGCCCTGCGGACCGAGGCCGGGCGTCTTGTCGAAGCGGAGTCGCGGCCCGGTGGCGTTGATGAGATAGTCGTACGGCACCTTCTCGCGCGCCTCTGCGGCGCCACCGGTCGGCGCGACCATCACGTAGGGCGTGGGGTCGGTGCTGCTCCCCTCGGGATGGAGTTCGCGCGCGGCGCCGTGCACGAACTGGATGCCCTGCTTCTGGTAGACGGGCTTGAGGTCGAAGGTGACCTCTTTGGGTTCCATCAGCCCGACGCCGACCCAGATGTTGGAGGGAATCCAGTTGTAGTGATCCTTGGGCGACACGACGATGACGTCGTGCTCCTTGCCCAGCCATTTGCGGGCTAACGCGGCGGCGGTGTGGCCGGCGACGCCCGACCCGAGAACGACGACACGCATGGGATCTCCGTGGTTATTACATTCCTACACAACCAACAACGAATGTAATGTCGCGCACGGAGACTGCGCGGGAAGTAGTCGAATGCCGCATATCCTGTGCGGGTTCTCCCGAGGCTGTGCGGCCCACGCGGATCAGGCGCCGCCCGGCCTAGGATCTCTCACGCGAGCGGGCGGATCAGCTCCGTTTCCCACTCCGTCGGCGGCGCGCCCGACTCGGGACCGCGCCGATAGCGCTCGAAGAGGGTCGAGGCGGTGGTGAGCCGTGCGGCTTGGATCCAGATCTCGAACGCCGTCCACGCCTTGAAGAGCTGCTCGTACGGACCCGTGTGCACCACGTGTGCGATGCGGAGCTCGGGATAGTGCGCGGGTGCCACGCGCCCCGCCGCACGTGCCTCCGTCGCGACGGGGAAGCCGACTTCGAACGTGAACCGCTCGCGCGACAGGCGCACGTGATGGCAGAACAGGCTCCCCGTGACGCGCAGCCCCTGCTCGGCGATGACGTGCCGGAGCTCGGCGATCGCGGGCGGCATCACCGCGGACATCTGGTCGCGTGGGACGTCGAGCGGGATGACCGCGGCGGTGAACGCGCGCTGCGTGGAGAGCTCGGGGGTGCCGATCATGCGGGGGCTGTTTTGAAGTAGGCGAGGACGAAGCACACGCCCAGCAGCAGATCGATGGAGCCGGCCGCGACCACGGACGGCGCAACGCGTCCCTGCGCGAAGAGCAGCCACACGGGTACACCGAAGGCCAGCTTCTCGAGGACCGCCACGGGCATCAGTGCTCGATACCGCAGCGGATCCCGCGCGACGATGAGGAACACCAGCTGGAAGACCAGCGCCGTGCCGATGAATCCGTAGAAGTGCTCCGGGTGCGTGATCGCCGGCGGCGTGTCACGTCCGATCCGCTCCTCCAAGAAGTACATCGGGAAGAGGACCAGCAGGCCGTAGACGCCGGCGATGGAGAAGACGCGTTGGGCGAAGCGGGGGGAGGGGGTCATGGTCGACGTGGACGCGGGGCAGTGACGCAGGGGGAGGAGGGGGAGACCCTCGAACCTGCGCGACGGCGGCGGCGGAGGCGACACGACCCCGAAGGGCGTTACGGTGCCGGCGTCCTGCTCACGAGGTCCTTGAATCGGTAGAGCTCGTCAGATCCCCCCACTGGCGGGTTCTCGATCCGGAACACATTCACGCGAATCACCCACAGGAAGCCGGGTTCGTACGAGAAACCTTCGATGGGATCCTGAAGGATCTCCCACGGGTCGGTGTCGCGCGCGCGGATCTGCAGGCAGTTCGCTGCAGAACCCACCGAGCACGGCACGAGCGCCGGAGCCACCTGGAGTGTCTCCACTCGAAGCAGCTCGGGTCCGACCGGGTCCGAGCACGACTGCGGCAGGACCGAGAGGATCGCGAGGAGAAGCAGGAGGAGAACGCGGCGCGGAACGATCATGGGCGGCCCTTGACGGTCTTGGGTCAGATGAAGAGCGAGTGAAAGATACGAGCCTTCGTGTGCCGCGCGCATCGGGACCGTGTGCCTGGCCTGGCGCTACGTCGCGGCGTGCGTCCCGCGCGACACCCCTGGCTGGCGGATGTCGGTCAGGAGCGCACGGAACCGCCGGACTCTCTCGCGGTGCAAGCCGAAGATGGTCAGCGTATACATGAAGCCTCCAAGGCCGATGGTCGCCGCGAGTTGTAGCGGTCGCGGGAGCTCCACCCAGAATGGCCAGAGGTCGGCGGTGTAGAGGCTGACCGTCATCACCAGGGCCGCACTTGTCGCGGGCCAGAGTGACTTGACGTAGTCGAAGAGACTGAGCTGGATGCGCTGGCGCAGCCGGAGGTAGAGCGGAATTTGGGTGAGGGGGTAGATGACTATCCACACCGCCGCGACGCCGGCGAGCCCGAACCGCGTCGCGATCAGGAACGCTGGCGGAAGTACCACGAGGGTGCCCCACGCGACGTGCATGCTGATGCGAGTCTCGCCGACGACCGCGAGCACGCGTGTCAGGAGCGCGGTGATCGACTGATACGCTCCGACCAATCCGAGCACCTGCAGCACCGGGATGACGCCGACCCAACGCTCGCCGAGCATCAGGTACACGATGTCGTCCGCCACCATGGCCAACCCGATCGAGACGGGGAAGGTGACCACAGACAGCGCCTCCGTCATGGAGAGCAGATAGCGCCGGAGCGCCGCCGCGTCGTGTTGCACCGCGGAGAGCACGCCAGGCGCAACGCGGAGCAGCAGCACAGAGATCTTCTCGACGGCGAGCATGCCGAGCGTCTGAGCCACGGAGTAGAAGCCGAGCGCCGCCTCGCCGAGGACTTTACCGATCACGAGACGATCGGCGCCCGCATAGCCGTACCACGCGACGCGCTCAAGAATTACCTGACGGCTGAAGATGAGCGCCGACTTGATCGACGCCCACTGCGGCCACAGGAACTCTGAGGGTGACCGCGCCACCAACATCGCGCTGAGAGCCGCCTGACCAACGAGTGTCCCGAGAGCCAGAGCCCAGTAGCCGCCGCCCCAGACGGCAATGCCGAGCGTGGTCGCCGCGGTCGCGATGGACTGCACCACGTGCGCGCTGGCGAGGTACCCGAAGTCCAGGTTTCGCTGAATCTGTGCCGACGAGACACTTCCCAGGGCGCTGACGGGAAGCACCAGACTCGAGACCAAAAGAAGTTCGAGGAGGCGGGAGTCACCGAAGAAGACACTGAGGGGGCCGGCCAAAAACCCCGACACCGCGAGAGCCACCGCGCCCAGCAGAAACGCGACGCAGTTGAGCTGCGCGACCTGCCGTGGGCTCAACTCGCGTAGCGTAACGACCGCTGTGCCTATTCCGAACTCGCTGAAGAGCAGCACCAGCCCGAGATACACCTGCGTGATCCCGACAAGCCCGTAGTCCTCGGGGGTGAGGAGACGGACGACGACCAGCGTCGAGACCCACGAGAGGGCCTGAGCCGCGGACGAGGCCGCCCCGGTCCACGCGACACCCTTGACGAGTGCACGATCCAGTGCTCGCCGAGCCTCAACCATTCAAATGCGTTCCGTCACAGCGTTCAT